>JBCCNJ010000097.1:0-15922 GCA_039025905.1 Pseudomonadota bacterium | reverse complement strand
GCTTACGAACCGCGTTGGTTAATGAAAAACGTTCATCTCAATCCCGACGATGCCGTCAAAGCCCACTTGGAGTTGAAGAGTGACTACAGCATTGGCATTCATTTCGGCACATTTCAGCTGACTTACGAGGCGATTGATCAACCGGTGGCCGACTTGCTGGTAGCGTTGGAAAAACACGGCGTAGAGCGCCGCTATTTCGAAATCATGACGCCTGGAGAAACCCGAACCATTCCGACTGCAGAACAGCTCGCTCAGCGTTAGGGGCGGAACTCGCAACTAACTGGACATATTGATAGTTGCCGCTTGTGACGCACTCTAGCCAGTTTCTATACTCAAGACTGGCCCTTTATCACTATCCTTGCCATGTTCGACTTCTGCGATCGGTGCGCTGTGGCGCGCAGTGCACAGGCAGCGCCAACCCTTTCACCGGCCTCGACCAGAGCCGGTGCCGGATATGCTCGAATTCGTTCTCGGCTGCGGGCGCGAACCCTCGCTTTAATTGTCTGCGATAAGAGCTTTGCCCCACGCTCGGAGATGTCCAGCCCAAGGCGACGACTCGCCTACCAGATAGGGACCAGGCGCTGCTGATGACACGGCAGCGAGCACTGCTGCTGTTAGCGCTGCTGCTTCCTGCGCTGCTTGTTCGGCTCGCGGTATTGCAAAGCCACACCATTGCGCCGCTGGCGTTCGACGTTCGTGGCGCCCTATCGGATGTCATGATCGCGTTACTGCTCTACGGCTTCCTTCTGAGCTTGCTGCGGTGGAGCCGCACTGCGGTAGCACTGCTCGCGATGCTGTGGTGTGCACTGAATCTGTTAAACGTCGAGCATATACGCACCCTGGGCGGGTCGGCAGATTTACGCAATCTCTCGTACTTGTTCGATTCCGTATTTTTACGCGCATCGGTGGTTCCAGCCTTATCGACACTGCTTAACTGGATCTTGCTACTGATGGTTGCGGCGCTTTTGTGGTTCGCCCTGCGCCTGCCCACAAAAAAAGGCGGCGGTCTGATGCTCTCGAGCTGCGCATTACTAGGACTTTCTCTCATAAGCTGGCTGCCACTATCGCTGGATGCGCCGCGGTGGCGACAAACTCACGTTGTTCACGAGAATCTGCTGCGCTTGATCGGGCCGTATTCGGCTCATTATCGCACTCAAGCCGTTTACAACGGTGATACCGATACGGCTTCAATCTACTCGCAAGATCTTAGCGGTGCGTCGCTTGTACAACGTAAAGCCAAACATCCCAATATTCTGCTACTAGTATTAGAAGGTATCTCAGGGGCCCACATCGAATCGCTGGCAGCGGTACACGGTTTTGGTTCCAGCGTATCTATGCAGTCGCTGGATGCGCTGGCGATCGAGAACCTCTCTTTCAGTACGTTTATTTCTCACAATCGTCAGACCAATCGGGGCCTCTATGCTCTGCTGTGTGGTGACCTGCCCTCACTTATCAACACAGAACCTAAAATGACTCAGGCGCTTGAGACTGAACAACTACATTGCTTGCCGAATGCGCTGCGCGAGGCGGGCTATGCAACCCACTATATGCAGGCAGCGCCTATCGGTTTTATGGCAAAGGACGCGTTCATGCCGCTGGCAGGGTTCGATCAGGTGCATGGCGAAGCATACTTTCCTGACAGCAACTCGAGAAATCAGTGGGGCATTGATGATGCAGCATTTCTGCAGCAGAGCTTGGCGACAGTCCAGACCTTGCAAGATCACTCGCAGCCCTGGTTTTTGACTTTGCTTACCGTGGGTACTCATCATCCTTATATCGTGCCTCGGGACTTCGGCGCTCAGTCTTTTCCAAGCGCTGCGCAATATCTTGACGAGGCGGTGTTGGAGTTTGTGGAGGCACTTAAAGAGATGGGGGTGCTTGATCACACTTTAGTGCTGATCACCTCCGATGAGTCAGTGGGCGTCACAAGCTATCGAGGGTACCGTCCAGGCCAGCCTGGCGAGGACAGGGATGAGGTCGATCAAATGAGCTCTCAGCTAGCCGATGTCTGGGGCTTTCTTATTGCGATGACGCCGTCGCGTGATCGCGCTCGAGTAGACGCGCCTTTTTCTCAGTCCGATTTGGCTATTTCTATCATGGACTACCTGGACTTAACGGACAGCGGCCCGGCATTTATCGGGCGAAGTGTCTTTCGACGTTACGAGACCGGTAGATCGATAGCCTTTGGCAACCTGTACCGGCAATTTGTCGGTCTGATTCGACCCAACGGTGAGGTATATCTGTGTAGGCAGGAATTTGGCGAAATGTGTCAGCGCTTTACTGCGCCCACTGGCGCAGTATTTGGGAAGCCGCGTCTGGCTTTGCCGGTTACGGCAGAAGTCGAAAGCCGCCTATGGGCTCTGGTCGATAAGAGCCGATCACTGGCATCAACCGATACCAGCACTCACATTACCAATACGGCACAGAGATCTATTGCTTTGCTGACTCGCGCAAAGCAAAAGGTGCGTAACACAACGGAGATGTACATTCTGTTTGGTGGGCAGTCGCTATCTGTGCCCGAGCACAGCCGTATCTCTGTCGAGATAGATGTAGCGCTGACGGGTAACGCCGGTGCTGTGCAGCTAAGCCTGCGTTTGGACTCCGGTGATGGCAGCCATTTCGCCCGCTGGCTTCCGCTTATGCGCAGTGGCGACAGGCTCACGGTAGCGCTCGACTACTATTCTGCAAAGTCTCTGAATGCGCTATCGCTAACGGCGACCGTGACGCCGCGCGTCGGGACCGGTATGCTTCTCGAATTCGGTGAGGCACGCATGCGCTTAAGTGAAGTAGAGGGTTCCGAACGTCATGCTGCGTCGGCCATCGAATTGGAGGAAATGATCCTCCATCCGAAGGGGGTAGCATCACGCTAGCGAGGAGCGTATGGAAACTTTGGAAGTCGCGGGCGTCGGTGACGGCATAACAATAACGGTAAATGTTCAGGGCGATAAGCATGCACCCTTGATACTGTGTGTGCACGGATGGCCTGAGCTTTCTTATTCTTGGCGACACCAGATGTCTTACTTTGCCCAGCGGGGCTACCGCGTAGCTGCTATGGATGTACGTGGATACGGGAACAGCAGTAAACCAGATGCCGTTGAGGCCTACACTCTTAAGACCATTGCAGGCGATGTCGCGGCGGTTGCGAGAATGCTGTCGCAAGAGCCGGCTGTGTTGTTCGGCCACGACTGGGGTGCGCTTATCGTCTATAACACCGCTTTGCTTTATCCGGATACCTTCCATGCGGTGGCGGGTATGAGCGTGCCTTTCACACCCTGGTCGGAGGTTTCGCTTATAGAACTCTATAGCTCGGTATATGATGGACGATTTTTCTATATCAAGTACTTCCAACAAGCGAACGCACCGGAGCGGGAAGCTGAACAGGATGTAGGTGCCACGCTGCGCAAGATTTATTACGCTCTCTCAGGCGACAGCCCAAGAGAAGCCTGGCTGGTTCACAAACCGGAAACAGCGGGCCTGCTAGATGGCATGGTCGATCCCGATCCGTTTCCAGATTGGATGTCGACAAGCGATCTGGCAGTGTACGTGCAGGCGTTTGAACGCGGTGGATTTCGTGGCCCCTTCAATCGCTATCGTGCGGTTGCGCTTGACCACACCGACTTCACTGATTTTCAGGGGGTTAAACTCGCTCAGCCGAGCTGCTTTATTGCGGGAGAGAGTGATGCCATTCGTGACTACGTGCCGGGCCACGATGGGTTTGCTGATGCAGGCGCCGGTTGTGCGGATTTTCGAGGGACGACCTTGATACCGAAGGTAGGGCACTGGGTTCAGCAGGAAGCGCCCGATGAAACGAATCTGGCCTTAGAAACCTTTTTGAATGGTTTGTCCTGAAGCTATTGGGGCAAGCTCGCCGTGGCCCCAGCGTATAGTTCTTTCTTGGTCCTGCGACATTCCGTGCTTAACGTCATAGAGACCGGGTATTTGACTGGCAATACAGGCGGAGTTTAGACCGCTTGTTATTCACCTCCAGCTATTACATTTTTGCGTTTCTGCCGATTGTTTTCGCGGGCTATTTTCTGCTGTTGCGCGCAAATTGGGTTGTCGCCAGTCGTCTCTGGCTGGTGTTGGCCTCACTCTACTTTTATGGCTTTTGGAATCCGAGCTACCTACTGTTGATCGGCACATCCATTTCGGTGAACTTTATGTTGGGCAGGATATTGCAGTCCTCCCGCGAGCAGCGCGATCGCTACCCCTGGCGTCACCAGGCATGGCTTATCACAGCGATAGCCTTCAACCTGTTGTTGCTGGGCTATTTCAAGTACGCAGACTTTTTCATCGGCAACGTTAATCTCGCGCTGGGGACGGACCTGCCGCTTCTGCATCTCATCCTTCCCCTGGCCATCAGTTTCTTCACATTCCAACAGCTGGCGTACTTGATTGATTGCTATCGAAACCCGGTGGAGCGCTACGATTTTTTGCGCTACTCGCTATTCGTCAGTTTTTTTCCCCAGCTGATTGCCGGTCCGATTGTGCATCATCGAGAAATGATGCCGCAGTTTGTCTCACCTACAAATTATCAGCTGGACTGGCATCACACGACGAGCGGCGTACTGCTATTCGGTATCGGCCTCTTCAAAAAGGTGGTGATTGCAGATGGTTTCGGTATCTGGGCTAATCAGGGCTTCGCCGACACCAGCTCATTGACGCTGTTAGATGCCTGGGCGAGCAGTCTCAGCTATACCTTGCAACTGTATTTTGATTTCAGCGGATATACCGACATGGCCATAGGCGCCGCGCTGATGTTCAATATTCGACTGCCAGAGAATTTTGATTCTCCCTATAAGTCTCTCAACATCCGCGAATTTTGGCGCCGCTGGCACATGACCCTTTCACGCTGGCTGAGCAGCTATGTCTATGTGCCACTGGGAGGTGATCGGGCTGGATCCTTCAAAATGTATCGCAATTTGATACTTACCTTTCTCATAGGCGGTTTCTGGCATGGCGCTGGCTGGACCTTTGTTATCTGGGGAGCGCTGCATGGCATCGCATTGTGCATCAACCGTTGGTGGCAAGGCCTTGGGGTTGTTATGCCGAAATTGCTCGCCGGATTCATTACGTTTCTGTTCGTGAGCACGGCACTTGTGGTTTTTAGAGCAGAAGATATGGGCAGCGCGTTTGAGATGCTAGGTGCGATGCTCGGAAGCCATGGCGTGAGCACCTGGCAGTCCGGGTGGCTGCATAGCGGGCAATGGTTTCAGAGCTGGCGGGAGGTGGCGGGGCCTATCAATAGCGTCTGGATTATAATATTTGCCGCTGTGACTTTCCTCGCGCCCAACTCGACCCAAATTGTGCGCGGCGCAAAGCGTTTTACACCTGTGCATGTTGCGCTGGTGGCAGTGGCTTTGTTCGCGAGTATCCTGTTGACGATCAGCAGCGAGCCACCCGAATTTTTGTACTTCGATTTCTGATGCGTCTAGGACCAAAAACGTTTCTTGCTTCCTCAGTAGTCACGCTGCTCGTATTACTGCTAGGGTATGTGTTTTGGGTTGATAGGCTAGTTATACCCGAGCCAGGAATTCCCGGTGCTTATGGGCAACTGTTACTGGAGTCTGGCGCGGAGCTGCAGGGCAAGGTGGTAGTTGAGTCGGGCTCCAACTCGCAATATGGCATTGATCCGCTTGTACTGAGCGACTATTTTCGTGCGCCGGTGTTGATTGTCGCTGTTAATGCCAACTTTCCCCTGCGCTTAAAAATCCAGAATCTCAGGCATTACTTACTCCCGGGGGACGTGCTCATTTTGCCGCTTGAGTGGAATATGTATATCGATGATCACGTACTCACCGATGACTTTATCGATGTCATTACCGCCGATCAGCTCAATGCCAGTTACTACTACCACAACCTGCCTAGCCTGCAGCGTATTCGATTTATTCTTCAGCAACTGCCACTGCAGGCTGTGGCGGGGACGACCTTTAAATCAAAAGCGGAGGAGGTGCTAACGCGAGATGTGTTAACTCGACTCGGACGATACCGTGATTACACTCGTCATGCTAATGCGGCGGCCTTTGGCGCAGCACCCAGCCGAAAAGCGCCCGCTGCAGGCGCCCCGCAGGGCTGTAACGGCTACATCCTGGGCCATCAGATCTTTCGAACGGGCTTCGTTATCTCAGACGAATTTCGAGCCGCGCTCAAAAGTTTACGGGTGCTGCGCGAGCGCGGAGTGCGCGTTGTTTTCACGTGGCCATCCGTGGCGGACAGCGAAGGGAGTCGCTGCTACGGCAACGGTTCGCTTGGAAAGGAGATTTCTCAGTACGCAGACGACATTCGCGCCATCGTCAAAGAGGCAGGTTACCCCATGATCGGCACCGTGAACGATGCTCGATTCCCTGCTCGGTGTTTTGCCGATACCCATTATCATCTCACCGGCGACTGCGCGATAGAGCGCACGGAGCAGCTTGTTGCCGAGCTGGCCGCTGCAGGGATTGAACCGGTCAATAGCGAGGCGTCGCTCAATGATCTGCGCGTTGCGACCGAGCGGTTAGTCGAGAGCGACATGGAACGAACAATCGCTCAGTTAGAGTCTGAGCTGCGCCCCCTCGAGACCGCGCAACTGACTCGGTTCGACCAGCCTGACGTAGTGCTAAGCGGCTGGTATCAGCCCTCAGCGACTGGTGTGTGGAGCAAGGGTAATACCTCGACGATAGTCTTTAGACTTCCTGCTGACACGCCAATCCAAAATGGCGTTACCTTGACACTGACGGGTCGCTATTTTAACGGCAGTGAGGCGACGGTTGTGACGCTCAACGCACTGACCCAAGGCGCGCACGATCTCTCTAACGCGGAGTTTCATGTACCTTCCAACGCAATTGCAGATGGAATAGTTCGCCTGGTGATAGAGCATCAAGAGCCGGTGTCACCCTTACAGCTCGGCATCAGTCAGGATCCACGAGAGATCAAATATCAACTCACTGCAATCGAGGTGGTGCCTTCTTCCGGCTGACCTGATGTGGGATTACCAGGTACCGGATTGGGATGGCTCAGTCCCCCGTTCCGAGCGACAGGTAACTCATGATCTTTTCTGCCGCCATAGGTCCGTACTGCTCCATCACCGCCTCAAAGGCAGCGTCTTCCTCCGCCGAGCCGGACGCGTGATAGGAAAATCCATCCAGTCGCGACGCCTTTACCCAGGCGGTTAGGGAGGCATCTTCGCCCCACGCGACGGCATTGACCAGGTCACTCAGTGTATTGCTGAGATAATCCACGTCCTTGTCCGGGTGCGGCACGGGCGAGCACAACACGTTTTTTTCTTCCTCACTACGATCAGTCAGTGCAACGTGCGCGATGAAGGCTGCGCTGAACACTTGCTGACAGGTTCTAACCGATTGCAGCGTGATCGTGTTGCCCGCGAACACCGGTTGCGGTGGGCGCTTAGCAAGGCCGTCGGCGGTGCAATCGACAAATAGCGTATCGGGGGCAATGGGGATTTCGCCCTGCTCAAGCTCAACGGTATCGGCTTTGATGGCCTTGACTCTGCCCAGACGAACGACGTTGTTGATCTTCCTAAGCGCCTCTACCTCGCTCTTGCTTACCGTCGCGCAGCGGAACATGCTTGGCTTAATTGACTCATCGACACGCATAAAGAGGCCTTGTACCTCCGATTTCTCAAAGACGTCGTCCACGGACTCGGACTCCGCAATGACTTTTATCCGAGCGACATTGAAAGGTCTTAAAGAGGTTTCAAACATAGCTTCAGATTGGGCTTTGGCTCTGTCCCAGAGCCAGGCCTCTCGCGGCTTAATCCAGCAGATATCTGCTGGGTCAACACCCTGGTCCAGTAGGAACAGACAGGCGTCCATGCTGGTTTTGCCGGCGCCGACGATAACATAGTGTTGCCACTGGCCTTTGACATTCACGAGCTCATTCGGTGCAAGGCAGGTCACCTCGTCCGTCACCGGATAGGCCGGACCGCCCATCGCCGGTACCTGTACGTTCATAAAGGTGGCATCGACGACAGTACTCGCTTTGACGCTATGACTCACTTTAGATGAAAGCGACTGCACCACGCCGTCGCCCTGATACTCGCACATCGGCATGAACTGAACTCGCCCCGAGGCAATGAAATCGTGCATCAAGGTATCGTAGTAAGCGCAGATTTCACTCTTGCCAGCGAGTTCATAGAGGCCTTTGTTCCAGCCAAAGTTGTCGATGCGATCCCGCCCTAACTTCCTGGAATTTACGCCGTAGAAGCTCGAGGGTTGGTGCAGACGCACGTAGGGATAGGCGACATTCCAGTGGCCACCGGGCTGATGGTATCGATCCACAATAGTGACGGTGGCATCGGATTCCTCCATCAGAACATCTGCAAAGGCCATGCCCATCGCGCCTGCGCCTACAACCAAATAGTCTGTGATGTGTTCTGTCATGAGCGTGTCCCTTATTAACGTTGTATGGACGCAGTGACCCAGGGCGATATATTGCGCCGTGAATTCCTCCAACAAGTCTGGCATTGTGTTACTAATATGTAAACGCGTGGTCAATAGCGCCGCGAGTGCAGACGACAATAAGGAGAAGCACAGATGGAGCGATTTCAGAAGTTGGTTATAGCGAATGCCTTTCTGGTAATTGTGATGAGCATGTTGGCGGGCTTTATGCTGGGGTTTGGCCTGATAGGCGGTCTTGAAGTGTTGCCGGGTACTATAGTCGAGATGCCTTACTACGGCACGGTAGAGGGCTGGGCTAGGGCGCATGTGGGAGGCCTGACCAATGGCTTATTGATGATTGCGGTGGCACTAGCTCTGCCGATCATTCCGCTAAGCGATGGGATGCGTAAAACCACGGCTTACGGCTTTATCTATATCGGTTGGGCGAATACGGCATTCTACTGGTTCGGCAACGCTGCCGCGAGCCGAGCGCTGAGTTTTGGTGATAACCCCCAGGGCGCAAGCAACCTGTTTGGTGCGATAGGGTTTGGACTTGCTCTGGCCGGGGCCATTCTCATTATTTGGTTGCTGATTTACTGTGCCCTTGCCGTGCTGAAGCAACGCTGATTAAGTGACCTTTGAATAAAAGCCGGCTTTCGACTTCGCAGCAAGGAATCACGTCATGACAAAAATAAATTTACTAGCGGTATTAACCGCTGTTTTCCTATTTCTGCTTTCAGTGTGCCGCGGACTTGCCGCTTCGGAAGAGGTTCAGCATCCGACGATGATACCCGGTGGCGAGGGAACGGCGATTGCAGTATATGAATTTGGTAATCCTAAGGGCGATGAAATACTGCTGGTGCACGGCTTCTCGCAGAGTCATTTATCTTGGGCACCGCAGTATGAAGCAGCTGAGCTACAGGGTTTTCGAATGGTGGTGATTGATCTGCGCGGTCATGGGTCCTCCGCGAGGCCACAGACAGCCGAATACTACAACAACAGTGATGTATGGGCGGATGACGTTCACGCCGTTATCTCTGCGAAAAAAATGCAGTCCCCCGTCATCGTTGGCTGGTCCTACGGCGGCTTCGTCATCAGTGACTATGTCCGCAAATATGGCGATAAAGCACTAGGGGGCATTGTCTTCGTGGGTGCGGCGACCCAGCTTGGTACGGAGATTGCCGGCGGTCATTTAGGTCCTGCAGGAGAGTGGTTTCCACGCATGATGGACCCGCGCCAGGAGGTCAATATTGAAGGTACCCAGGGCTTCCTGGAAGCCTGCATCGAAGGGGACTGGCCGCAAGAGGATTTCGTGGAGGCGCTTGCTTTTAATATGATGGTCTCTCCCGCAGTGCGGGTCGCAATGTTAAGTCGAGTGATCGATGGCGATGACGCGCTGGCCGCTATTAGCAAACCCGCCCTGCTTATCCATGGTGAAGAAGACGAGGTGGTGCTGCCTGCATCGAGCCGCTATATCGCAGAGCGAGTTCCCCACGCACGGCAGTCCTACTACCCGGAAACTGGACACAACCCCTTCTATGAGGAACCTGCCCGCTTTAATCAAGAGTTGGCAGCATTTGTCAGTGGCGTCAACTAACATCATGCCAACTGACGCCCTGATAATGCAACGCTAATGGAACTCAGTCCAGCCATGTTTGGCGCGCTGCCCATACTATTGGTGGTCGGCATCTTTCTTGTCAGTTTTTATTACCGGCGCTGGCGTCGCAGACAGATTGTCGAGGCCGTGTTTCCCGATAACTGGCGCGCAATACTTCGCGAGCGCGTCACTGTTTACGCTACCTTGCCAGAGCCGCAGCGCGCGAAGTTGGAGCAGTTGATAAAGCTATTTCTGGATGACAAGACATTTTATGGCTGTGCTGGACTCACCGTTACCGATGTCATGAAAGTTTGTATCGCCGCAGAGGCCTGCCTGCTGTTGCTGGGCCAATCCGGGCCGGTGTACCCCAAGCTGCAGTCGGTGTTGGTCTATCCCACTGCTTTTCGTGCGCAACACGATCAACATCAAGAGGACGGGACAGTCGCGCAGGCAGATCATCATTTACTCGGGGAATCTTGGGGCAATGGCAAGGTGATTCTGTCTTGGGACGACGTTGAAGAAGGGGCACGGGATTTTAGCGATGGCCACAATGTGGTGCTGCATGAATTCGCGCACCAGTTGGACTCCGCATCGGGCACTGCCAACGGCGCGCCTTATCTCCGCAACAATAGCTATCACACCTGGGCAAAGGTGTTTTCAGATAATTTCGAGGATCTCAGGTCGCGGGTTAGCAGCGGAAAATCGACGGTGATGGATGCCTACGGCGCAACCAATCCGGCGGAATTTTTTGCCGTGGCGACGGAGACATTTTTCGAAAAGCCGGGTGACCTACAGAAACGCCGTCCGGAACTATTCGATGAACTGCAGCAATACTATCGGCTGGACCCCAGAGAGTGGCAGCGCTGACAGACATCAGCGCTGTGTCTCGGTAAGCCTCGACTAGGAAGCAGCGAACTTGGCCTCCAGTTCTGCGCGTTTTTCGGGTAGCACATTGAGTTTGGAAAAGTCACCGCCTACCCAATCGACCGTGCGCTTGTCCATTACCGCGTAGAACAAAGGCGGGATCAAAGCAATCGCAAACATCAGCGGATAACCGCTGGGCAGCTCTGGCAAATTATCGAAACTGCGCAAGCTCTGGTAGCGTCGCGTGGCATTGGCATGATGGTCTGAATGCCGCTGCAGATTAAACAGAATCAAGTTCGACATGATGTGATTGGAGTTCCAGGAGTGATGCGGCTGGCAGGGCTCGTAGCGCCCATTATCTAGTTTCTCCCGCAACAGACCGTAGTGTTCGATGTAGTTCGCGCTGGTGAGAATACCGAACCAGCCCCACAGGGCTTGAATGAATAAGAACGGAATCATGATCCAACCAAATGCCAGAAGTAGCGTCCCGTAGAGTACGACCGTCATCGCTGTCGGCTGTAATACTTCATTTTCGATAGACCACGGCCCTTTGCCTTGGCGCGCTAGCCGATTCTTTTCCGCTTGCCAGGCGCGGCGTATTGCATTGGGTATTTCCCAGCTCGCGAAACCGTAAATCGATTGACCCAGCTTGGCACTCGCTGGATCCTTTGGTGTTGCCACGTCCACATGGTGCCCGCGGTTATGCTCGATCAGAAAATGTCCGTAACCTACGACCGCGAGAACGATTTTCGCTAGCCAGCGCTCCAGCTTGGTTTTTTTATGTCCCAGTTCATGCCCAGTGTTGATCGCCAGGCCGTTGACAACACCCACTGATAAGGCGAGCCCCAGGATGGCATACCAGGGCAGATTCTGAGTTCCCACCACATAAGCGGTGTAGATCAGGGTGAAGTAATGAATGGGCACCGTCAGATAGGTCAGCACACGGTAGTAAGGATCTCGCTCCAATTGTGGCACCACCTCTTCGGGTGGATTGCTGCCATCGGTGGGTAGCAGATGATCAATAACCGGTACCAGGCCATACCATACGATAAGCGTTCCCCAATACCAGATTAGCTGGCCGGAGTAGGCCGCCATCCAACAGGAGATAACAGGCATGAGCGGCCAAAAAAGCGACAGTGACCACAGCCAGCGGCGGCGGTCGGTGTAGGTGATCAGACTTCCATCGGCACTTATCGCGTGAACAGACATAGTGGCACCTTTTGCGTGGTTTTAAATTTATGTCGGTAAAGGTGACATGAGGGCAACTTTAGTGTCAAATTCATAATATTAGAGATTTCAATAAATATTTGTCATGACCGAGTCTTTGCGACAGCTACGCCATGTCTTAGCCCTTTGCGAACACCGCAACTATCGTCGCGCTGCGGAAGCCGTGGGGCTGACCCAGTCTGCCCTCTCGGTCAGCATCCGACGCTTGGAGGAAGATTATGGTGTCGAGTTATTTGAGCGAGGGCCGGGTGGCGTCAGTGCTACCGAGTATGGGCAGCTGCTTGCCCGTACTGCGCAGCAGACGTTGGGCGGACTCGAGCAAGTCCGGCGCGAAGTTAAGCTGCTCAGTACGCTTGATAGTGGTCAGGTCGTCATCGGCTCAGACCCATGGATGGCGGACAGTATTGTCGCGCCAGCACTTGCACGCCTATTAAAAAAATTTCCCAAGCTTCGCTTCAGACTGCGCACCCACGGCTGGGATGAACTGCAGCAAGATCTATTGGATCGCAATGTGGATGTTTATGTCGGTTCGCGCCTGGAAAATACGCAGGCAGGTATTCGTACCCAGACCTTTAACTTAACAGCGCCCATCATCATTTGCCGGCGCGATCATCCGCTGACGAAGCAAAAGGCCGTCTATATCGAAGACGTGCTGCCCTATCCGCTGCTCGTGCCTAAGTTGCCCGAATGGTATTTGGATTGGTTAGGACAGCAATATGAGACCGAAAGATCCACTGAAGATATGCACGATCTTTTTCTGCGGGCTGATGACCTGACGGTGATTCGTCGCATCGTCAAGGAGACCGATGCTGTCACTGCTAGCCTAATCAACACGCTGCCATGGGATTTATCAAAGCAGGATTTTGCGATCATGGATATTACCGACTTATCCCATGTCGCATCTCCGGGTGTGATTGCAACCTTGTCTGATCGGCCAATACCCGTCGCTCTGCAGAGTTTTATTGATGAGGTGCTAGCGGAGGTCGAGACGGTGACAAGTCGTTCCGCGAGCAAGGTGCGCGCGCAACAACGGATTACGACAAGAGTCTAGACTGCATAATCCGGGCGGCGAATACCAGCGCCACCGCCCGCTGTTGATATCAAGGCGTGACAATATTGAAGTTGCCCGTAGGCTGATCTAACAGACCGAAGAACTTCACCAGGTCCAGGCGACTACCTTCGATTTTCATATCATCGGAAAACGCAATATCGCGAACGCCGGCTTCACCCAATAGCAGCCGCATGAACATAGGGTGCGTCAGGTTGAGGGTGGCGTTAGCATTGTCCGCGGGCGCACCCTCGCGATAGTGCAGTACCGAGTTTTTCAGCTCTAACACGTAGCTATCGCCGAGATCCGTGAAGATAATATTAACGGTCATTTCCAGGCCATCTGCCTCTTCCGCCTTCAGGCGCACAGAAATGGCTCGAAGAAACTCGATCACGGGTGTTTGCTCTAACAGCGGACCAGCTTCAGAGAGGTCGAAGCCTTCTTTGGGCGCGCCGACTTGCAGTTCATATGCGCCCGTGAGGTAAACATCGCGCCAGGGACCGGACTCAGCCTGATAGCCTAGCTGGCGATAGGTTTCAGCCAGCAGCGCTTTTGCGGCGGTATTATTGGGGTCGGCAAACACCACATGGTTCAGCACCTCGGCTACCCAGCGGTACTCGCCCTGATCAAAAGAGGCCTGGGCTTTTTCGATGACCGCCTCGGCACCCCCCATGTACTCTACGTAGCGTTTACCGGCGGGTTCAGGCGCCAAGGGGTTAAGATTTGCGGGGTTACCGTCGTACCAGCCAAAGTAATACTGATAAACCGCCTTCGAGTTGTGTCTGAGGGTGCCGTAGTAACCGCGGTTGTAAAACACCTGCGCCAGTGAGTCAGGCAATACCAGTTTGTCCGCGATCTCTTTAGGCGTCAGGCCGTCGTTTGCCCAACGTACGGTTTGGTCGTGGATAAAGCGATAAAGGTCTCGCTGTTTCTCCAAGAAGATGGAGATGCGCTCACTGCCCCAAATCGGCCAGTGGTGGCTTGCGAAAAAGGATTCTGAAGTGCCCCACCTCTGCAGCATCTCGTCTATGTATCCGGCCCACTTCAGCGCATCTCTCACCTTGGCACCGCGCAAGGTGTAGAGATTGTGCATGGTGTGCGATACCACTTCTGAACCACACAGTGCATTGTGCTCAGGTAGATAAAATACAAATTCAGCCGGCGCTTCCGAATGGGCAGCGTTCATAAACTGAAAGGGCACACCATCGATCTCGATGTTGGTGAATTCCTCTTCGATGACCTTGGTAGGAACCATGATGCTCACCGTGCCAATCACCGGCTGGATACCCAGGCCTGTATTGACGTGCCCGGTCTCACTGCGAGGGAGGCGTTCGCCGTACATATATAGGGCTCGGCGCGTCATCGCCGGTCCGGCGAGAATATTCTCACTGGTGGCTTCCTCGATGAAGCCAACAGGGGCCACGATTTCAACGTTGTTTTCCCGAGCTTCCTCGGCTGTCATCAGGCCGAACACGCCACCGAAGTGATCGATGTGGCTGTGAGTAAACAAAATGGCGGAAATCGGTTTGTCACCCAGGTGCTCTCTGGCAAAGGCCATGGCCTCGCGCGTGGTGGCTTCGGTGGTGAGTGGATCAATAACGATCCAGCCTGTGTCGCCTTCGATAATCGTGATATTCGCCAGGTCGAAACCGCGCAGCTGATAGATGCCTTCATCCACCTCAAATAGACCGCGCTTGAGGTTGAGCTTGGACTGACGCCACAGGCTTGGGTTGACAGTATCGGGCGAATCACCCTGCACAAAATCGTAATCGGTGGCATCCCAAATGACCTTGCCATCATTGTCCTTGATGGGCACAGCGGGAGCTTCTGCAATCAGGCCTCGGCTAGCGTCCTCGAAGCCCTCTTGATCGTCAAGGTTAAGGCTGTTTGCGAATTCATTATTGACCGCGATGGTGTATGATGTGGCGGCGCTACCTTCAGCAGGCGGCAAAGGTTTGGATCGGTCGCAACCGATGAGAACGAGTGAAAGAAAAGCGATAATAAACGCTGGCCTGATGAATGAGTTGTGCGGAGTCATAGAGAACAATCCAGTTATTATTGGTACAGCAAGACAGTGTAACTTGTCCGGCGTCACTTTGTCAGTTCATGGAGGGATTTGGCAAACCAAGCAATAAAAACAAACAAACAAGGTGTCAAGCATTGAGTAAAATCCAACCACGAATCGCGAATTCAAAGCGCCGCTTTAGTCCTGCAATCCCCCATCTAATTCTCGCTCTTGCGCTAACGCCTATTGGCAGTGACTCACTGAGCGCACAGTCGGTTTCTAAAAAGGAATCCGATACTGACGTTACGGCATCTGCAACTGCTCAAGACACTGCCGAAGTGAAGCATGCCAAGCCTCTGCTAACGTTGCCGTTTACCGAAAGAGATGAAAATCCGGAGAGCCGCTTACCGTTTGAGTCGATAGATTCTGAGCCTGGCCCTGAGAACGCC
The DNA here is from genome assembly GCA_039025905.1 of Pseudomonadota bacterium. Lineage (GTDB taxonomy): Bacteria > Pseudomonadota > Gammaproteobacteria > Pseudomonadales > Halieaceae > JARRPM01. Next base: position 354 of record JBCCNJ010000097.1, on the reverse strand, counting down.
GCGAAGCAACGGTACAGCCAGAATCGGATTCTGCCGCTGTTCAGAAAGCGCGCCGTCGAAAAAGGCATCGTCTTACCCTGGCCTTACGGTATATCGCTTGTTGGGCTGTATTTTAAGGAGCAGATTGATCTCGATAAGCTGACTATCAATTTACCCCAAGGCGGCACTGTTGATCCTGGGGTTTTCTCCGAGTTGATCGAGCCGCAAGACTTGGACGTCTACAATGTGTCTGCCCGCTTCGATGCCTGGCTCTTTCCCTTCTTAAACGTATATGGACTTATAGGCAAAACGGAAGTCGATCTCAATCTCAAATTCCTCAACGACAATCGCAGTTTTGATGAAAGTCGCAACAGC
>JBCCNJ010000096.1:0-16247 GCA_039025905.1 Pseudomonadota bacterium | reverse complement strand
TTCCACAATATATCTACATATATTAGCTTATATTATAATAAATTTCATTTAATGAGTAAGCGTGCATTCGATAAATCATCGGCGAGGTTTAGCACGCAACCAGTGGTTGCGTGAAGGATTGTGGCCTGTCGAATGATCTGCAATACATCCCCAATCGTCCAGTCAACAGAGGTCCAGACGGCCTAAAACTCACTAGCAAGCATCTCCAACCACCCAAACAACATCATCGACGATGCCCCGAGAAGTCCTTGCTTTGCATTCCCGTTGTTGAGCATTCAGCTGTTCAAACATATTCGTGCAGGTCCAACGATCTCTTACACGGCTTGGGGTATTCGCTGGCACGTTGATAAACACCGCCGCTCCTTGGCGATTTCGCCAGGTTAAAGTAGGTACTGCAGCGCTGCGTCTGGTCAACAGTCTGTAGATTCAGAAGCACTTGTTACGGCGTGCAAACCACTATTCAAGACTGTTTGACCCAGGTAAGGTTAAGGGACTGTTTTGACTAGAACATCGGGTACAGTGGAATACACAATGAGCAATCTAAGAATCGACAGCGATCGGCTCTGGGGTAGCTTGATGTCGATGGCCGAGATCGGTGCGACTGCAAAAGGCGGCTGTAATCGCCAAGCCCTAACCGATGAAGACAGGCACGGCAGAGAGTTGTTCATTCAATGGTCACGTTCTGCGAACTGTAGTATCGAAATCGATGAAGTCGGCAATATTTTTGTCCGCCGAAGCGGAGCCGACAACACACTACCTCCCGTGGTCGCGGGAAGCCATCTAGACACTCAGCCCACCGGCGGCAAATTCGACGGCGTCTATGGCGTACTTGCTGGATTAGAAATCATCCGCACACTCAACGACAAGAACATTCAAACCAATGCACCACTGGAAGTGGTGGCCTGGACCAATGAAGAAGGCGCTCGCTTCTCCCCTGCACTTTTGGGCTCTGGGGTCTGGAGTGGTGTGTTCGACAGAGACACGGTTTATGCAATTGAAGACAAGCAAGGACGCCGTTTTGTTGATGAACTCGAGCGCATTGGCTTTCGAGGTACAAGGCCGGCCACCTACAAACCGATAAAGGCCGCGTTCGAGGTACATATTGAACAGGGGCCGATACTGGAGGCGGAAAATAAGCAGATTGGTGTCCTCACCGGGATACAGGGCTGCCGCTGGTATGACCTCGTCATCGAGGGTGAAGCCTGTCACGCTGGCCCCACACCCATGACTTCACGCAAAGATCCGTTTCTGGCAGCCCTGCCCATTATGCAAGCTTGCTATGCCATGGCGACACAACATTCGCCCTGGGGGAGAGCAACCTTCGGCGATATCCGCGCGGAGCCCGGCTCTCGCAATACCGTCCCCGAACGCATCGTGGTGGCGGTTGATCTGCGACATCCAGATCTAGAGATCTTTGAACAAATGGATAAGGACTTTCGGGAATTGGTGGCGAGCGAGTGCAGCAAATACGACTTAGAATATCGCATTGAAGAAATATGGTACATGCCTGTGACGAGCTTTGACCCAGACTGTGTCCACGCTGTGCGAAAAGCAACGGCCCATCTTGGCTATACCAACAAAGAAATGGTCAGTGGCGCCGGTCACGATTCCTTATACGTCGCCACCGTAGCACCGACCAGCATGATTTTTATTCCCTGTGAAAATGGCATTTCCCACAACGAAGCAGAGAACGCTACGCAAGAGGACCTTGCCGCTGGATGCAATGTACTGCTGCATGCCATGTTGGACATGGCAGGCACAGCAACGGCCTCTATCAACCCCGACGCATAGCGCTGCCTTGGGCAGAACATCTTAAACCTTAAACACGACGGGCAAGCTGTCAAAGCCGTAATTCAGCAGACCACCCGTTTGACGCCGCGGTTCACTTTCACCTGGCTCGACGCTTGAGAAATGGTCCAGCAAGCCATTTAACAGTTTATCCGCCTCCATGCGCGCGATACGGGCGCCCATGCAGGAATGAATACCGTGGCCAAAGGTCATATGGCTTGTGATATTCGGCCGGTTGAGAATAAACTCATCGGGCTTTTCGAACACGGCCGGATCTCGGTTGGCCGCAGCGTAAAACAGAGCAACCCAATCACCTTCTCGCACGAATGTTTTGCCTACCTGACAGTCTTGCTTGGCCACTCGAAATAGGCGCTGGGGAGGACCATCACGTCGCAAGCTTTCCTCTATAAAAGGTCGCACCAGGGTGCGATCATTCCGAAGCCGCTGGTAAAGCTCGGGTAGTTCTAAAAAGGTTGCGACCAGGTTTCCAAGAAAATAGACGGTGGTCTCCGCGCCAGCCACAACGAGGGTAATACAAAATCGCTTCACCTCTTCTGGCGTGAGCTTTTCGCCCTCAAAGTCTGCTTGAATAAACGCGCTCATCAGATCATCACCCACAACTTCGCCCCGCGCTATCGCCGCCATGCGCTCATCAACCAGCGCAGAATAATAGGCAGCCAACTCCACGTTACTTTGCTGCCGCTCTTCCATGGTGAAATCAGAGGTCACCATAAATGCACTGCTCCAATTTCTAAGCTGTGGCCAGTCCGACTCTGGTGTGCCAATCAACCGGGTAATAAAGCGAGCAGGTAATTCCACCGCATAGGTGTCCATGAACTCCATCGCCCCGCCGCCAATCGTAGCAATCATATCGGTGACCGTTTTTTCCGCCCAGGGCGCGACGTCCTCCTCAACGCGTTTTGGTAGAAACGCCTTTTGAGCCAATCCTCTCAGGAAGCGATGCCTGGGTCTGTCATGATTAACCAGCATAAGCGTGGGTGCAGACGACTCCTCCTGCATCTGATCGCGAGATGAGAACACGTCGTGGTTGCGCACAATCTCTCGGATATCTTCATGGCGCAGAAACACCCAGGCAGGATAGGGCTCATCCTGCCCAGGAATGGTTCCTGGGGGAAAGTCCAATAATCCAAATTGCGGAGGCAAGTCCCGCAGTGCCGCATAATATGGATAGGGATTAGCGATCACCTGGGACTCGGTCAGTTGTACCGCACCAAAATCCTGTGGGACCTTAACGGTCTGCTGTAAGTTGCTCATAAAAATTTACTCCCGGCCACGCCAAGCGCGCTCATTATTGTTACTTGCCGCAAAAGCTATCTTTAGGACACTATTTTGTCAAGACAGTATTTGTCGATCTGGTTATTTGGAAATAGTTGACATTGGTTTACCATGTCAGCACTCGAGTGATACGCCGGAAAATCCCTGATGAGCACTGTGAAACCCGCGATGAAAAAAGCACTACGCAAGACCTCGCCTCACGATTTTCTCCAGCTGTTCTATCCCTTCCACTATCAGGTTGGCTCTACCATCGAATCTGCCTTACGCGGCAGCGACTTGAGCCAACATCAAACTGTGATTCTCTGGATAATCCATTCTGAGGGCGACGGCGGGCGCTTGATGCGCCGTAAAGATATCGAGCAGCGGATCAGCTCCTGGTTTGATGTGACAAGTTCCGCTATCTCCAAAGCGCTGCGCAGTCTCGCGAGGGCTGATAAGCCCTTCTTGGAGATTTCAGAAGATCCTAATTCAGGTCGTGAAAAGCTGGTGACGCTGACCCGCGCGGGACAACGGGAAATAGAGAGTATGATCAAGCGCACCGAGGCATTCATCGGTAGCATCGTCGATGAGTTAACCATTGAGGAAATTCGCGCGGGCCTGCTGTTTATGGCGCGCGTCAGTCAGGTGGTGCCAGCACTCAAGCGCGAAGACAGTTAGGATCTACGAGTGCTCTTGACAGCTTTTTATTTCTATTAGAATATATTTCCACAGGACATAATTTAATCTATCAATAATAAGTGGAGCTGTCGCGATGTCTAACGATCCCGTAGAAGTCACGCAAGAGCTATTTGTACGATTCGGCAACGCCGACGTGCCAGGCATTATCGAGTTGTTAGACGACAATGTGCGCATCCAGTTTTACGGTCCACCCGTGATCCCCTACGCGAGTGAATACAGCGGTATCGATGAAGCCCGGCGATTTTTTGAAACCGTCCTGTCCTCGGTCGATATTCATCAGTTTGAGCCAGAGCAGTTTTTGAATGATGGCAATATGGTGACCGTCACTGGCCATCTGCACCTCACGGCTCGCAAGACCGGACGAGACTTTGAGTCAGACTTTGCGCATGTCATCACGGTGGAAAACGGCAAGTGGACGCGCTTTCGCGACTTTATGGATACAGCTGCCGCTGTGGAAGCGTTTTCCTGAGGTGAAGCGAGCCTTACACGGCTTGCTCAACCCACTTCGCCGGCCTTCATCGCTACATCGTCAGGCAAATCTTGCCGAAGTGTTGTTGCGATTCCTGATGTTTAAACGCAGCTGAAATATCCTCCAACGGAAAGCTGGAATCGATGACAGGGCGAAAATCTGCGGCTTCAAGTGCGCGTGTCATAGCCCGCTGATGATCGTGGGAGCCCACGGTAAGACCGGAAATACTTATGTTTTTCCACATCGCTTCAGCAGTTGGAACTTCGCCTCCCCAGCCGGTCAACACTCCGATCAGGGAGATGTTCCCACCCACCGCCGTTGCCGCAATGGACTGGGGCAGCGTACCGGGCCCGCCTATTTCAACAACTTCATCAACGCCTCGACCATTAGTTAACTCCACGACCTTCGCACCCCACTCGGGAGTTTCCTTGTAGTTGATGAGGTGATCGGCGCCCAGTTCGCCCAGTTTTGCCAACTTCTCTTCAGAGGATGAGGTTGCGATAACAGTCGCACCCGCTGCCTTTGCCATTTGCAATGCAAACACCGAAACCCCACCGCTACCCTGCGTGAGCACCGTCGAACCCGGGCGTATGTCATTTATCACGAACAGCGCTCGCCACGCCGTAAGCGCAGCGCAGGGTAAGGTCGCTGCTTCTTCAAAGCTGTAGTCCTTTGGCATATGCGTAAATGCTGCTGTGGGCATGCTCACATACTCTGCAGCAAAACCGTCGATATGATCGCCGGGAACACCTAGAGTTCGCTCTGCCGTGACCGGACCGCCCGGCCAGTTAGGGAAGAAGGTCGACATCACGCGATCACCAACCGCAAACTCGCTGACGCCCTCACCGACGGCGATCACTTCACCGGCGCCGTCGGACATTGGAATTCGCCCCTCATCCACCGGAATCATGCCAGCGACGACCGCGTAGTCATGAAAATTTAGCGAACTGGCATGGATACGCACGGCAATTTCGCCGAAGGCAGGCTCGGGTTGATCAAGCTCAGCCAGGCGAAAGGTGTCGAGCGTGGCGGGTTTTGCGACCTGTATCGCTTTCATGCTTTGTCTTCCTTTTTGTCGAAGTGTTGAAAGAATCGAACTGTGAGGATCACCCAGTATTCGATTTTTTTACTGAATAAAGAGTTTAGACGCTATAGCGACGCCGCAGGGCTTTTTTGTCGGTCTTACCCACATTGGTCTTGGGAATATCATCGCTGATCACAACCCGCTTGGGCGTCTTTACACCGCCCAGCTTAGCGCGGACACGATCGATAATATCTTGCTCGCTCAGCTCGTATCCTTGCCTTAGCACAACCGTTGCCAATATGGCTTCCCCCCACTTGTCATCTGGGACACCAATCACGGCACACTCGAGCACTTCGGGTAAAGCGAGAATAGGCGTTTCCACTTCGGCACTGAAGACATTAAAGCCACCGGTAATGATCATATCCTTGAGGCGATCGACGATGTAAAGGAAATCGTGTTCATCGAGTAGGCCAACATCGCCGGTATGGTGCCAGCCATACTTGCGAATCTCCGCCGTGGCCTCCGGGTTTTTGTAATAGCCCGGCGTAACCAAGGGGCCGCGCACACAAATCTCGCCGCGTTCACCGCGCGGCAGCACCTTTCCTTCCTCGTCCAGTATCGCCACGCGTGTGGCAGAGGTCACCTGACCACAGCTGGCGATACGCTCCGGATGATCACCCGCGACCGCCGCTGCAAGCACTTCCGGCCCAAGCCAAGAAATCATCATCGGTGCCTCCGCCTGTCCAAAGCATTGGCAAAGAACAGGCCCGAACTGCTCTACACCCAGCTTTAATTTATCGGGCGATACCGGCGCAGCGGCCAATAAGAGTTGCCGCAGGCTTGAGGTGTCATAGTTCCCTTTTGCCCCCTCATCAAGCAGAGCGTAGTAGGCAGTAGGCGGCAAAAACATGTGAGTCACTTTGTCACGCTCGATTGTCTCCAGCACCGTCTTGGCATCGAACTGGGGCAACACCACGGTTTTACCGCCTACGGCGGCGAAGATACTGATGATCACGCCAGCGGCATGCGTGATGGGCGCGACCGCAAGATGTACGACATTGTCGGGCCGCTCGCCAATGTAGTGCTTTATCCCTAACTCGATCATGGTACAAATAGACAGATTCGTCATTTCTACACCCTTAGAAGGCCCGGTTGTCCCTCCCGTAGGCCAGCGGGCGAAAATGGCATCGGGTACGCTGTAGGGATCGGACCAGTCGGAGAGCTCAGAATCCACCGCCTTGCAAAAATCCTGCAGCGAAACATACGGCGTCGCTTGCGAGTCGACGCAGATTGCGGTGACAAGATCTGGCAGCTGCGGAACGACTTGCTCCACCGCGTCCAGCACAGAGGAGTGAAAGAATAGAAACCGTGTATTGACGTAGGCCATGTACTCGGCGTTGGAGCTTGGCGCATTGCGCACGTTTACTGGCACCCAAGCCCCGCCCGCACGATAAATCGCCAGGATACAAATCACCGCTTCAGGTTTATTGGGTGAAAACACCGCAATCGAATCACCCAATGCCATGCCCGCGCCATATAGACTACGGGCGATAGCGATAGTGTCCTGTTGCACTGTCGCGAACGTGTAACTCTGACCCTCGCCCTCGACAAAGGTATTCTCAGGCGCTCTTTGAGCGCCAGCGTCGAAGTAATCTATTGGGCGCATCGTTATCCCTCGGTAAACGTTAGTTTGCGGGAGCCCAGTCTAACGGCCGTTTGTTATCGATCAATACCCACGTTTTCGTGTCGAGTGACTCGACAGATCTGAGCACAGTCAAAGCGTGGCGCCAATCCATTCCGAGACAAGCTATGGCATACTGCATGCCAAACGAAACGCGGTGATAACACCATGTTTGATATCGGTTTTGCGGAGCTGCTCCTAATCGGCATCGTTGGATTGCTGGTGATAGGACCTGAACGTTTACCCGGTGCTGTACGCACCGCAGCGCAATGGCTGCGCCACTTCAAACGCAGCTTCAACTCAATCAAGCACGAGATTCAACAGGAGCTCGAAATGGATGCCGTGAAGACCCAGCTCGATGAGGCTAATGAGGCATTCAAAAAACGGGCAGAAAGTTTCAAGCAAGATATTGAAGCCGACTATGAGGCCAAATTACCGGGACCGGAATACGATGTGCCGGAAGAAGTCGCAGACGATGCTAACGCAGAGTTAGATCGTGATACGGCCGAGAAAAAGAACGTCTCCTAAGTCAGGCAGACTTATCAACTACCCAGGCGTCTGATCGCCGCCTGTGTCAGAAATCGGTCATAAACGCCGTCGACATTCACTTCGGTCCGATACCCGCCGGAAACCTGTCTGACCTGCTCCAGTCGCGTCATGCGATTAGTCTGCACATCGTGAGCATGGACGCGGGTCCAAGACCAGTAAGGATGATTACCATCCATCACCGCTTTGTCACCATCTTTGTAAATCGAAAACGCGCCGTCGAAGGAACGATAGATTTCACCGCGACGATCGTAACTCACCATGCTTAGCGGCAACATCGTGCGGGCGTCAAACCACACGCGCTTCTTACTCACCGGGGCGCGCGGATAACCCGTGGGCTCAGCTTCGACGACGATCGCCTCGGGGACGAGTTCCACCTCTGTATCCCAGAAGGTTTTTCCGTGCTCGCCACCATGCACACCGTGCTCCCAATTGGGATCATTCGAGTTCCAGCTATCGGCGACCGCAGCCAATGTAGGGCCACGGTGCACAGTCTGATAATTACCCCAGGTGAGGAAGGGGTCGCCTGCGGCCCAGGCGTCCGATAGGTAGAGCGTCGAGCCGGGTATCAGCGGTTCGAAACGCTGATTGGTTGGAAATCTGCGGACCCGCTTGAACGCGGGTATATACCCAAACAAATCAGGATAGCGTCTTTGATCATAGTGCCAAATATTGAGGTATGAGGTACCGCGAATATCGGCAGGCGTTAAAAACAGCACAGTTTGATAGCGCAGTTTGTCTTCATGTCCCGGCCAGTAGGGCTTGGGCTCCAATACCAGGCGTCCAACAGGGCTCATCTCAATCCATAGGGATTGATAGCCGTAAGCTACCTTGCCGTTGGGATCAAGATCGTATTCCTTTATTGCGTTTACAGAGACATCGTGACGGCCCCAGCTCAGTGTCGCGCCGGCAAATATTTCAATCGCCGATTTCGGATCTGGAAAGGGATTACCCCCTATCCAGGGTTTGCCTTCAAGCGTGACAACATTGCCGTTTTCATCGAATTTCGCCTGACCTTTATTGCGCAGTGTCGCCTCGATATATTCCCAAGGGCTTAACTGCATAATGTCAGTCGTTGTCGGCCGTACTTTCAGCACTCTGCCCATCTGCGACACCTGGGTGAACTGAATCGGGTCCAGCAGATCCTTTACCCACTCCACGTTACTTGCATCAATGGTGTCGCCTGCAGAGATTTTGCCGCCGGTATAGGCCTCAAGAGACATCAACTCATCGGGGTAGGCACCCTCAATACTGCCGCTGGCGGCAATGGTCGGCCACAATGGCGCTAACACGCCCGTAGCTAGTATGCCGCGCCCCATCTGTTCGAGAAAATGACGCCGGGAATATTGAGGGTCAAATCGTCTGATATGCATCGCTATCGCTCCTTAGGCATGCCACACTCCATGCCTGCTCTTAAGACAGCAAGACTTTCCTGCTGTTCCGCCGCCAGCAGATGATTGTATACGTCGATGGTATTCCCCAAGACACAGGCTCGGGGTTCAATCGGTTGGGCAGATGCTAGCAATTGTAGTCGATGCAGGGATACGTCCAACCAGCGCGGCGAACCTTCAGGCTCGGCCCCAGCAATGTGTGCCAGTGCACGCTCGGCGGCAAAGGTATCACCCATTAATTCAGCTTGTGTCGACAATTGATGCCAGGCATCTCCAGACTGTGGAAAAGCAGCTAACATAGCCTGAACCGACTCTAGCGCGTCTGCCTGTTGCCCAATGGTCCTTAGAGCTTCTACATTCATTACCCACACCTGACGCTGTAGCTGAGGTTTATCTTGCAGCGAGGGCAGCCAGCGCTCACTCAAAGCGGCCAGATCGCGATCCCGCGATCTCGCACTAAATTCCCGCATCAACACGTACAGCTCATGATCGAACGCAGTAGAGCCGATCTGCGCATTTCGCGCGACGAAGGCCTCTAGTTCATTCTGGCTTTGCAGTCGATCAATAAGCCTGAGCTGCGACCAAATCAGCACTCTGCGTTGCGTCGGATCCAACCCTGGATCGTTGGCCAACTGCGCAAGCAACTCCAGCAGTTCATCGGGTTCTTCCACCAGTACACTCTGCATTTGCGCGGTCAAAACCCGCATCCCCAAAGATTCTCTTTCTTCCTTGGGCAACTCTTCCAGCAATTCCAGAGCGGCAACCGCGGCGGTCATCAGCTCTGTCCGGTCGCTGCCACCGGCGGCAGCCTGAAAACGGGAGACGGATAACTCCAACTCCACGGCCAGCACATTAGCCTTAAGGCGTTTGTCGCTCGCGGCCATGTTGAGGTGTTTAGCTTGCTCCGCGCTGTTCTCGCCAACTCTTGCTAGGGCCAGATGGGCACTTGCGACATCCGGATCTGTTCCGCCGTTAGCGATAAAGTCTCTCGCTGCGGATGCAAGCAGCTTTGAGCGCATGGAAGAAGGATCCTCCTGATAAAGCGCCTCAGCTACAATAAACTGGAGTTTGATCAACGGTGCATGCAGATCACCGGGTAACTGGTCCGCCGAGAGCAACTGCCCAACGACATCCATTGCGTCACGATAGAGACCAATCTGGTAAAGCGAGACCGCATAGTGATAACTGAACACCGACAGATCCAGCGGCAGATCGACGCCGTTTGATGCCAAAAACTGTCTGAACTTGAGCACCGTAGTTTCGTACTGTTGGTAGGCATAGCCAAACTCCGCTTCGACCAACAGCTGCACATCACCCAACTCATAGCCGACGATCTCGTCGCGATAGGACATAATGCGCGCAAACAATCTATCGTCAAGATAACCGCCCGCTATCAGCTGTCGCAGATTGTCCGCCGCCTGATAGCCACCCGTATTTTCATCTCTTCTTTTCTGTAACAGCGCAAAAGCCTGCTCTTCAAGCAGGCGTGCGGTGGCCTGTGTCAGCGGTTCATCCTCTACCAGCTCAATAACGCCGTCGATGTCCACCTGCATTTCCAACACGCCCAATTCGGTATCGACAATCTCATGCAGAGGGTTGTCGGGATCTGGGGCAAGTGCGGTTTTTAACAACGTAAGCCGCTGCTGCATCGTGTCCAGGTCGTCCTGTAACTGCGCCACATAGGCCAGTCCCAGCCAGCTTCCGTAGACGAGACCGGGGTAGAGGATTCTGAGAGAAGAGGCTTGAAAACCACGCTCGGCGCGCGATAGCGCAGTCACTCGTGTTTCTTTGTCGGGGCCGCGCTGTGCGAGTGAAAGGTCTAACCATGCCTGCCAATAACGCAATGACGCCAAAGCGCGATTTAACTCATACCATAGCTCGGAACGATACAGGCTCTCTAACGCCGCTTCATTCTCGTTAGTGGCGCGTTCCACTTCTCGAATAGCGGCGCGACAGTTAGCATGCAAGGTTTCCCCCAGTTCGCGCCCGGAAAGTAGCCTGTTCGCACTCATATCTCCATCGCGCTGTTGCACCACCCAATCGCCAAACGTCTGGGCCAGCGCTTGACACTGTTCTACACCAAAAGGTGTTCGCGTAATCGATGCTTCCAGCTGGTTATAATCAATCGACGATTCCGCAAAGCTTGAGATGGCTAACAGAATTGCCGCGCAGGATCCGAGACGCGTCAGCCTGATTCTAGACCACATTCTTAGCAACATACTCACAGGCAATTAGAGCGCCTCCATCAACAGAGTCATCTCAGCGGAAAACTGGCCGCCCATCACTAAAAACAGCAGCTGGCGTGCCACGACTATATCTCCATCCATCGTCGCTGCACGACCGTTCCCAGCCTCCGCGATTTCCTGAAACTGCAGCATGGGGCTACTCCGGTACAACGCTCGATTAACTGTTCTGCCCAGCGAAGCTTCTATTAACGCCGGATTAGACTCATGGCTGACGTCTAGAGTGGACACTTGCCCGCCCTGCAGTACCAAATCCCGGGTGAGTGCCAGCAAGCGCCCAAAGCCATCATCGTTGGGCGGTGCATCGCCTATCACAACGACAACGCGCTTGGCGCCGGGGCGCCAATTTGCCTGAGCAGCGACTTCCATGCCTGCGGTAATCGCTTCCTGCCAGGTGCCGCCACCGGATGCCTCCAAGGCCGTGAGGAACCGCGATAGCTTCACGAGCGAGAACGTCAGCGGCTGCGATCGTGTTAAGAATTCTGGGTCATCGTGGTCTCTATAAGCAACAACGCCGAATCGCGCGATAGGCACCAAGGAGCGCACGGAGTCAACAATATCGCCAATGCGCAGGCGAACTTCCTCAATCGCCCAGTCCATTGAACCGGTGGCGTCAACCACAAAAATCACGTCCAACCCCGTCTCTCTCAGCCCTTCTACGTAGGCAGCAAAGCGGTTGCTGGACTGACTCAGACCCGTGCCAATGCCACGGCCGAAACCGGCGGTACCCATGCCTTCAGTAAAGGCTAGGGTATCCATCGAAGGCGGGGCCAACAGCGATTGCGCGGTGCCACCGGCTGCCGCCACCATCGCCAGGTCTACTGCAGGAGGTGGGGGTACGTCGCTGGTTGTGGCTACTAGAACTGCTGGAGGTTCGAATTCCAAGGGCTCTTCAAACACCAGTGTTTCCTTTTCAGGCTCTTCCGGCGGCGGTTGAGCCAGTGTCAGCTCCACCCTGTTTTCCTCTTCTATTTCGCCCCCCGTCGTGATTTCACGCCCCGCTTGCCAGGAGATTAGCAAGTGCACGGCGAGCGAGATCAAAATCAGAGCAAGCCACAGGGCTACAGACTGTTTGCCGACTAAAAGACTCATCGCCGCAAGATCATCTATTCAGGTGTCATCGCTAATCGTAACCAAGGCAATCTTCTTAACCCCGTAATCCCGCATAGCATCCATCAGCGGTAGCAGCATGGCGCTGGTGGCACCGCCATCGACGCGTAGCAGCACTCGTGAAGGCAGGCTATTCCCCGGCGTAGCTAGCCAGGCAAACACATCATCCAGATTCATCTCCTGCTCACCTAAAATAATGGCGCCGTCTCTGGCAAGGATCCATTCCGCGGGGGCCGCAACCGCCACGCCAGCGCTCGTGGAACGAGGTGGAACCACGTCTTCGCGAACCAATTCTGAAATGTTTCCCACTATTAGAAAGAACATCAGCAGTAGAAAGATGATGTTAATCATAGGGATGATTTTCTCATCAATACGATTGGTCTCGCTTTTGGTGGCCTGCAGCTTGATCACTTTCACTGATCCTCTAACGCCAAGATCTGGAGTTGGGTCAGGCCCCGCCCCTGCAGAATATCGACAACACGTACCAACTCCTGCAGTGGGAGTTCATTTTGCGCGCGCACAAAAACCGGGGTGCTTTTTGCATAGCCGTTATCAGCCAGAAAGTCCTCAAGCGTTTCAGTCTGCAGAGAGCGACCCTCGAGCCAGATTCGACCATCTGAGTACACTTCCAGTTCCAGCACCTCGATGGGTGATCGACCCGCCTCTTCTTGCTCTGGTGAGTTGAACACCAACTCGCCAAAACGCAAAAAGTTGCTCTCCAGAATAAAGAACAGCAGCAAAATAAAGACGATATCGATGAGCGGCGTCAGACTGATTCGCCTGATGCCGTTGCGTTGGGGAGGGGCAAGGCGCATACCAGCTACTTCTTAGCTATCACCACCGTGGCCGCTGCGGTACAGATCCGCAGTAAACAGGCGGGTAAGCATATCTTCAGTGCGCGAGCGCACCGTATCGACTTTGCCCAGAAATCCGGAGTGCAAGACAGCGAAGGGAATCGCGACGCATAAGCCCACAGCGGTAGTCAGCAAAGCCTCCCAGATTCCCCCGGCCAGCGCGCCTGAGTCGGCGGTGGCACCTTGCTCTGCCAGGCCATGGAATACGTCGATGATACCAAGCACAGTACCTAGCAAACCCAGTAGTGGTGCCAAATAAGCCACCTGTTCCAAAACACCCAATAAAGAACTGAGGCGTTCAAGCACTCGCTGCGCCTTGCGCGTCAGCTCCGCCTCAATAGCAGCGCGGTCAATTTTCGCATCGGCGATCCAGGTCATACCCTCGCCCACCATCCCAGACAGGGGTGACTTGTTCGCCTGCACCATCACAGGCGCATTACCATCACCCCGGCACCACTGGGTGATGGCATCGTCCAGTTTGTCTAGCGATCGTTTTGAGTAGGGGCTTAACTGCAGGAATTTAAATAGAGATACAGCCAGTGCAACAACCGACATAAAAAGGAGGACCAGCACCACTGGTCCTCCCAATGTCAGCAGTGCCAGCCACTCTCCCTGTTGCGGCAACTGCTCCACCATCCGCGATTAGAACTGATACGTCAGACGCAGCGCTACCTCGTTAGCGTAGCTGAAGGTGCTGAGCGTATTTTCATTGTCGCCGTTGTCGCCGCCGATAAAGTTGGCAAACAGCTCAGCGGTCCATGCCGTGTCAGGCTTCCAGCGGACGCCCGGCTGTATCAGGTAGCCACCTTTGGGATCCCACAGAATCGCAAAGTCGGTACGCCAGGCCAGTGTCGGTGAAGGCTGCTGGAAGGCGAAGGAGATGGCATCGAATCCATCGCGGCCGCCCGGTTGGGTAGCGTCAGCTGGATAAGTGACGGAACCACCATAACCGTTGAGATACCGGCCAGCCAGGTCGCTTTCTGTCTTGTGCAACCACAGCAGTACCATATAGGTCGCAGGGAAAGCCTCAGAGAAGCGATGGTACTTTTCAAATACCAGCGCGGTGACCCACTCATCGGACTCCACATAGTCTGCGGCCAGGTTCGGCGCGGTAAACACCTTGTCCGGCGTATACGTCATTTCGAAGCGCACGATTAACTGATCAAGCAGAGAATCCGGTGTGCTGAAAAAGATGTAGTTCGCGCCAAAGCCCAGAATGTCCTCTCGCTTGTAGCGTCGATCGATATAACCACGTAAGTCACCTAATCCACCCGCGGAAGCGTCAAAGAACGCGTCCAGCACCAGCTCCGTGACACCGAAGGTATTAACCTGGGTGCCTGCTGGAAAGCCTAAGGCCGCCAAAACTGGATCCGTCAGCGCTTGAGCGACAGGGAAATCGTCCAACAGCTGCTGGACGTCAATACCGTTCAGTCGCGAACGGCCCGCATAGTTGAACCACTCATTGGAGGTATAAACTCCCTGGCCAGTGAATGGCTCGAAAGGCGTTTGCGCTAACAGGGGCCCGAGGTTGTTGGGATCAAGAATCCCGTTTTTTACGAACGGGTCAACGTTTGACGCCGTCCAGCGGAATACGCCATCAGGGTTGCGTCGATTAGTGTAGGTAAACTGCAGACCGAGGTCACCAACCTGGCCTCGCAAACGTCCGCCGAAGTTCCACTCGTCGTCGACTTCATTGAAGCCCTCCTCCTGGACGACGACAAATTGAGACGCAATTACGTTGTAAGGCGTATTTTCGTCAGAGTAGATGGTCGGTTGGAACTCCTGCGTCCAGCCTTCCAACTCCCAACCGTTATCGAACTGATAGCTGGCACGCACGCCTAAGGCTGGCACGCGCTTGTCAGAGAATTCTTCGGCGGCCCAATCCAGCACCGAGTGGCGCCGCAGGTCTAAGCCATTGGGGGTATCCAATACTCTGAAGAAGTACGACTCACCCCAGGCGATCTGCTGCTGGCCGGCGCGGACCCACCAACCGCCCTCGTTATAGTCCAGGTAGAATGACGGCAGGTCGACCATATAGTCATCCCCACAGATTTCCAGCCGCGTACCACAGTCGTCTCTAAAGGGGACCTCAAAATAGTTCGGATCACCAACACTGCTATCATAAGTATCCCATGCATACAGACCGCGCACCTTGGTGACCCACTTCAGGCTGGGGTTGAACCTGACGTCGATATCGAACTGAACCCGCGTCATATTCAGGTTCCAGTCGTTGTCCTCCTCAAAGCTTGCAGGACGGGTGATGGTATTCCCCAGCGAATTGACGGTAGGCCTGCCGTTGTAAATATTCCCTCCCTGGTTCCAGTAGTTCTCACGACCGCCATCCGATAATGCGTAGGCCCCTTCCTGACGGATGAAGCCTGTCATATCCCAGTCAGCCGAGAGCGCCGCCTGCGATGAAACCAACAAGGCGATCGCGCTCATTCCCTGTAGAGCAGTTGGTGCTGTTTTCCTGATTTTCATGGGTCTCTCCGTTTACTATTGTTATCAATCAGACGTTCAGTTGTGATCAATCAGACGATCAGTTCAATGGCACTTCGATAATACTTCCCTGATGACCGGCCAACAGTGCGGACTTGCCGGACGAGCCATCGCGATTAATGATTTCAAGACCCTGATACCAACCGATATGCAGGTCTCCCCCCTCGAGCTCAGTCCAGCTGGCTCCGTTATCATTGCTCAGCAGCAGGTTGCGAATCCCGCTGATGAGCACCTTGCCGTCACCTGATGACCAGACACTGAGCAGGATGCCATCGGCAGGTGTGTCTACCTGCGTCCAGCTAAGACCGCCATCGCTGGTTTTTATCACGCGACCTTCTTGCCCTACGGCAAAGCCGTTGCCATCTTCTGTCAGATTCATCCCAAACAGGGACGCATCGCCAATGTGCGCGGTCTCCCAGGTAGTACCACCATCAGTGGAGCGCACAACCAGTTCAAACTCCCCGACGATGGTGACAACGCCATTCTCATCGACAATCACGTCGTAGAGATGGGGTTCGACAAAGTCATTGAGAATCGCTTCCCAATCCAGGGCGACGGGCTCCCATGTTGAACCACCGTCCTGCGACTTGAGAATCGTGCCGAAGCTGCCAACGGTAAACGCCAGACCGGCGGTATTGCCATCTACGGCCAGCAAACGCGCGTCTGTG
>JBCCNJ010000095.1:0-16279 GCA_039025905.1 Pseudomonadota bacterium | reverse complement strand
GTCGAATGCGCCCGCCTTGAGTGCCGAGATGGCCGCCTCAACGCTGCCGTGAGCCGTGATCATCGCCACCGGTATCTGAGGAAAGTCTTGTTGAATGTATTCGACAAGGCTAATGCCATTGCCATCGGGAAGGCGCATATCTGTGAGGCATAGGTTGGGTTTGTTGTCGACTACTTTCGTCCGAGCTTCCTCCAACGTTGCCGCGGTAAAGGTGTGCAGCCCCATTCTGCCCAGCGTTATGTCGAGTAGCTCCCGGATATCTGGCTCGTCGTCGACAATCAATACACTTTGCTTACTCATTTATCGACCTCATATGAAAATTACAATGCGCGCTGGTTTAGGGATACGCGAAAACAGCTCTCTCCCTGATTCGTCGGCCTATAATTCAGATCCGCATTGTTTATTTCGCATAGTTCCCTGCACAAATACAGCCCCATCCCACTTCCCTCTTCAACGGTGGTGAAAAAAGGCTCGAACAATTTGCCCTGGTCGGCCGGAGGAACGCCAGCGCCAGTATCGATCACATCGATCAGGCACTGGTGAGCAGTGAAATCTAGGCTCACAATAATTTTTGCGCTCTCTTTACCGGTTTCTATAGCACTATGGCGCAGAGCGTTATCAAGCAAGTTCGCCATCACACGTTGCAGGTTTTCCGGGTCAAATTCCACTAATAATTCGCGATAATCGCATTCTATTGAAACGTCGGCGGGTCGATTTAGGGCCTTTAAGTAGCTACTGACGAACTCGTTCAGCCAATCCGAGAGCATGATGTATTCAGGTTTTGGTGGCTCGCGACGGGAAATTTGCATCACGCTTTCGACAATCTGATTCACTCGCTCGCAGTGATGTTGAATGATATCTGCCATGCGCTGATCGGTAGAGGAAAGATCAGGCGACTCCTGCAACAACTGAGCCGCGTGACTAATAGCGCCCAAAGGATTGCGAATCTCGTGAGCGATGCTGGCGGTCAATCGGCCCAGAGAAGTCAGTTTTAGCGATTGCGCGTACTGCGTGACCGGTGTGTAATCTTCAACAAAAACGAGCGTTTCGCCGTTTGTATTTGGTTGCAACTCGCGAAAGTGCGCAATCACCTGCGGCGTACCTTGAGCCACACTGAATGGCTTGGCACGATGTTGGCCGGAGTCTTTCCAATGTTCAAACTGATAGGCTAGGTCCTCACTGTAATCTGCTAGCTGCCGGCCCTGCTCAACCGCAACTGGGCGCTCAGGTGCTAACAGGCTGCTGGAGGCTTTGTTCATCACTCTCACGAGGCCATCATCGTTGACGAGCAATATACCGGTCTCCATGTGTTGCACGATTTGCTCATTGAGGCGCTGCAGGTTGTAGAGATCGCTTGCCCGGTTGCGTGCGAGCTCTTCCGCCCGACCTAATCTGCCGGCGATGGCCTGTACCATGATGGATACACCGAATATCAGTGCTCCAAGAAGACCTGCGGGAAACAGTGCACTGGTCTCGAGAGACCCATACAGAATGAGTCTACTGGTTCCGACCAAAATCGCGATGACGCTTAGCGCGGCGATCAGTGTGGCTAGGGTGCGGTTGGTGAGCAGAACTGCGCTTGCCGCTGCTGTCACGACAAGTAAGATTGGCAGGCCGCTGGTCATGCCACCACTGCTATCAGCGAGCAGTGTGATCGCCACGATATCAATAAAGAAAATCAGGAACAGGACTTTCTGATTTTGGTTGAGGCGGGTCGATAGAGAGCCCGCAAGGGGCACGCTGGTAGCCAGATAGGCCAGTGCAACGGTCAGGTAGAACGTCGGATTTAACGAGCCAACCAGTAGCCTTGTATTGGGGCTGACAAGCATGATCAACAACACCACCGACAACAGTGAGCGATAAGCGACATAAATGCGAAACAGAGCGAGATTCTGTTGTCCAGGTGAGTGGGGTATCGGACGCGTGAGTATGGCTGGCCGGTTCACTGGTAGTCGCGTTCCCGAGTGCGGTTATTATCAGTCACCGCTAGTGTAACAGGCCTGCTGAAGAAGTGAGTGCCGAGGCGCTAAGGCTGGCCTTCGACTGTACTTTTCTGGACAATGATGCCCAGTTTTAAAGTCTGAGGTATTCCATGACCCGTCTCAGCGTCGTGATGGCGCAGATCAATACTCATGTCGGTGACTTTGCCGGCAATGCGACTAAAGTCATTAACGTGGTCAGCCGTTGCAAAGAGCAAGACTGTCGGACCGTGGTCGTATTTCCCGAGCTGACGTTAAGCGGTTATCCGCCAGAGGATCTACTACTTCGTCCTAGTATTGAGAAGCGTGTTCAGCAGGCACTTGAACAGGTGCTGGCAGCAATAGATCCTGATATTTACCTTGTGATCGGCTTTCCGCGCCGCATTGAAGGTGCACTCTACAATGTTGCGGCCGTGCTGCATCGAGGCGACATAGTGGCCGAGTATCGCAAACAAGCGCTACCCAACTATCAGGTATTCGACGAAAAGCGCTATTTCGCCGCAGGCAATCGCGCCTGCCTCGTCGACATTGCTGGCGCGAAAGTGGCCCTCAGTATTTGTGAAGATATTTGGGAACCCGGCCCCACGCGCCAGGCCAAAGCGGCGGGCGCGCAGTTAATTATTAATATCAATTCTTCTCCCTACCATGTCGGGAAACGACAGGAGCGTTGGGATCTCCTAAGCACGCGAGCGCGCGAGTCCGGTCTTCCGATTGTTTACGTCAATCAGGTGGGTGGCCAGGATGAGCTGGTGTTTGATGGCGGTTCATTCGCTGTGACTTCAACGGGTGAGGTCGTGGCCGCAGCACCGAATTTCGAAGAAGGCGAGTATAGAATCTCTCTCGATCTATCTAAGGATCCACCTGCTATCGCAGATCTGACTATCGCCCCGCCGTTTGATGATCTAGAGGCGACATGGCAGGCACTCGTGTTGGGTGTGCGCGACTATGTAAACAAGAATGGATTCCCCTCTGTAGTACTGGGTTTGTCGGGAGGAGTAGACTCGGCGATGACCCTGGCCGTCGCGGTTGATGCCTTAGGACCGGAGCGGGTCGAGGCGATTATGATGCCCTTCCGGTACACCTCTTCCATGAGTGTGGACGACGCTGCGGAGCAATCGAGCATGCTGGGTGTGAACCATCGCGTGATTTCCATCGAATCCATCTACGATGCGTTCATGGAAAGCTTGCGCCCGGAGTTCGAAGGCTACCCAGTGGATACCACGGAAGAAAATCTGCAGGCGCGTCTGCGGGGTGTCTTGTTGATGTCCATATCAAATAAAAAGGGCTCGCTCGTATTGACCACTGGCAACAAAAGTGAATTGGCAGTTGGCTACTCAACGCTCTATGGCGATATGGCTGGTGGATTCGATGTGCTTAAGGACGTGCCGAAGACACTGGTGTTTGAACTGTGCCGCCACCGCAATCTGAAGAGTCCAACCATCCCCCAGCGGGTCATTGATCGACCGCCATCGGCGGAGCTTGCACCAGACCAGAAAGACGAGGACAGCCTGCCACCCTACGATGTGTTGGATCAGATCTTGGAACGCTACGTGGAACAGGATATGAGTGCTAAAGACATCATCGCCGCGGGCCTGCCAGAAGAGCAGGTGCGTCGCGTGATACGTCTGGTAGATATTAATGAATACAAGCGCCGGCAAGCGCCTATCGGTGTGCGGATTACAAGACGGGGGTTTGGGCGTGACAGACGCTATCCGATTACATCGGCGTGGAAGATTGGAGACTGACTGCTGCCTGAGAGTGGGGGCAAATACCGGGCCTAGCTCTCGGGTCTGTTATCGAACTGGGGCGCTTGCGGTGGATCGAACAGGCCGAAGCTGATGCGGTTGATCCAGGACCGTTGCAAGCCATCCAGCGTGTAGACACTTTGAAACTCGCCCTTTTCATTTAAGGAATAATGATCGGGGTAATTCGTTGCCAGCACGTTAATCGTCTCGCGCGCCAGATCGTCATAACCTAGCAAGATATAACCTTGCGCCATCACCGCAAGCCCATCTGCAACCGCCGGTGTGCGCTGAAAATTCTCCACGACGTAGGCTCCGCGATTGGTGGCCGCGAGGTACGCACCGCGTCGAAAATAATAGTTTGCGATGCCGATTTCGTGGCGAGCAAGTAGGTTGCGCAAATAGACCATTCTCGCCCTGGCATCAGCAGAGTAAGGACTCGCCGGGTAGCGCGCGACCAATTGGGCGAATTCGGCAAATGCCTCTTTGGCATGACCCGTATCGCGTTTTGTGGGATCACTATTTACAAAGCGATCGAAGATATCGGTATTGACGGTATATGCCGCGAGGCCCTTCATGTAGTAGGCATAATCGACATTGGGATGCTGGGGGTGCAGCCGAATGAAACGATCTGCGGCCTCTATGGCTGCTTCATGCTCGAATGCCTGATAGTGGGCATAAATTAGTTCTAGCTGGGCCTGCTCAGCGTATTTGCCAAAAGGGTAGCGTGATTCCAACAACTGCAGCGCGCGTACACCCTGACTGTAGCTTTCATTGTTCAGAAAGGTCTGAGCCTGGTCGTACATTTGCTGTTCACCCGAATCCGCGAGCTCCGGGAGCTCTTCATTACTGGAACAGGCGGCTAGCAAGGCTGCTATGACAAGAGCTTGGATGTATTTGAAATGCTTCATCAGATAGTGTTGAGATCGTCGTGCTAACATGACTAGAAGTTTCGCGACGCCATTTAACCACAGCCGCGCGAGCGCATAAACAGGTATTGCATGAAGGATACGATTGATCGTTCCGGTACCGTGCCAGAACAGTTCAGCGGCCAGAGGCTGGACCAGGTCGCCGCAGAGCTGTTCCCAGAATATTCACGGTCGCGTCTGCAATCCTGGATTCGCAGCGGCGAACTCTGGGTTGAGGGAAGAAGCTGTAAACCCCGAGACAAGGTGCGTGTGGGCGATCAACTACTTTTGAGGGCCGAACCCGCACCCGAGGTTAAGTGGCGGCCTCAATCCATCAGCTTGGATATCATTTACCAAGATAGTGACGTAGTTGTCCTGAATAAGCCGGCAGGCTTGGTAGTGCATCCGGCCGCCGGCCATGCAGACGGAACACTGGTGAATGCATTGCTAGCTCATGCGCCCCAACTCTCGAAGCTGCCGCGTGCAGGCATTGTGCATCGTCTGGATATGGATACTTCTGGTCTGTTGGTGGTAGCGGCTAGCCTCGAAGCGCACGCTCAGCTAGTGGCACAACTGCAAGAACGCACTGTAAAGCGGGAATATACTGCCGTATGTATCGGGGCTATGACCGGAGGCGGCACGGTGGATGAGCCTATCGGTCGTCATCCCAAGGCACGCAAAAAGATGGCGGTTTTACCCACGGGCGGCAAGCAAGCAGTGACCCATTACCGAATTGAACGCAAGTACGGCCACCACACCCGCATCGCGGTTACGCTGGAGACAGGTAGAACACACCAGATACGGGTGCATATGGCCTACAAGCGATTCCCTTTGATTGGTGACCCCTTATATGGCGGTAGACCGCGCATCCCTAAAAGCGCTTCACCAGAGCTCGTGGAGACATTGCGCGCATTCCCACGTCAAGCGTTGCATGCTCGTGCGTTGGGCTTTAAACATCCAATATCTGGCGAAGATATGTACTTTGAGTCTCCGCTCCCAACCGATTTCGTTCAGCTGCTGGCGGTGCTGGATCGTGAAGATCCCCTCGCATGATGGATATTGTTGAGCCCGATTGGCCGGCGCCGCCCAGTATTATTGCCTTTACCACCCTGCGCACAGGGGGGATTAGTGAGGGGCGCTATTCGAGCTTAAATTTGGCGGATCATGTATCCGATGACCGCGATGCTGTTGAGACTAATCGCGGGATTCTAGCGGATCATTTACCGTCTGGGATACGTATTAACTGGTTGCAGCAGGTGCATGGAAACATAGCAGTCTCGGTAGATGATGTGGCAGGAGTGACTCAAGCGGATGCGGGAGTCAGCTCTACCAGAGGGCAAGCTTGCGCCGTTCTCACCGCAGACTGTCTACCGGTTCTGATGTGCTCGCGTGATGGGAGCGTCGTTGCCGCTGCACATGCGGGCTGGCGAGGACTGCTAGCCGGTATCTTGGAAAACGCGGTGCGGGCTATGATGGTTCCCCCGGGTGATATCCTTGCCTGGCTCGGACCAGCTATCGGTCCTAGCGCCTTCGAGGTGGGACCAGAGGTTCGACAGGCTTTTCTAGCAGCATCCAGGCCGGAGCATCTTCCCGCAACTGAGGCCTGTTTCGTGGCGAGTTCCCGCTCCAAAAAGCGTTATATGGCAGATCTCTATGCTCTAGCGCACCTGCGTCTTTGCGGGCTTGGCGAAGCGAATATTTTTGGTGGCCATGACTGCACTCACTCGGATAGCAGGCGTTTTTTTTCTTTCAGACGGGACGGCGAAACCGGGCGCATGGCTTCAGTAATTGCAGTGCGGCCCCGGTAAAGCAGTATCAGAATTCATCTTGAATTCTAGGTCATGAGCCCCCATCTATAACCTCATAGATCAGCTACCCCAGGATAGCCACGCGGGTATTTGAGAGGAGGGTTATGACAGATGAGAATGGATAAATTGACGAACCAGCTGCAGTTAGCGCTGGCCGATGCCCAATCACTGGCATTGGGAAAAGATCACAATTTTATCGAGCCTGTACACTTGTTGAGTGCGCTTTTGAACCAGCAGGGAGGCGCGTGTCGGCCCTTACTGCAAAGGGCGGGGGCGGATATTGCCGCACTTGCAGAGGGAGTCGAGCAGGCAGTAGCAGCGCTGCCGAGCGTCAGTGGTACGGACGGTGACGTTCACATGTCCAATGACTTAGGGCGCATATTGAACGTCACAGACAAACTTGCCCAGCAGGGTGGGGATACCTATATATCAAGCGAGTTAGTGCTATTGGCCATGCTGCAGAGCAAGACTTCAGCGGGTGAATTGCTCAGCGCGAGTGGCGTGACGGCACTGACCTTGCAGGCAGCGATAGAGCAGCTACGGGGTGGCGAAGGCGTGAATAATCCAGAGGCAGAAGAATCTCGTCAGGCACTGGATAAGTACACTATCGACCTGACTGAAAGGGCAGAGAAGGGCGAGTTAGACCCGGTGATTGGGCGTGACGATGAAATTCGTCGGACGATTCAGGTGTTACAGCGGCGCACAAAGAACAACCCAGTACTCATTGGTGAACCCGGCGTCGGCAAAACTGCCATCATTGAAGGACTGGCGCAGCGTGTGATTAATGGTGAAGTACCCGATGGTCTCAAGGATAAGCGTGTACTGTCTCTGGACCTCGGATCACTACTAGCCGGCGCTAAGTTCCGAGGCGATTTTGAAGAGCGTCTCAAGGCCGTTTTGAACGAACTCTCCAAGCAGGAGGGACGCATTATTTTATTCATTGACGAGCTGCATACCATGGTCGGCGCCGGTAAAGCAGAAGGCTCGATGGATGCGGGAAATATGCTCAAACCCGCACTGGCCCGAGGCGAATTGCATTGTGTTGGCGCTACTACGCTCAATGAGTACCGCCAATATGTGGAGAAAGATGCCGCGTTGGAGCGCCGCTTCCAGAAGGTGCTTGTAGATGAACCTAACGAAGAGGACACGATTGCCATCTTGCGTGGCTTAAAGGAGCGCTATGAGGTTCACCACTCTGTCGAGATTACTGACAGCGCGATTATCGCGGCTGCGAAGCTGTCTCAGCGCTATATCACGGATCGACAGTTGCCCGACAAGGCGATTGATTTGGTTGATGAAGCGGCCAGTCGTATTCGCATGGAAATCGACTCAAAGCCAGAGGTGATGGATAAGCTCGAGCGACGGTTGATTCAATTGAAGATTGAACGCGAGGCGGTCAAAAAAGACACTGACCCCGCTGCGAAAAAGCAGGTGGAGAAGCTCGACGAGGAGATCGACAAAGTCGAACGTGAGTTTTCCGATCTAGAAGAGGTCTGGAAAGCGGAAAAAGCCTCTGTGCAGGGCGCTGCCAAGATTAAAAGTGATCTGGAACAAGCGAAGCTCGATTTGGAGGCAGCCAGACGCGCGGGTGATTTGACGCGTATGTCAGAGATACAGTACGGCCTCATGCCGGAGCTCAGTAAGCAGCTGGAAATAGCCCATCAATCGGAAGCTAAGGAGACGGCGCTCTTGCGTCATAGAGTCACCGACGAAGAAATCGCCGAGGTGGTGTCTCGATGGACGGGTATCCCGGTCGCCAAAATGATGGAAGGTGATCGCGATAAGCTACTGCGCATGGAAACGGCGCTACACGATCGCGTCGTTGGACAGGACGAAGCCGTGATCGCGGTGTCCAATGCAGTGCGTCGATCGCGTGCCGGGCTATCAGATCCGAAGCGACCCAATGGATCATTCCTGTTCCTCGGGCCCACCGGTGTGGGCAAGACGGAGCTTTGCAAAGCGCTGGCAGACTTTCTGTTCGACAGTGAGGAAGCGATGGTGCGCATTGATATGTCCGAGTTTATGGAGAAACACTCGGTCGCGCGCTTGATCGGTGCACCACCAGGCTACGTGGGCTACGAAGAAGGTGGCTATCTGACCGAAGCGGTACGCCGTAAACCCTATTCGCTGCTGCTGCTTGATGAAGTGGAAAAAGCACATCCCGATGTGTTCAATATTCTGCTGCAAGTGCTGGAGGATGGGCGCTTGACGGATGGGCAGGGTAGAACGGTGGATTTTCGTAATACCGTGGTTGTCATGACCTCGAATTTAGGCTCAGATTTGATTCAGGAAATGGCAGCTCAGGGTGACTATGAGGCGATGAAGTCGGCCGTTATGACGGTGGTGGGCAATCACTTCCGTCCCGAATTCATCAACCGCATCGATGAGTCGGTGGTATTCCATCCGCTAGCGCAGAATCAGATACGCGGCATCGCGGAAATTCAGCTGCGCGCTCTGGAACAGCGTCTCGCGGAGCGGGGTCTTCGCCTGGAGCTCAGTGATGCCTTTATGGATCATCTGGTCGCTTCTGGCTACGACCCTGTGTATGGCGCCAGGCCGCTGAAACGGGCGATTCAACAGATGTTGGAGAATCCGTTAGCCCAGCGTATTTTGGCTGGTGAATTTGAATCGGGGCAGGTGATCAAGGTCGATCCGAGTGGCGAAGATACGGTGTTTTCGCAAGGCAAGTTACATTGATTCGACCCGGTTAAATTGGACCAGCTTGCACCCCCTACTGCTCAGGGGGGCTAATCAGCCCCCCGCCCCTTTTTTCCTTTGCTGGAAGAGCTTCTAAGGGCGCTAACAGTGCACGGAGCTAGCAGTGCACGGAGATAGCGTCTAGCGCCTTCTGCCTCTGAATCTCCTTTTCCTCTTCGCTTATCGGGCGCAGCTCACCCTGGTCATTGCGTATTTGTATTCGAACTTTCGTGTTCAGCGTCTCTAGATTGTCGCGCGCTCGCTGACATTGCTCTGCGTTTTTCTTCACCGGCTTCGTTTTTGACTCAACCGGTTCGAAGTCGTTACTCACCGTGGGCTCCGTGGTCGCCGGTACAGCCCCTTCATCGGCGTCAACCTTGCGTACCAGGTTTGAGCCGCTGGTAATGACCTCGTAAGGCACACCGGCGTCGGGCGGTCGATCACTGTGTACCAGGTTACCCTTATCATCCTGCCAGCGGTAATAAGTAGTTTCTGCAAGCACCGGTAGGCCCAGCACCAGCAGTAAAAGGGCGCATACTGCCGGCAGAGCGGTTTTTGATATGACTGCCACAAGAAAGACCCCTGTTTGCCTTGGTTTTAATTGGCTAAAAGTACCCCACTGACTCGGTGTAGGCAATCTCCGACTGGCTTGGCGATACTTGACAGGCGCAAGTTTTAGAGTTGACTTTCGGGGGCCTGACGAGAACAATACGAACGTCTTGCAAATGGCAACAGCTAACGTCGAGTACCCTCGATCTCTGGCTCACTGCCCCGATCTTATTATTCGGACGCAGCTGTTTGTAAGTCCCGTATGCGACTGCCGCTATATTGGCGGAGTCGAGGGCCAGACACTGCGCTATCCCGCAGGGCGACCGATACACGGGTGTTCGTGATCGTATTTCCCCCAACGGAGAGTTGTCGGAAATGCGTTTCCGGGCAGTGTATCGAGCTGATTGGGGTGGCGTGCCTGCCAAAAACCCGTTCTGGGTTATGGTTTCGCAACGTCCACAGCATATTTCTCCGAGAGCGACACGCACTTCGGAGCTTCAGTATGGGAGATGAAAGGTGGAGTTGTTATCTGGTGGCGAAATGGTCGCCCGCGCGCTGGAAGATGAAGGTGTTGAGTTTATCTTCGGTTACCCAGGGGGCGCGGTTCTTCACATCTACGACGCATTGTTTAAAGACTGTAAGGTACCGCATATTTTGGTGCGTCACGAGCAGGCCGCGACTCACGCCGCTGACGGCTACGCGCGTGCAACCGGCAAACCCGGAGTGGTGCTTGTCACCTCCGGCCCCGGGGCCACGAACGCCATTACCGGTATCGCTACCGCCTATATGGATTCGATTCCCATGGTGGTGCTCTCCGGTCAGGTGCAGAGCCATTTGATAGGTGAGGACGCCTTTCAAGAGACCGATATGATCGGGATCTCCCGACCGATCGTGAAGCACAGCTTCATGGTGAAAAAAGCGGAAGATATACCCTGGATGTTGAAGAAGGCGTTCTATATCGCCTCCACCGGTCGACCGGGTCCAGTCGTCGTTGATATTCCCAAAGATTTCACGCGACCGGATGAGAAATACGAGTACGACTATCCTGAGACGGTGAAAATGCGCTCCTATGCGCCGGCTCAACGCGGCCATACAGGTCAGGTTAAAAAGGCAGCGAAGCTACTGCTGTCTGCCAAGCGACCCATTATCTATGCAGGGGGCGGCGTGATACAGGGTGAGGGCAGTGATCTGCTCGCTAAACTTGCGCGCGATCTGAACTACCCTGTAACGAACACGCTGATGGGCTTGGGAGCATTTCCCGGTAGCGACCCCCAGTTTTTAGGCATGCTAGGCATGCACGGGTTTTATGAGGCCAACATGGCCATGCACCACAGCGATGTGATTTTGGCCGTGGGTGCGCGTTTTGATGACCGGGTGACCAACACGGTAAGTAAGTTTTGCCCGGGTGCAAAAATCGTACATATCGATGTCGATCCGGCTGCCATCTCAAAGACGGTGAATGCCGATATTCCCATCGTCGGTCCGGTCCACTCTGTATTGCAGGAACTGATCACTCAACTAGCCGCCGTGCGCGAAAAGGAGCCCGCGCTGCCGGATCAATCCGCGCTACAGAGGTGGTGGGATCAGATTAATGAATGGCGTGATTCTCACGGCCTATGGACGGGCCAGCGCTATGGCGACAGCGATCTCATCATGCCCCAGCAGGTCATCGAGAGCCTGTATCGGGCAACAAACGGCAATGCCTATGTGACCTCTGACGTGGGGCAGCATCAAATGTTTGCCGCACAATATTATCGATTTGATGAGCCGAGGCGCTGGATCAACTCTGGGGGACTGGGCACGATGGGTTTTGGTTTACCCGCGGCGATGGGCGTACAACTGGCCTTCCCAGATATGCACGTGGCCTGTGTCACCGGCGAGGGCAGCATCCAGATGAATATTCAGGAGTTGTCGACCTGCACGCAATACAATACGCCAGTCAAAATTATCAACTTGCGCAATAACTACCTTGGCATGGTCAAGCAGTGGCAGGATATGCAGTACGAAGGTCGCCACGCTATGAGTACGTACGAAGATTCTCTACCTGATTTCGTCAAGCTCATGGAGGCTTACGGCCATGTTGGCATTGAAGTGCATCATCTATCTGAGCTCGATGGCAAGATGGAAGAAGCATTCTCTATGCGGGATAAGGCAGTGTTTCTCGATGTTTTCATTGACCCGATGGAACACGTGTATCCTATGCACGTAGCGCCGAATGGCTCGATGAAAGACATGTGGCTCAGCAAAAACGAGAGGACCTGAGATGCGCCGCATAATTTCTATGTTGATGGAAAACGAGCCCGGAGCGCTGTCGCGGGTGGTCGGATTATTCTCGCAGCGTGGATATAACATCGAAACGCTGAATGTTGCCGCCACACAGGATTCGACCCTGTCGAGATTGACTCTGACCACTGTTGGGGACGACAAACAGATTGAGCAGATTACCAAGCATCTGAACAAGATCATTGATGTGGTGAAGCTGGTCGATCTGACCGAGGGTGCGCACATTGAACGCGATCTCATGTTGATCAAGGTCCGTGCCCAGGGCATCGCCAGAGAGGAAGTAAAACGGACAACTGATATCTTTCGCGGTCAGATCGTCGATGTCGGGCCGAACGTTTACACCATTCAGCTCACGGGCACTAGCGACAAGCTGGATTCCTTTGTTGCGGCGATGAGCGAGGCGGATATTTTAGAAGTGGTGCGCTCGGGTGTCGCGGGGATCTCTCGTGGCGATAAGGTGCTGAGCCTGTAGTTTTTTGTTTCGGTCCTGCCGGGATAAGTAATGCGCCCTGCATCTGCTGATGCAGAGCGCATTAAGTTAAGACAGTTGACCGTTCAAATAATGCGTTTCATTGCGGTCATGTAACCCCGCAGTGTTTTGCCAACAATCTCGACCGGGTGAGAGCGAAGCGCTTCGTTGACGGCAATTAGCTCCGCGTTATCTACACGGTTGTCACCTTCCATGCCACGGCCAATCACATCTGTATCAATCTTGCTCATAAAATCAGCCAAAAGTGGGCGGCAGGCGTGATCAAACAGATAGCAGCCATACTCGGCAGTATCTGAAATCACGATATTCATTTCATAGAGCCGTTTTCTTGCGATCGTGTTGGCGATCAGAGGGGTTTCATGCAGTGATTCGTAGTAAGCGGACTCCTCAATAATGCCTGCGGACACCATTGTTTCGAAAGCCAACTCCACACCGGCTTTGCACATGGCCACCAATAGAATGCCATGGTCATAGTATTCCTGCTCTGTGATCTCTGCCGAAGTATTCTCAGCGCGTTCGAAGGCTGTTTCAGCGGTCGCCGCGCGCCATTTAAGTAGATTGGCATCGTCGTTGGCCCAATCCTCCATCATGGTTTTGGAAAAATGCCCCGTCATAATGTCATCCTGGTGCTTTTCATACAGGGGACGCATGAGGTCTTTCAGCTCTTGGGCCAGATGAAAGGCGCGAATCTTCGCCGGGTTGGACAAACGGTCCATCATATTGGTGATCCCGCCGTATTTGAGTCCTTCGGTCACGGTTTCCCAACCGTATTGGATCAATTTCGCGGCGTAGCCTGGGTCGATACCTTTTTCCACCATTTTGTCGAACGCGAGGATGGCGCCGGTTTGCAACATCCCGCAGAGAATGGTCTGCTCGCCCATTAGGTCGGACTTCACTTCCGCGATGAAGGAGGACTCCAGCACACCAGCACGATGTCCGCCGGTGCCTGCTGCATAGGCTTTAGCCAGTTCAAGCCCATCGCCTCGGGGATCGTTTTCAGTATGGACTGCGATTAACGTGGGTACGCCGAAACCTCGCTTGTACTCTTCCCTGACTTCAGTGCCGGGGCACTTGGGTGCGACCATTATGACCGTCAGATCCTCTCGAATCTTCATGCCTTCTTCAACAATGTTGAAGCCGTGGGAGTACGAGAGGCAGGCATTCTCTTTCATCAATGGCATGATCTCTTTGACGACGCTGCTGTGCTGCTTATCAGGAGTTAGATTCAGCACTAAATCGGCGGAAGGGATGAGTTCTTCGTAGTTACCGACGACAAATCCATTCTCAGTTGCATTCAGAAAAGACTGGCGTTTCTCTGCAATCGCGCTGTCGCGCAGCGCGTAGGAAACGTCCAAACCACTATCACGCAAGTTGAGGCCTTGATTTAATCCCTGAGCGCCACAGCCGACTATCACGAGTTTTTTACCGCGCAGTTTTTCTACGCCATCGGCGAACTCAGACTTGTCCATAAATCGACATTTGCCCAATTGTTCCAACTGCAATCGCAGTGGCAGAGTATTGAAGTAATTTTGTCCCATGCTGAAAACCTCCCAATATGTTGGAACAGGGTGACGAACCATACGCGAAATCAATTCTTGCGTAAAACGCTATATAAGTAATACTGTATTGCGTATTACGCAATACAGAGAGGCCCGATGGAAACCCGCTCCCTCGCCGTATTTTTGTCAGTCGCAGACACCTTGAACTTTAGTCGTAGCAGTGAAGCCCTGCACATGAGCGTGTCTGCGGTAAGCAGAACCATTAAGAGACTGGAAGACGAACTCTCTCAGCAGCTATTGGAGCGAGACAATCGACAGGTGCGGCTCACCAAAGCAGGGCGTGAGTTTCGGGAGTATGCTCGCAATGCGCTGAGCGAGTGGCAGCGCTTACAGAGCAAACTGGGGACAGATAAGAACCTCGTCGGAGAGGTCAGCTTGTACTGTTCCGTTACTGCCACCCATAGCATCCTGGCCCCAATTCTCGCCGCCTTTAGAAGCTTGCATCCGGCTGTAGATATTTTGATGCATACGGGAGATCAAGCGGATGGTATTTCCCGTGTTCTCGATGGGCAAGATGATATCGCCGTCAGCGGCCAGCCATTGCAGCTACCACAGCGGTTGGACTTCCTGCCACTGCTTGAAACGCCGCTGCATATCTGGGCACCCACGGCTAGCTGTGCGGTGCAAGAACAACTGGAGGACGAACAGCAAAGGTCTAGTGCTTACGACTTGTCGAGTATTCCTTTTATTCTGCCTGAGCGTGGCGTGACCAAAGAGATGTTGGATAAATGGCTCAATACGCATGGCATCCAGCCCCGTGTCTATTCCCAGGTCGCCGGGCACGAAGCGATCGTCGCCATGGTTAGTCTCGGGCTTGGTGTAGGGGTTGCACCCTCGCTGGTGGTCGAAAAAAGTGCCTTTGCCTCAGGTGTAAGGCCTCTGGTGTTAGTCGATGACTTACCTGCACTCACTGTGGGCTTGTGCGGACTTAAGCAACGTCTCTCGAATCCCGTGGTGAAATCACTCTGGACTGTGGCAGGGCAGACCGCTACAGGGGTCATTTGATAGAATAAGGAGAAACGGCAGCGCGGTTGATACCATGAATAAGCAGGTTCAGGATGAGGGTGAAGATATTCCGCCCCAACCGAAAGACCCAGGAAAAGATACGCAAAGCGGTTTGACACCCAGTCTGGACCGATTGGTTGGCGAATACGAAGAAGAAGAGTCAGTCGATGGGAAAACCGTTAGGCGAAAAGGTATCTACCTGTTGCCAAATCTCTTTACCACTGGAACGTTGTTTGCGGGATTCTACGCAATTATCGCGGCGATGCGCGGCCACTATGAG
The DNA here is from genome assembly GCA_039025905.1 of Pseudomonadota bacterium. Classification (GTDB taxonomy): domain Bacteria; phylum Pseudomonadota; class Gammaproteobacteria; order Pseudomonadales; family Halieaceae; genus JARRPM01. The sequence goes on along the minus strand of JBCCNJ010000095.1, from coordinate 979 downwards.
GCGGCTTCAATCGCAATTTTTCTCGCTATGCTGTTCGACGGGCTTGACGGACGAGTAGCGAGGCTGACGAACACCTCCAGCAAATTTGGCGCCGAGTACGATAGCCTCGCTGACATGGTGTCCTTTGGTGTCGCTCCCGCGTTGGTGATGTTCAGTTGGGCCCTGGGCGGGCTCGGAAAGTTTGGTTGGAGCGTGGCTTTCATTTTTGTAGCCTGTGCCGCGCTTCGCCTGGCGCGGTTTAATACACAAATTGATACTGCCGACAAAAACTACTTTACAGGGCTCGCTAGCCCTGCTGCGGCCGCGGTAATTGCCAGCGCTGTTTGGGTCTGTCATGACGCCGGCATGATCGGTGCCGCTTTGCCGACCGAATTGGCGGTTGCAATGGGTTTGCTGACTGCAGTCATTGGTTTTCTGATGATTGCTAATTTCCCCTATTACAGCTTTAAGAGTGTCGACTTTATGAGTCGCGTACCCTTTGTGGTCATGATCGCCATGATCTTGGTTTTTGGACTAGTAATGCTAGACCCGCCACGAGTCCTACTGATTGCTTTTCTTGTCTACGCAGCCTCTGGGCCGGTTGCTAAAATCCTGAAATGGCGGCGGCAGTAAGGCTGTTTTCATTGACGTTAATGGCTCTCTCTACCATCAGTTAACGCCTTCTTTTAGCGCTCCTAGCGTCTAATTCCTGTACGAAAATTGAGCAGCTTTTTACGCGGTAATAATAGTGGAGAATATTTCTTCGAAAGCGCTTGCAGGGGTCAGGCCTATCCGTATAATGCGCGCTTCGCCTCGAGCGTACACGTTCCTGAGGCGCCCCTCACCCTAGCGGTGAGGCGCTATTTAACAGTTGAATGAAGACAGATGTGTGGGCACTTGTTGGAGTCGTTGTCACAACGATTCAGATACAACAAGTGACTCATTAATTCTTTGTAATTTTTGATTTCGAGATGTATCTGAGCCCTTTATTTGAGTGTTG
>JBCCNJ010000094.1:0-16342 GCA_039025905.1 Pseudomonadota bacterium | reverse complement strand
TTGGGAATCTCCACACCATAAACGTTGCAAAAGGCGATTTGTGGATCTCCGTTGATAATCTCTCCAACTTCATTGGTGGAGACATTTTCCGACTTCCAGCGGAAGGTGTCGCCTACACGATCAACAAACTGGTAGTGCTTAAGGCCCAAGGAAAAGCCGACATCGATGGTCTTCATTAGATCACCGGTGTTGAACCATGAATCGCCTTTCTGGAATACATCCCGCAAAATCTTACTTTCTGTCGCGTCTTTGTTGGTGTAGCCCTCAAACTCCGTTTCGGGTGTAATCTTGCCAAGCAGAAGCCCAGGTTCACCCTCAGCAACTTTGACGCAGTACCCGTTTGCGTCATGCACAATATCGTCATTGTCGACATCGTACTGAACCAGAGCAACAGGCATGGTAGTAGCTCCCACCGTGCAGTCCTTATTCAGCAGATTCAGAAAGCCTATGTTGCCCTCACTGGAGCCATAGAATTCCGATACTCGCTTGATACCGAAGCGTCGTTTAAATTCATGCCATACATCCGGTCGCAGCCCGTTACCCATCATTGTGACCAGAGGCGTGTTAGCATCATCTGGTTTTTCTGGTGTATTTAACAGGTAGCGACAAAGCTCACCGATATAGATAAAGCAGGTTGCCCCGTTTTCGCGCACCTCTTTCAGAAAGTTACTGCCAGAAAACTTCCGCCGAATAAACAAGCTTGCGCCGGTGGTGAAAGCAGCGATTACGCCAAGAAACAGCCCCGTGCCATGATATATGGGTAAGCACAGATAGATACAATCATCCACAGTGCAGCGCAAGCCAACCTTGTAGGATGCGGCTGAGCTGGCCAGCAACCTTCGATTCGATACGATCGCAGCCTTCGGCATACCGGTTGTTCCGGAGGTAAATATATACAGAGCTGTATCGCCCAGCGTGACATTTCCCGTCTCGGGAGGATTATGATGATCCTCGTCTGCGGACTCTTCGCCTAAATCCACGGCCCAAGCTGGGCAGTCCATCTCTTTAGTATCGGGTATAAACAGGAACTTCTCTACGCTAGCCAGTCCCTCATCGTCTTTAACCTGCTCGATTGCCCGAAGCCTTTCCTCGCCAAATAAACACATGCGCGAGTCAGTAATTTTTATGCAGTGGATGAGCGGCGCGCCGGTGAGATTTGTATTGATCAAGGCGGCGGTCACACCCAGCTTGCTAAGTGCGATTAATGTACTGAGATACTCAATGCGGTTTTCCATTAAGACGCTGACGGTATCGCCGTGTTGCAGGCCCATACCGCGCAATGCCCCGACATAGCGATTGGCGTACTCGTTGAGTTCTCGCCAGGTCATTTTCTTGCCTTCGAAAATAACGGCCAAGGCTTCCGGGTGTTTACTGGCGGTAGCCTCCACCCGCACGCCAGGCGAATCAACCACTGAGGGTGGGCGGGGCTTGATCTCTTTTGCGAGACTCAAAAGGGTTGGAACCTGCGCCAGCGCAGACGTTATATCGCTCAAGCTCATAAGAGTTTTCCCAGAGGTATTTTTAAGTGAGAAGATAGCTGTTAAGTTCCGGGCGGGCAAGGCTGTGTCGTTCATCGCGATGCCCCTCCGGTATCGCGATAGACATGCATTGCTTTAGTCTTAACCAGCCAGCGCACCCCGTTATGAGGCTCAATACTGCCCTAAGCTCGGTCAGTCCCGCACTGCTATGGAGCGTGTTTAGTGTGAAGAAATCTGTTTTGAGCTGTCCCGAGAAGACTATCTGTTACGAAGCCCAGCCCTGTGTGGGGCTACTCCTGCCGATATTGACGACCATCGGATTTTAAAGGCTAAAAACGCCGAACAGAGCGGCGTGATCTGATAGATCGCGCCATTGACCAGTGAACATGCGTTTGCACGATAACGGTTTCAAGCCACGGTAATAAATCCTATCTACCGATAGCATCGGAGCCCATACGGGAAAGGTGCGGGCATGACGACCTTGCATATTGACGAACAGTTCCTCCAGTCCCAAATCCTGATGGAGGTGCTCCTCCGCTTTTCGACGCCAGTCATTGAAGTCCCCGGCAATAATCATTGGCTCATCGTTTGGGACATGCTGGTCTATACGTCGCGTCAGTGCCTGAAACTGTTCGCGTCGTTCCTGTTCCAACAAGCCGAGGTGAACGCACAGCGTATGTAGTCGAATAGAACGCCCTGGGATTTCAATGATGCCATGCAGAATGCTGCGGCTAGAGCGGCGGAAAATGGATACATCGATATTTTCCCAGCTCAGGAACGGATACATGCTCAAAATGGCGTTCCCGTGATCACCTTTGCGATAAATCGAATTGCGTCCGTAGGCATAGTGAGGCCAGCTTTTGTCTGCAAGATATTCAAAGTGGGGCTGATCAGGATAAGAAAAGCGTTTACGCTTGGCATCACTTTCGATCGCGGTACCGTGAATCTCTTGCAGAAACACTACATCGGCACCGGATTCCGCGATGCGTTTGCGCATTGAATCAAGTACGAAGCGACGGTTACCGGAACTGTAGCCCTTGTGAATGTTATAGGTCAGAACGTGTATCTTATCGCCCACCTTCTTCACCTGTCTGAGTGTTTATCAAAACTCACTTTTCCGTCGAGTGGCGCTGTTGGAACGCCTTGATAGACCACTTCATGATGTAGTCAAAGCCACTAGCGCCGGCGAAAAAGAGGACTGCAGCTGACGCCGCGGTTATGGCTAGCTGAGGGATTTCAGGCGATATCTGCGCCGCGAGTACCAGCACGCAGAATACGATCTGTACGAGCATGTTTACCTTACTGAGGCCAGTGGCTGAAAACTCAATATCCGCTATATATCGATGGTAGGCGGCGGCGCCCGCGACAATAATGGCGTCCCTCAGGATGACAACGATGGCTAGATACCAGGGGATCAAACCCGTGCTGGCGAAGCTGATAAAGGCCACTGTGATGAGTATTTTGTCGGCGACTGGATCCAGAGCCGCGCCGAGCTTGGAAAATGCGTGCAGGCGCCGGGCAAAAAAACCATCCATCGCATCGGTCACGCCAGCTAAAAGCCCAATTACCAAGGCCCATTCATACTCGTGCTGCAACACGAGATAGCCTAGCGGCGCGGCCAATAGCAGGCGCGACATCGTGAGGAAGTTGGGTAAATACTGCAACATATAAGATGGTTATTGTGGCTTGATCAACTAGTTTCAGTTGACCTCCAGTAACGGGAAACGGGACTATATCACAGGGTGTCCACCTTGAATCGGCTCACCACGCTTGAGCAAAAGCCTGGCCGTTCGAGATACAGAGTGGTTTGGGAGTAGAAAAAAGCGCCCGGCATTGCCGGGCGCAGGCTGACCTGACGGGGGGTTGTCAGGTTTCGGAGACTTAGCGGATAAATTCCGCTCGGGTAGCGGGGTTGTTTTTGAATGCTCCACCCAATGCGGTAGTACGTGTGGAAGAGTTACTGTCCATGACACCACGTGCTTTCACGCAGTAGTGCACTGCATCAATGGTCACTGCAACGTCGTCAGTTTCCAAGAGCGTTTGCAAAGCCACCAGGACTTGTTGCGTGAGTCGCTCTTGAACCTGTGGTCGCTGTGCGAAGAAGCGCACTATCCGGTTGATCTTGGACAATCCAATGATGGTACCGGCGGGGATGTAGGCTACCCGTGCGTGGCCATCGATTGTGACAAAGTGGTGCTCACAGGTGCTGACAAGATCAATCTTGTCTACCTGCACCATTTCCTCGACCTGCATCTTGTTCTCGATCGCGGTGATCTTGGGAAACTGGGAGTAATCCAGGCCAGAAAAGATCTCGTCGACGTACATCTTGGCGATTCGATCGGGCGTCTCGCACAGGCTGTCATCAGTTAAATCTAGTCCCAGGGTACGCGCTACGTCAGTGAAGGCGCGAGATATGCGACGAAATTTCTCATCGCGGGTCAGCCCGGTGTGAATCATCGGGGTCTCCAGACCACGCTCCACCAGGGCATCATGTACCAGACGAGCTTCTGGTGACATGGTGTCTGGGAAGGCGAGCATTTTTTCAGCTGCGGACGCGTCCATGAGTGTCTCCATTCTAAGTTCTGGGTATGTTACGTGCGCAAGTCGCAAACGGATTGTCGTGCACGGTGTTTTCTTCGGGATACGGGGCAGGCGGACGGCCTGCGGGTATCACTGCCCCTTACAGCCGAGCGGCTAGCAAAAATTCGAGCCGACTGCTGGGTAGGAGAACACTGCGCACTACCTTGAAACAAGTGAGCAGCTTCTCCAATTGGCCTCTATTATACGGATTATAGCCGGGAAGTTTGGCTCCGCGGGAACGCATACTTATTTGGTCTATGCTCCTGAGTCCGTAAATCTTACCTGATTGCTCCGTGCGGAGATTGTGAACCGCGAAGCCGTGTGCCTGGGAGCCTGGGTGAAGGTGTGGTTGCAGAACGTCGAGCACGGCGCTCAAAACGTCTCGATCCAGGAAATTCAATAAATCCCAGAAAAGGCAGAGATCAAAGCGAGTGTCGTCCGGAAACCGCATAGACTCAATAAATTGCTGCTTGGCTTCTATTTCTTCTTCAGGCTCTGTATGGCGGCGGTGTAGTGCGGGTAGTTCGCTGAAGAGATCCTCAAAATAAAGGCGACACCGGTATTGCGAGAAAAAAGAGACCGTCTCAGGCAAAGCAGGCCCGATATTCAGGACAGTCAGTCGCTGATCGAGATTGATGTGCTCGAACAGGGGTGCTAACAGCGAGGAGTGCTGATTCTCCTTAGCGCTTTGCTCCACCCTTCGCGATAGGGAGGCGACCTTAGCCGCTCTTCACGTCGAGCCGAGGCGCTTTGTTATCTTGGGCTGGAAAAGGCGCAGGTTCTTTAGCAGCGCTCTTACCACCCGCCTCAGCAGGGTTCATGTCGATACTGCCGTTAAATACTGCACCATCTTCGAGCAACACGCGAGGCGCAGCGATATTGCCGCGCACATTGCCTTGCTTGGAAATCACCACACTCTCGGTACCAGTGATGTCACCCGTGACCTTGCCATCTACTTTGACATTTTTACCCAGGATATCGGCGGCGACCTGGCCCGACTCGCCGACAACGACTTCGTTGCTTTTGAGATTAACGGTGCCTTCCACCTTGCCTTGAATCAGCAGGTCTTCGTCGCCTGATATTTCTCCTGTGATCTTGATACTCGGTCCGATCATAGCATTACTCCTGACGGTGTTGGGTGCAACTGTGGAAGTTGAGGGTTCGGGTGCGACCGGCGTCGCTGGCGCTGGCTCCCGGGGTTGGGTCGGCTCAGTTTTAGGTGGAGCTGCCTTGTTTTTGTGACGATCAAACATAGCCATCACTTACCTCACTCATATGTCTGCAAATATCCTAGCAGCCCGATTGGCCTTTAACCAGCACCCCAACTGGGTAAGAGTCTTATGTTTTCGCCAGAAACTGATGAAAAGTCGAAATAATTTCCGATGCCGAATTTAGCAGCGACTTGCCATACCAATGATGCGAGACATTTACTAAACTGGAGAGGTAAGCGTTGTACTGAATCATATCTCCCTTCCTTCGGTTCAGGTCAACATCCCAAGCGCGTGTTCGGGGCCCTGAGGGTCAGTCCGGGCCCCCTGTCTTGTTGCTGGTACAGCGTTGCCCGTCACAGTAGGAGACATAGCTATGGCAAAAAACAGTCCCATTCGAGTGGGTATTATGGGCTTTGGCCAGACCGGTCGGCAGATTTACGAACTTGCCTCGCACAGCCAGGATATCGAGATTGTTGCGATAGCAGATATTGGTGCGCCGGACATACTGCACTATCTGCTGCAGGCGGAGGTGGAAGCTCCGCAGCGCCATGAATTGGAGGGCAATTTCCTCGTTAACCCGCGCTTCCGATCGCGCTTGATGCGTATCGATCTCCCTGGCGAAATGCCATGGGACATATTCGGCGTGGATGCCGTTATTGACTCCACGGGAAAGTACCGAGAAGTGGACTTTATGAAAGATCACCTGAGCAATGGCGCGGGGCGCGTTGTTTTGCGCACCCTGCCTGCGAACGGCATAGATCGAATCGTTATCCCAGGCGTTAACGAGGCCACTGCCGAAATCGGTGATGCCATGATCTCAGGCGGCTCCGCGACGACCAGCGCACTCTGTCTTTTGCTGAAGATCCTGAGCCAGTCCTTTACCATCGAGTGCGCCAGCATGAATAGCGTACATGCCTATACCTCCGATCAAGCGCTGCAGGATTATGCCGGCACCGATATCCGCCGCAGCCGCTCTGCGGCGAAAAATATCATCCCCAACAGCCATGAGGCCGGTGCGTGGATGGGGCAGATTTTGCCGCAGTTCCAAGACAAGATCTTAACGTCTGCGCTCAATGTCCCAATCCATGAGGGCTGCCTGCTGGACGTCAGCCTGGTCATGACCGACCCAGCTATCGGACCTGATGAGATCAACGAGGCAATGCGCAATGGTGCGAAAAGCTTGCAGGGCATTGTGGATGTTGTAGATGACCCCATTGTGTCCTCGGATGTGATCGGCAGCTCCCTATCATTGTTATTTGATACCAAAGGCACGATCAAAGCGGGACAAAGCATTATCAAAACCCTCGGCTGGTACGAAAATCTGGGTCACGCAGCGCGTCTGCTCGATGTGGTGCGACTCTACCGCGATCTGGATCTTAAGGAGGAGGCCGCCTGATGAGAATTGGAATTAATGGTTTCGGGCGCATTGGTAGATCCGTGTTTCGCATACTGGAGTCCGTGGAGGACATTGACGTGGTAGCGGTCAATGACCTGTTTGACTTCGACGCTCTGCGGTATCTGCTGGACTATGACACGGTGATGGGGCCTTTTGGCAAGTCGCTAACACTGGATGCGGATCATCTTGTGACGGACAAGAGTCGGGTGAAGCTGCTCAGCGAGCGCGACCCCAGCGCCATTCCCTGGTCCCAGATGGGAGTCGACGTAGTGGTGGAATCCACCGGTGTTTTCCGTGCTCGTGAGCAGCTTGAGCAGCACCTCATGGCTGGGGCCTCCCATGTCGTATTGACGGTACCGGCGAAAGACCCAGTCGACTATACCGTTGTGCTGGGCGTCAATGAGGATGGGCTTAAAGCCGAACATCGGATTATCTCTAATGCAAGCTGTACTACAAACTGTCTCGCTCCCATGGCAAGCGTTCTCGATGCAGCATTTGGAATAGAAGAAGGGGTGATTAATACAGTACATGCCTATACCAATGATCAACGTCTGGCTGATGTGCCACATTCAGATTGGCGACGCAGCCGTGCCGCTGCAGAGAACATCATTCCCACCTCCACCGGTGCTGCCAAGGCGGTAGGAGAGGTTCTGCCCAAATTACAGGGCAAGTTGCACGGTATCGCCGCGAGAGTGCCGGTGCCTGACGGATCGGTTGTCGACCTGTTTTGCAAACTAAAGACAAACGTTCGGGTGGAAGACGTGCATGAAGCCGTCCGCGCGGCTTCTGAAACGGAGCGCTTAAGCGGCATCCTCGAGTACAGTGACCGGCCCATCGTGTCGTCGGATATCATCGGCAACTCGCATTCGTCGATATATGACGCTGCCTTTACCGGCATTGTTGCTGATCGGCATTTGCGCGTACTGAACTGGTATGACAATGAATGGGGTTACTCCTGCAGAGTGTGCGATCTGCTGGGTTTGCTGGCAAAACGCTGACATAGGGTTCTCCCGGGGGTTTTTATGACAAGTCCTGACTACGCCTCCCTGCGCAGTAATGTCAACTTTCTGGGGCGGCTGCTCGGCGAAACAATAGCGGCTGCGCAAGGTCCTGACTTTCTTACGTTGATTGAAAAAATTCGACTGCTTTCAAAACGAACCCGGGAAGGGTCAGAAGATGCCAGGACGGAGCTGCAAAGCGTTTTAAATGGCCTCGACAACGACCAGCTAGTTCCCGTGGCACGAGCGTTCAGTCAGTTTCTTAACCTCGCCAATATTGCAGATCAACACTACAACGTATCGCGAGAGTCTGACGAAATGCTCTCTGCCGCGAATAGCCTGGTTGCAGGGTTTCAAGCGCTAATCGACCAGGGCGTTGAACGAAAGAATATAGAACAGGCTATCAGCCAGCTTAAAATCGAGCTGGTGCTCACGGCGCATCCCACGGAAATCACTCGTCGCACGCTAATCCATAAACACGGCGAGATTGGCCGCTGTTTGGCCCAGCTTGAGCTGCAGGGGCTCACGCAACGAGAGCGGTCCCAGCTGCATTCCAGACTGCGCGAACTGATCGCCCAAATATGGTTTGGTGATGACTTTCGTACCGATAGGCCGACACCTGTGGACGAGGCAAAGTGGGGCTTTGCGGTTGTTGAGGATTCTCTGTGGAGAGCAGTACCCAATTTTCTGCGGCATCTGGATCAGGCACTAAGAGAATTGGGCATGTCGGGCTTACCCCTAGATTCCAACCCCGTCAAATTTGTGTCTTGGATGGGAGGCGACCGAGACGGCAATCCGAATGTCACCGCTACGATCACCAGCGAGGTCATGTTACTCAGCCGCTGGCAGGCGGTAGACCTGTATTTGTCGGATATAGATCACCTGGCGGAAGAGCTCTCCATGACCCACTGCAGTGCGGCACTAGCTGAGCGAGCCGGTGGAGGTCACGAGCCATATCGTATCGTACTTCGCGAACTCAGAAGCCTGCTGCGTCGTAGCCTGGTAGCGATTGAAGCCGAACTCAGTGACCAACCGGCGCCAGAAGGCGAGTTGCTGCAGTCAGTCGATCAGCTATGGGATCCCTTGAAGCTATGTTACGACTCGCTGATCGAATCCGGCATGCAGATTATTGCTGATGGCGCTCTTCTCGACGCCTTGCGCCGCATCAGGTGTTTTGGCGTTCATCTGGTAAAACACGACGTTCGACAAGATAGCTCAAGACACGCTGAAGCTCTTTCCGAGTTAACAAGCTATCTGGGTCTGGGTGACTACGCCGATTGGGAAGAATCGCGTCGTTGTGAATTCTTGCTGGCCGAACTTGTCAATAAGCGGCCCTTGTTGTCTGATGATTGGCAACCTTCGGCGGCGGTCAAAGAGGTGTTGGATACCTGCCGTGTCGTGGCGCAACAATCCCCGCAAGCGCTGGGCGCTTACGTCATATCTATGGCTCGCCAGGCCTCGGACATATTGGCGGTCCACTTACTCTTGAAAGCGGTGGGTTGTCAACATGCACTCCCGGTTGTGCCTCTATTCGAGACATTAGATGACTTGTCTCGCGCGCGAACGGTTATGGCGACGCTGCTGGAGCAGACCTGGTATCGAGATCACCTTGGCGGTGAGCTGATGGTAATGATCGGATATTCCGATTCTGCTAAAGACGCTGGCGTATTAGCGGCGGCCTGGGCTCAATATCGCGCTCAGGAGGAGCTGTTGGAGCTGTGTGGCCAGTATGACACGCGCTTGACGCTGTTTCACGGTCGCGGGGGTACGATTGGCCGCGGCGGTGCTCCAGCCCAAGACGCGCTGTTGTCTCAGCCACCTGGCTCACTGCAAAGTGGCCTGCGCGTGACTGAGCAGGGAGAAATGATTCGAGCCAAGCTTGGCTGGAGCTCGATGGCTGAGAAGACGCTAGCGCTGTACTGCACTGCGATTTGCCAAGCCAATCTGTTAACACCACCTGCGCCCAGGGAAGAGTGGCGCGAGATGATGTTTGAGCTCGCCAGCGATTCCTGTGATGCTTATCGGGCCATAGTGCGAGAAGAAGAGGAATTCGTATCCTACTTTCGGTATGCGACGCCAGAGCAAGAGCTCGCAAAGTTGCCGCTGGGATCACGCCCGGCACGGCGACCGGGCAGCGGAGGTATCGAAAGCCTGCGAGCAATACCCTGGATTTTTGCGTGGTCGCAAAACCGGCTCATGCTACCCGCCTGGCTGGGAGCCGGGGCTGCCTTGCAGCAAGCTCTGGAACGAAACAAGGATGAGACCCTGCGCGAGATGGTCGAAACATGGCCGTTTTTTACGACGCGCCTCGCGATGCTGGAAATGGTCTACGCCAAGACCGATGCTGGAATCTCTGCTTATTATGATCAACGCCTGGTGCCAAGCGAGTTACGCGGGATTGGTGAGCGACTGCAGTTGCAGCTTAAGCGCGATATGAAGACGGTGCTTGAAATACGCGGTGGTAGCCAGTTGCTGGAAACGCAGCCCTGGATTCGAGAATCACTGCGTCTACGCAGTATTTACACGGAACCGCTGAACATGCTGCAGGCGGAACTACTGCAGCGCAATCGAGCAGCGAGTGAGCCATTTCTGGAGCGCGCTATTATGGTGACGATTGCCGGTGTCGCCGCGGGTATGCGCAATACGGGTTGAAGAATGTCTTTTCTTTGCTCTCACTCCCAGTTAGCTTGACCCGCGACCTGCGCCAACAGAAAATAGCCCCAGCCTCGGGTTCTGGCCACATACAAGCCCATCCATTTGCGCCGCAAGCAAGGTAATCGAATATGCAATTAATTGTGAAAAACCGTTTTCTTCTGCCATTTTTGGCTTTGTTCTGGCTAGCAACCCTGCCAGCCCAAGCGGATGAGTACTCGGACGCCGTTAACTCCTTCCGAACCGCAGGTCAGAGTGGACAGTTCTTCGACACGGCCTACGGCTATGCCATCTTTCCCACAATCGGGAAGGCTGGGTTCGTTGTGGGGGGCGCTTATGGTGAGGGTCGCGTCTATGCCGCGGGGCAGTATGTAGGCAACACTTCCATGACCCAGGTGTCTGCTGGCTGGCAGTTGGGCGCACAAGCTTACTCGCTGATTGTGTTTTTTCAGACTAAGGTTGCTTTCGAAGAATTCACCTCCGGAAACTTCGAATTTAGTGCGCAGGCGACAGCTGTTGCTATCACTGCAGGTGTCTCTGCCGATGCCAGCACAACTGGAGGGCTTTCTGCCGGCGCCAGCGGAGGTAGAAACGACGCCACTACTGCCCATGGAGGCTACCGCAAAGGCATGGCTGTATTTACCATCGCTAAAGGTGGCCTGATGTTCGAGGTAGCTCTTGGCGGCCAGAAATTTGGCTACACGCCTCTCGCGGAGCCCGTGAACTAATACAGATGACCCATTGCCGGCATGCCGTGCAGGCCGGTCTGCGTTTGCAGCGTGATCCGCGTCAGAATATGCCGTGTAGGGAAAGCAGGGCAACCGCGCCAATACTGCAGGCAAAAACGATGACTGCTCCGATAGCCAATGGATGGCGGCCCTGAAGCAGCTTAACCGTGATAATTTTGCGATCGACTTTAACCCCTGCATGTGCAATCGGTGCTACCCGTTTTTGTAGTACTTCTTTTACGAAGCCTGGCATGAGCGCGGTGCCGGTGAAGACGGTTACGTCGTCGATTATCAGAAAAGGCCCACGATAGTGTACTCGGCTGCCACCACCAAAGTGATACATGCCGCTGTGATCTACCAGCACCAGCTTCTTGCTCACGGTACCAAGGTGCCCCGGATCGCTACGCTGCATGACTAGCAAAGCGCAAGCGGGGCCCGCCAGAGCCAGAAGCAGGGCGGACAGCTGGACAACGGAAGCCCCTACACCAATTGCCCCCAGAATCAGTCCGATAGATAACACGATATAAGCCACACCGCTCCGAATTAAACTTCCCTCGCGCTCGGGATCTATCGCCACCCATTCTATTTCATCCGCGATCTCATCCACCGGCGCAGCGCCCTGTTCTTTACAGGAGGTGTACACCATAGATCTGGCTCGATTGATGGCCCCAAGCGCAAATGCCGCGATACATAACAACACCGATAGTGCCAGGCCAATTCTCCAGCCCAACTGCTCTAGCGTTGCTCGGCGGTCGAGTTGTTTGATCACTGTGGCGACACCCTCAGATTCCAGAGGAACTTCTACGCTGCCGCCGCGGCTGAAACGCTGAACAGCCAGCTGGCCTGGATCGCTCACCAAAGTGCGACTTCCCCAGGTGGCAAGTGACTTCGCTTGCGTGCCCGGCGAGAGCGGTGGGGCATCAATTAACTGCCACTGATTGTTGAAGCGATAGAGCCTTGGCGCCAGCCCTGTACTCGTGCGTATCAAGGCCCACCAAAAATCGCCATTGCGGGAGAAATCGATAAGCTCGGTGAATTCGATCAGGCTGCCAGCTGAAGGCATCAGAATGACTTCGTCGAGTTGCTCGCCAAAGGCGCTTTCTTCGTAGCGAAATACGCTGATACCGGGTACGGCTGCGCTGTTGGTTAACAGTAATCCAGAATCGAGTTGCATCATAGGGCTTGTTGGCAGTGGTATCTCTGCGCGAGCGACGATACTTCCGGCGGCGTCTAGCTTGATAAGTTCGCTGTTCGTGGCGTCGGCGATCAGTAAGCTGTCGTCAATCGGATTGACGACCATGGCTGCGATGTTTGTACCTCGTAGGTCGGGAGCAAAAGCACTGCAGCTGGGTTGTTCAATATCGCAGCGCACGAGGATGGGCGACTCACCCTGTGCCCCCAAAAGCGACCCTACGGCCAGCAGCATGCCGTTCGCGTCAAACGCCAACGGCGCCTGCATGGTGGTTAGTCCCAGGGTGCCCAGCGACTGCTCCAAAATAGCTACGCCGGCTCGATCGTGCAGCAATAGGCGGTCGCCCGCTAGCAACAGTAGCCGCTCCGGTGGCGCAATAGCGATTGCACTGGGTCCACTGGGGACAGTCTCGGGCGCGAGTGTCAGCACCCGCGCCAATAGTAGGCAAGCCAAAATTAGCGATACGAATCCGATTTGATAGGCTCGCCGCATCCTCACGAGTGCCAGACCAGCACGGTCGCGAATCTCGGGCGTATTGCGAAAAGGGCTGAGACTGTAAATGTTGGCAGCGCCTGGCTGCTTTTTGCGCTTGGATTTGAGCGCTGAACTTGAAGACGTTAGCGGCGGGGGCGGCGCGCCCCGTGAAGAATTTGCCCGTTTCTCGACTCGCTTTAGGCTCGGATTTTGCGCCAACTCAGAGGCGGCACGCTGGATCGCCAAGTTCTCCATAGCGGCACGTTGGATGGATTGGTCTTCCACCTCGGCTTGCGCACGATTTCGCTGTTCGAGTTTTCGACGTTGCTCTTCAGCCTTGCGCCTTGCATTGGCCTCTGCTTGCTGCCGTTTCTTCCTAGCCGCCTCTACCCGAGCTCGGTCAGCTCGTTCCTCGGCACGTCTTTTTTCCTGTTGCTTTTGGCGGGCTTTCTCCTGCGCGAGCCGCTCTCGTTCCTGTCTGGCTTTTTCAGCTTTCTCCGCTGCTAGTCTGGCCTGTTGGGCCCGTTCGGCTTCGATACGGGCTTTTTCCGCACGCTCCTCTTCAAGTCTGGCCTGCTCGGCCCGTTCAGCTTCTATTCGCGCTTTTTCTGCGCGCTCCGCTTCCAGCCTGGCCTGCTCGGCCCGTTCAGCTTCTATTCGCGCTTTTTCCGCGCGCTCTGCTTCAAGTCTGGCCTGCTCGGCCCGTTCGGCTTCGATACGCGCTTTTTCCGCGCGCTCTGCTTCAAGTCTGGCCTGCTCGGCCCGTTCAGCTTCTATTCGCGCTTCTTCCGCAAGCTGTGCCTTGAGTCTGGCCTGTTTGGCGGCTCGTTTTTCTTTTTGTGCCTGCTCTTGCCGCAGCTTTTGTTCTTGAACGACGGCTAAGCGCTTTTGCGCTTCCTCTTTCTCAAGTTGAAGTTCAAGTTGGCTCTGAGCATCCCGTTCTTTCTTTTCGGTCTGTTCCTCACGTTTCGATTGGATAGTCCGAGAGGTAGATTTTTGACGGGTTTTGCCGGCAGCTTTTGGTTTAGCTGTTCTGGTGGTTTGGTTGACGGTTGCTGTAGCGGGCTTACGTCTTTGGCCATGTGGCTTGGTACCTGGGATAGGTTGTTGTTGGCCTTCCTTTTCCTTGGCCAGCAACGCTGAAGCGAGGGCGTTTTCCTTCTGTTGTAATGCTACCTTGTGTAATTCTTTGCCGCTTGTGTCTGGTCTTTTTTTGGCGTGGGTGGATAAGGTATCAGTGGGTACTGAGCGACTTCGAGTTTTGCTCGCCCGAGAGGTTGCGCGTCCTGCTTGGTTTACCTTGCTCGGCGTTGCGGCTTTCTCAGCGAAACTATCGGATTGCTTGCTTGCGCTGGTGGAGGTGTTTGTTGTCCCAGGTGAGTCGATATTGGAGCTTTTGGCTCCTGTTTCCCCATTGCTGAACGGGCGAGAGCCAACGGTCTCGCCCGCGTGTAGGTCGCCTCGCCCGCCGATTTTAACCAGGTCAACGCGTATGCCTTTGCGGCGGAGCTTGGCATAGAGTTCTGCCGCTTCCTTGCGTTCCAGGCTGCGACGTAGCACGACAGGATCACCGGAGAAACAACGCTGGAGTACAGAGTCGTCTTCCGTGCCAAGAAGTTCCGCCAGTCGAAGGCGAACTTCTTCCGGATCGTGACCCTCGACAATTTCGCCCCGAAATGTGAGGTTAAACTTACTCACCCCGTTTACACGCCCCTAATTATTCACCTCTAGGAGTAACGCCCACTTTCATTATAAATGCTTGTAAATGTACGGGTTTTCGGCGGTATTTGCTACGGTGAGCTAGTGGCAGAAATACCTTTTACAGGTCGACAAATTCAAAGCTCAGCCCGGCATTCTCTTCCAGACGAACTCGTAGAGCATCTCCCATGGCACTTGACGGCGTAAAGAAGCCGCCGCTGTCTACAGTGTCATCTAGCGCTAAACAAACCGCCGACTCACCCAACATCTTCGAGGTGGACCCATAACCCGGGTCCATATCACCGGTCACTTTCAGTCGCATATCGTTTTCGCGGTCGGATGGGTGGACGCCATGGAAGAATGCCTCCCACAGCCCTGCCTCGCGCAGCCGGCGCGAGGGACCATCGCCCGGCGAGGGCAGAAAACGCGCAGCCAGAGATCGAGTTGGGCTGAACCCCATGGCGATCATGCCGGCACCCATACCGATAGACAGGCCCATCGCTTCCAAGCGCGAGCGATTTAGCAATGCTTCATCGTACTGAAAGTCTTCACCCCAGGGCAGGCCCAACAGTGCATGACTGCGCCTGACAACCCGTGTATTGACTGCTGCCATCACGAAAGGTGACGTCCACTGCTTGAAATCTTTATCATAGACCGCGGTTTTTTGATCGAGACCGTCGGGGCCGTCGGGCACATCAAGTGGGTTCAGTGCATAAGGGTTAGCCATGATTTCTTTTATCGATGAGTCGTGCTGGGCCTCCTCCAACATATTGAGCATGCTCGCAATCGTGCCGCCGCTTGCGCCCCCTCGCGCGCGCCCCATGCGTCCTTTCACGCGGCACGCGTAGACGCCGTGTTGTTCCATCATGCCCTGTTGAAGATACCAGGTGCCCATATCAAACGGGATAGAGTCAAAACCGCAGGTATGCACGATACGTGCTCCGGTTCCCTCCGCGATACCCTGGTAGTCCGGTATGACCCGTGCCATCCACTGCACTTCACCGGTTAAATCACAATAGTCCACGCCGGCATCCGCACAGGCGGCGACAAGCGGTGTTCCGTATTTGGCGTAGGGCCCAACCGTGCTGCAGACAACGTTCGTTTTTGCGACCATTTGAGCAAGGCTTTCAGGATCGGTGCTATCGGCGATAATGATAGGCAGGCGATTGCGCTTAGAACGCGGCAGGCATTCTTCTCTAACTTGCTCGAGTTTGTCTGCGTTGCGCCCGGCGATTGCCCAACGAAGGTCACCGTCGACGCCGTACTGGCTAGCGAGGTATTCCACGACCAGCTGCCCGGTGAATCCGCTAGCGCCCCAGACCACAACATCGAACGGTTTTTTAGCCATTGAGTCCTACCTCAGTGAATGCCGCGCATCATTTTTTTCAGCACGGGAGTGAGTAAAGCGAGCAGGGCAGCCGCAGCCAGCCCGGCGTAAAGCAGGTCGCTGAATAGACTAGTGTATCGCGCCAAGGCATCCGCGACATCAACTACGCGGCCGTCAGCCGTCTCGACGGAGGCCAACTTTGCAATCTGAGCGGCGACGAATTCGGAGTAGGCCGTCGCCAGGAACCAGGCGCCCATCATAACGCCGACAACGCTGGGTACGGCGAGTTTTGTGACCGCCGAAAGGCCTACTGGCGACAAACACAGCTCTCCGCTACTGTGCAAAAGATAGGCGAGTAGCAACCAGTATGCGGCGACTAATCCGGCCTCATTTGGGTTGGCTGCTCCGATCACTAACGCACCAAAGCCGAGCCCGGCTTGTGCGATACCCAATACAAACTTCATGGGCGTTGATGGCTCCAATCGATACCGTCCCAGAAACATCCACAGCCATGCAAATAGGGGTGCAAGTATAAGAATAAAGATGGAATTCAAAGCACCAAACTGGGAGGCAGTAAACTCGAATCCCAATAGCCTTCGATCCATAAC
>JBCCNJ010000093.1:0-16366 GCA_039025905.1 Pseudomonadota bacterium | reverse complement strand
TTGATTCCGTCGGCGGTGCAAATATGACCAATTCATTTCAGGCAAGTAAGTTAAATGGTGAGGTAGCGACAACCGTATCCATGGTTGAAATTGACTTAACGGAGGCGCACTTCAAAGGCTTGTCGCTGCATGTCGTATTTATGCTGATCCCGATGCTGCACAACCACAACCGACAACAGCATGCCAAGATTCTGAAGACCCTGAAGTCCATTGTAGAGGCGGGTGAGCTATCTCCGGTACTTGACGAATCCAACTTCAGCCTCCTCGATGTGGGCAAGGCTCATGAGCGCCTGGAGAGCGGTAAGGCTATGGGTAAGGTCGTCGTCAGTAACCTAAACTAAAACCCCAAAAATGCTGAGTTGAGGTTGATGAGGGTTCGTTTATGACGGCAATCATAAGCTACGAACCTTTCTATCATCGCTTTGCTGATGGTGGCGATTGTGGGTAACACAGCTACTCATTAGCCCTTGGCGCGTTTTGTGTCTGACACCCACTTTAACGGCTCAAACACCTCGACGCTGCCGTCCTCGTTTTTAATTTCGAGAGGCTTGAGAATATGCTCGTCGCGATTAGCGTTGTGTTTACACATGGAGACGGGTCCGTCCGCCGTCATCACCATAAACGAGCAACCGTCGATGCGATCCTGCTCTAGATGATTGGCGTCCATGAAGTTTTGTACGAAGAAGGTGAGCTTTCGCACCCGGCCGCGATCTCGCAGGATAGCGCCCCCCATGCGGCGACCCTGGTTGCCTACGTACTTTGCTGCACGGAGCCACCACGCCGGTCGCTTTAACAGCTCCCACAAAAAGATGAGACCCAGGAAAGCGCCGTGTTTTTGCCTGTCCCATGCGAGCGACTGAAAATCTTCTAGAAAGTCGCTGAACAGCTTGCGATCTAAGGCAAGAGGAAACGCCTTACGGTTGCTGACTACGGTCGGCATGTAGCTGTGACAATCGTGATGTCCCACCTGAATCACACCCCAGGGTAGAGCAGCGCCCATGGCAGCGTCGAGCTGCGCTTTCACACTCTCGTGGCTGACGCAGACATCGCGCGAGCCCCATTCACCTCGTCCGGTCTCAGCCTGCAATTGAAACGAAGCTAAGCCGACGACATCCGCATTGTCGATAAAGAACTGGGTAAGTTGAGGTAGGTGATGAAAGTTGCCGCTATGGACTGTGGTGTTGAAGATCACCATCAGTCCCAGGCCTCTGGCGCGCTCGATGTATTCGCTACGTACAGCGTTTAGTGCGAGCTCGTCGGCATATTCCTCTCGGCGCTGGGTGGTATCGACGTGAAAGGCGACATCCTTCAAGCCGGCAGCAGCAAGCCTTTCTAAAAGCGGCCGACTGGCGGCGATGCCATTGGTGAACATTGCCGGGTAAAGCCCCAAATCCGCTGCATAGCGAACGATCTGCACCAGCTCTTTGTGTTTTCGCAGGGTGGGATCGCCGCCGGTGATTTGCACAGGCGTACCTGGTCCGTAGTGCTCTAGCGCCTGGTCCAAACGCCTGAAGACTTCTGACAGGGGAATGTCTTTCACCTGCTGCGAGTGCTCAGAGAGATAGCACAGGGTGCAATCCAGGTTACAACGCTGGGTGATTTCGACTGCGACGCAGCCAATGGTGTGAATTCTCCCCAACACCTGGTTCGGTGTAAAAAGATCGCCCATGCGATCCCGCGTCTGCTGCAGCTGTGCCTTCGTGTCCATGGACATGGGTCGCCTTGTATTGTAGAAACGGCAAGGACCCGTCCGAGCACTTGCGAATATGAGACAGCGCGTTCTTCTTTATAGTTCCACCTCCCTGTTAATGTTGGTCACAAATTTGAGCCTCGCTTACTCCGGTAGCAGTTTTGATGAAGTGAAGGGCGTGATTTTCGCGCAGCCTTATGCAGAACTGCCGCAATACGAAGTCTCGAAAAAACTATTTGGTGAGACGGGTGACTCTGAGGAGAATCACCTGCTGCAAGCGGCGAGACGAACCTTGCGCGTGCAAGATGATTTGATTAGCTATCCTGCAGGGCAGAAACTGATTAATCCGAATGGGATATGCTTCGCTGGAGAGTGGGTGATTGATCAGCCATCACCCTACAGCGGTCAATTCGCTGAGGGTGCGCGCAGCCTGGCCATCGTCCGCGCCTCGGTAGCACTCAGCGGCACGAAACAGAATGACAAGCGCGCCTTTGGCATGGGCATCAAGCTATTTCCAACGCAGGATGCAGAGGCGGCCGTGCCCACACTCAATGCCTTTGTATTGCATTCACTGGGCGGCGAGTACAGCGATCATGTGCTCGATTTACCGGTAGATAACATGCCGGCCCTGGGAGGCCTGCCACCCTTCTCGCAGTGGGGAACTGCCCTGCGTATGAAGCGCGACCTGGAAGCAGCCGATCGCGAGCTGAGCCAAACCGATCCTGAGATCGGTTACAGGCCCGTCTCGCAGCTCGCGCAGGTCGAAGCTGAAGGGGCGCAGTCGGCACCGGCACTGATGCGGCTCACGGTGGCAGAGGGTACGCCCCGGATCGATGCAGATGACTTTCGCGATGAACTGCGCCTGCAGCAGTATCCCGATGAGCGCCTGGTGTGGGATATTGACGTCGCGCCCACGCGAGGCAGCGACAAGTCAGATCTCGCCTGGCAGCGGATCGGGAAACTGATATTCACCGAGTCCGTCACATCCGCAGCCTGCGACACACAGCTACACTTCGCGCACCCGCTGTTGCCATCGCAATAAAGTGATAAAGCGAATGTGGGTATCGACGCAAGGGTGTATGTGGTCAGGGTTGTCCTCTCAAACGATGATAGTGAATGCATCAACACTGCCCTCGACGATTCTAAAGATTCAAAAAAATGCCTGTCCTCCGCGGCGGAGTGTTAAGTGCAAGCACTCACGGTATGAAGTTGTATGAAGGCCGCTGATGGATGTAAACGCCGCCTGTGAGTAGAAGGCCTCGCTTCATACTGGTGTTTGTCCCGGACAAACAGGTAATATCCGGTCGGCGTGAACGTCGGATGACAACAAGCGAGACTGATGTGTTTGCAATTTGTGTAGGGCAAGACCTTTTAAACAAAGTGTTACCTGTGCACTCGCCGTCGAAACCGGTAGGAAACAGTAATCACTATTCATGGGTATGGGCTTGCTGTTTGCTGCAGCCGAGTTTGGTACTACTGAGTAGCGGGGTGATCGTTCATTCTATGCCTGGGTTAGGGTTCTACTGTTAATCGAAACTGCAAGGGAACAACAAATGGAACTTGTGAATACACTGTGGCGCCTCGCTCAATATCCCGCTGATCTGCCAACAGAACAGGACATTGTCTACGGCGAGGAAGCGCTTCAGCCCCTGCGCTCTGGTGAGGTCAAGATTCGGATTTGCTACGTCTCCATCGATCCGGCGAACCGCTTGTGGATCCGACCTGAAGGCAGCTACCTTCCCCCTTTCCCCTTGGGTAGTGTTATGCCCGCGGCCTGTATTGGTGTTGTCGAGGAGTCACGTCATCCACGTTATGACAGTGGGCACATGGTGCAAGGGCTATGGGGATGGCAGCGTTATGCTATTCTCGATGGTGGCCCGCCTGATGATCAACTGTCTATGCAGGACGGTGGCATCTTGCACCTACCTGACCCCCCGCCAGGGACTACGTACTTGGATTTTTTCGGCCTGTTTGGTGTGCATGGCTTAACGGCGTATTTTGGTATGACGGATGTCGGCAAGGTGAAGGCGGGCGAAACCGTTTTGGTATCGGCTGCGGCCGGTGCCGTGGGTTCACTTGCCACTCAAATTGCAAAAAATCTTGGCTGCCGCGTCATTGGACTGGCGGGCGGGGAGGCGAAATGTCAAAAGGTTGTCGAGCAGTATGGTGCTGATGCCTGCATCGACTATCGATCTGATGACCTGCGCGCCAAACTGTCGGAGCTCGCGCCTAATGGAGTGGATGTCTATTTTGATAACGTGGGCGGCGAGATCCTGGAAGCTGCGATCGACCGTATGGCGCACTATGGCCGAATCGTTTTTTGTGGTGCCATCTCGCAATACAACGAGGCCTCGCCCTCAGGCCCCGGGAACTACATGCAGTTGCTCTACAAGGAGATACAGCTAAAGGGTTTTTTGGTGCTGACGTATATGGAGCGCATGGAGGAGGCGATTGCAGCCCTGGCCAAGTGGTCGCTTGAAGGCAAATTGCATATGGACTTAGATGTTCGCGACGGCATAGAACACTGTCTGGCTGCGTTTCTCACACTATTCGATGGTAGCAATAGGGGAAAGCTAATCGTCCGCTTTTCGGATCCCTAAACAGTCTTCGAAAGCGGCAACCACTTGCCAGCGCATTCAGTTGGCTTCTTTGATATCGGCCGTCGCGTCCGCGTATTCGTTGAGTGCAGTCTTAACCAGCAGGGAAAACAAGCGCTTGATTTTTGGCTGCTTATTCGTCGACAAACTGAAGAAAGACACGCCCTGCAGCGCGTAAAAGTACAGCTCGGTAATCGTCTCGCGCACTTCTTCCACACCCTGCCAGGCCGGGAAATGGCTTCTGATGTGCTCGGCAATGCGCTTGTCAAACTCCTGTTGCGCAGGATGCATAACTTTGGCGATGGATTCATCGGTTCGAGCAGCGACGATGAGTTCCTGATAGGCAATGTGGTAGCGAGAATGAAAAAACTTCCACAGTGCGTTGATCGTCATTTCCAGGCTTTCTTCGGTGACCCTGCCGCCTGCTTGACGTTCGGCCTTGACCAACAAGGCCTCATATTCCTCTAAGCGTTTTTCAGTGAGATAGCCAACGGAGGCAACGATGATGGCCTGAACATCGTCAAAGTGATACATCATCGCACCGCGAGACAGTTGCGCCTCCTCGGCGATCTTGGTTACCGTTGTATTCGCATAGCCGATCTTGATATAACACTGCGTTGCGGCTTCCAAAACGGCAATACGCGTGGTGTCGCTTTTCCTGGATTGCCAGGTTTCCCGTTTTTCCTGTTTCATCGAATGTCGCCCGGATGGTGTCTCGCCAAAAGCAATGATACCAAAGTCGGCTTCTAAAACAACGACGAAGAATAATTAAAACAAACATTATTGTATTTTATCTATATTGCGTCTATAGTTCTGCAGCAAACGAGTCGCGAAGAGCGCCCAGAATGCCGCAAAAACCTATTCAGGAGGGTCTGTTCTCCTGGCCCGCAGATAAACCAGTACTGCTCGGTAGTCGATGTACTTGCTGCGAGGCGACCATATTCCCAGCCGCGAGCACCTGTATGAAATGCTCATCAGATGCGATGCAAGTAATCGAACTGGGCGGCGAAGGGGTGTTGTGGTCGTGGACAGTGCAGCGTTTTCCGCCCAAGGCCCCGTACCGGGGTGAAACTGACATGGACCGCTTTAAGCCTTATGGCGTGGGCTACATCCAACTCCCTTCGGGCGTCAAAGTCGAATCCAGGTTACGCGAGACTGAGGCGAGTGAATTGAGCATTGGCATGCCCATGCGCCTAGTGGTTGAACGCTTCTGCTCAGATACTGAAGGTAACGATCTCATGGGTTTCTTGTTCGAATCCGCACAAGAGCGTGTGCAGTGACGGCGGTTGCGATTATAGGCATCGGGCTTCACTCCTTTGGTCGGCACCCGGGTCAGAGCGCGCTTGAACAAGGGGCACTCGCAGTGCGCGCTGCGCTGAAAGACGCGGGCCTGTCGTGGTGTGATGTGCAGGTCGCCTATGGAGGTTCCCAGGATGGCGGTAATGCCGACGCGTTGGTCAACAAGCTTGGACTCACAGGGCTGCAATTTACCAATGTTTCCAACGGATGCGCCACGGGCGGTAGCTCACTAAACGCGGCGTTCAATGCCATCGCCTCAGGGTCAGCAGAAATCGCCATGGCCGTGGGTTTTGATAAGCACGAGCCCGGTGCCTTTAATGCACTTCCGGCGCAGTGGGGTCTTGATGATTGGTATGGGGAAACGGGCTTGATGCTGACCACGCAGTTCTTTGCCCTCAAAACCCAACGCTATCTGCACGAGCACGGCATTTCCCAGGGCACGCTTGTGAAAATCGCGGAAAAGGCCTTTCACAATGGCGCACTGACGCCCACGGCGTGGCGGCGTAAGGCACTAAGCTATGACGAGATCGCAGCGTCGCCTATGGTCAACGACCCCTTGAGAAAGTACATGTTCTGCTCACCTGCGGAGGGGGGTGCCGCAGTGATTTTGTGCAAGGCCAGTCTCGCTCAACGTTACTGTGACAAGCCCGTCCTGTTGCGAGCGGCCGTTGTAAGAACGCGTCTCTACGGGTCTTTTGAAGTGTTCGCACCGGGCCTGGCCGAGGAGCAGGCGCCCTCGCCAACGGTGCAAGCATCCCAGGCGGCATTTGAACTCGCCGGCGTGGACCCCAAGGACATCGACGTCATTCAGCTACAGGACACGGATTCCGGTGCCGAGTTGATGCATATGGCCGAAAACGGTTTCTGTGCCCATGGCGAGCAGGAACAGCTGATCAACGATGGGCTGACTGATATCACGGGCCCGCTACCGATTAATACCGATGGTGGCTGCCTGGCAAATGGCGAACCCGTTGGTGCTTCAGGCCTGCGGCAGGTCTACGAAGTGTGTGTGCAGCTCAGAGGGGAGGGGGGTCAGCGACAGGTGTCGGGATCACCGCGCTTTGGGTATACACATGTCTATGGCGCGCCAGGCATCGGCGGCGTCAATATTTTGGAACGCGGATTTTAGGGACGCGTGAAGATGACAAAAGACGTTAAGCAGCAGGGCGCAGCCCGGTGTGAGGCAGAGAATTTTCAGGAGCTACTCGATCTGGAGACCGTAGACGTCCCGCCGTCTCTGCGGATCGATAGCAACCCCGATGTCGGCGACGAGGACGTCCCTATCTCAAACTACATAGCGCGGGAGATGCACGAGAAGGAAAAAGCGCGCCTATGGCCTCGGGTGTGGCAAATGGTGTGTCGAGAGGAGGACATACTCAACGCTGGTGATTACACCGTTTACGATTGCGGCGATGACTCCGTTATCGTGATACGTGGCAAAACCGGTCAGATTAATGGCTTTATCAATTCCTGTTTGCACCGCGGCAGAACGCTGCTGGCTGACTCCGGTTGTGTGAACCGTATTCGTTGTCCCTATCACGGCTTTCGTTGGGATATTGATGGTGGTTTTGCAGGTATGCCCTGCCAGTGGGACTTTCAGCATGTGGATGGACAGGATTGGTGCTTGCCCAAGGTC
Organism: Pseudomonadota bacterium; assembly: GCA_039025905.1. GTDB lineage: Bacteria > Pseudomonadota > Gammaproteobacteria > Pseudomonadales > Halieaceae > JARRPM01. Next base: position 9,144 of record JBCCNJ010000093.1, on the reverse strand, counting down.
GCACTAGACTGCTGGGGTGGTTTTGTGTTCATCAACATCGATGGTCAAGCGGGCCCTTTGCAAGACTATCTAGGTGTGTTGCCGGATCATTTTCAGCATTATCATCTAGAGAACGCCTTTAAAGGCGTGCATGTCCAGAAAGTGATCGCCTGTAACTGGAAGGTGGCACACGAGGCCTTCTTGGAGTCCTATCACTCTGTGGCCACCCACCCGCAAATCCTGCCCTTTACGGCGGACGCCAATACGCAGGTGGATACCTTCTGCGATCATATCGCCCGCATGATTACGCCAATGGAAGTCGCCAGCCCCCATCTTGGTTCGGTGTCGCAGGAAGACATTGCCCGGCATTCTCTTAAGAGCTCGGGCCGCATGGCCGAAAGTTCGACAGAGAATATCGAACTGCCCGAAGGCATGAGTGCGCGCGAGTACATTGGCGAACTGAACCGCGCCGCTTTTTCAGAAGCCTCGGGTGAAGATCTTTCAAGCGCCACGCTCAGTGAATTACAAGACGCCATTCTTTACGACGTCTTTCCCAACATCCAGGTATGGGCGGGTTACTTTGGCAATATCATCTATCAATTCAGGCCCAATGGCGACGATCATGAGTCCTGTGTGTTCGACGTTAGATTGCTGCTGCGCGCGCGGCCCGAGCAAGGTCCGGTACCTGGCGTCCCTATTCATCGTCTTGGCGACGATGAACCCTTTACTAACGCTGAAGAACTGGGTGTCTTAGGCAGCGTGTTTGATCAAGATATGGGAAATCTACCCTATATGATGAAGGGGCTAAAAGCCTCTAAAAAAGGCACCGTCACGCTGGCCAGCTATCAGGAAAGTCGCATTCGTCATTTGCACAAAACGCTGGCTCGCTATTTGGAATCGTAAATGCTGCCCGTTCGTTTACAAGCAGGCTGTTGCAGTGCGCGCTGCACAGCTACCGCGACAGTGATGCGATCGGCATTGCTACGATGAATGCGAACAAGCGATACCCACATCTCTTCGAGCCCCTGGATCTTGGCTTTACGCAGATAAAGAACCGTATCGTCATGGGCTCTATGCACACCGGTCTGGAGGATCTGGAAGACACTGAGGCACAGGCGGTCTACTTTGCCGAGCGCGCCAGGGCGGGTGTCGGGATGATCATTACCGGTGGCACCTGCATCAACCAGCAGAGCCTGGTTGTCGGCGGCGAGCACGAGGTATTCGATAGTGCTGCAGACGTGCCGCGCCATCGCAAGGTCACCGATCGAGTTAGGTCGGCAGCGCCCGATTGCAAACTATGCCTGCAGATTCTGCATGCCGGCAGTCTTGCGAGAACACCTGACCTTGTCGCGCCCAGCGCCATCAAGTCGCCCATAAGCCCCCTCACACCGCGCGAGATGACTGAAGAAGACATCGAATCCACGATCAATGATTTTGTGAACACGGCTTGCCTCGCCAGGGAAGCAGGCTATGCCGGTGTCGAGGTTATCGGTTCGGCGGGTTATTTGATTAGCACGTTTCTGGTGGCGCAGACCAATCAGCGCGAAGATCGCTGGGGCGGAAGCTACGGCAATCGCATGCGCTTCCCGCTGACCGTGATGCGGCGCATTCGAGAGGCGGTGGGTGCGGACTTTATAGTGATGTATCGCATTGCTGCGATGGATATGTTGCAGGGTGGCTCGTCCCGTGAGGAGTTGATCACACTTGCCCAGGCCCTTGAGCAGATCGGTGTCGACATCATCAGCTGTCACTTCACCTGGCATCAGTCATCGGTGCCCACTATCGCCACCCGCGTACCCCGGGCGGCGTTTACCCGGGTTACCGCCACTATTCGTGACGAGATCAATATCCCGATGATTACCAGCAATCGCATTAATATGCCTGCTGTTGCGGAACAGGTGTTGGCCCAGGGGCATGCGGATCTGGTGTCCATGGGGCGCCCGTTTCTTGCCGACCCCGAGTTTGTGCAAAAGGCGATGGCGGGGCGAGAAGATGAAATCAATACCTGTATCGCCTGTAATCAGGCTTGCCTTGATCACGGCATGATGGGGCAGCGCGTGTCCTGTCTGGTCAATCCACGCGCCTGCTATGAGTTGGAACTGAACTTCAAACCCATCATTCATGCAAAGCGTATCGCTGTGGTGGGGGCGGGTCCCGCCGGTCTGGCGTTTGCCGTCACTGCCGCCGAACGCGGGAATACTGTCACGCTGTTTGAGGCCAGCAGTGAGATTGGTGGTCACTTCAATCTGGCGAAGCGTATCCCCGGCAAAGAGGAATTCCATGAAACGATTCGCTATTACAGCCGTCAGCTTGAGCTACAGGCTGTCGATCTGCGCCTGAACCATTGGGTATCGGCGGATGAACTCGTGGACGGCGGTTGGGATGAGATTGTTGTTGCGACCGGTGTTGCCGCGCGAACACCTGATATTGACGGTATCGAACACCCTATGGTGATGAGCTACGTTGAGGCGATTCTCGGCGAACGGACTATCGGCAAACGGGTTGCGATCGTCGGCGCCGGAGGCATTGGTTTTGATGTCGCCGAGTTGGTCAGTCACAAGGGCGTCTCTGCCAGCCTCGATATCGACGTGTTTGCGCGCGAATGGGGTATCGATTTTAGCAATCATCCGCGCGGCGGCGTCACCGGGGTTGAGCCGGTTATTGAGCGCGCCGATCGTGAAATTTACCTACTGCAACGTAAACCCACTTCGATGGGAAGAAGCTTGGGCAAGACAACCGGCTGGGCGCACAAGCTCAGCCTCAAGCGCAAAGGCGTGCACATGATCAATGCCGTGGAGTATCAGCGCATAGACGATGCGGGCTTATCGGTGCTAATAGCGGGAGAAACCGTCACCTTGGATGTGGATACGGTGATTATCTGCGCCGGTCAAAAATCGAATCAAACGCTGTTCGAGGCACTGCAGGGTCGGGTGCCCGGGCTGCACCTCATTGGAGGGGCGGATGTGGCGTTGGAAATCGATGCCAAGCACGCCATCAGGCAGGGTTGTGAATTGGCGGCGGCGATCTAGGCGCTAGCGACGCAAGCTAAAGAGGGAAATACCGTGTTGGCACATGATTACCTTGATTACTATGCGACCCAATATCCCAGTGCCCCTTGTGTCACGCTGGCCGCTGAAACCTTGAGCTATCAGCAGTTTCATCAGAATGTGAATCGACTTGCGAACGGCTTGCGCGCCAAGGGAATCGGCAAAGGCGATCGGGTCGCCATCCTGGGTCGCAACAGCGTTGAACACGGCTACGCCTTATTCGCCGCGTCAAAAATCGGTGCCGTTTTGGTGTCGTTGAATTTCAGGTTGGCGATAGATGAGCTGGTCTATGTTTTGGCCGACGCCGACACCCGTTTGTTGATTGTGCTGGATATGCAGCTGTCGGACATGGCCGATACTATCCATGAAAGAATGAATGCCCGTGAAAGAATGACTGGTGAGGTCATCGTCATGGGTGGCGCAGCATTCGGCGACGGCGAATGGCGCGCGTGGTTGGCGGCGCAGGATGCAGCGAATCCAAAGCACGTGGATCTGGCGGCGGACGATGAGTTGCTTCAGCTCTATACCAGTGGCACCACAGGGCGACCCAAGGGGGTCGTGAGTAACCATCACAACCTCAATGCCCTGATGACGATGAACAACGCGGCGCTGGCGTATCGGCCCAACCCGGGTGACACGGTACTGTTAATCGCGCCCCTATTTCACATTGGTGGCGCGGGCTCCTTCATGCTTTCCATAAACGCCGGCCAGCATATTTTGCTCCACCAGGAGTTTGTGCCCGACGCCGTGCCACAGGATTTAAGAGCGCATTCGGTGGCCAGCGTGTTTATGGTGCCTGCCATGATAATGGCCTTACTTAACCTGCCTGATGTCGATGCGGAACCGTTCCCAGCGCTACGGCAGATTTACTACGGTGCCTCTCCCATCGCTGAAAGTGTGCTGTTGCGTGCTATGCAGGTATTCGGTGCCGCGTTCATCCAGATGTATGGCATGACCGAGTCTACCGGTACCGTCGCCACCCTATCGGCTCAGGACCATAAGCGTGCCGTGAACGGCAGAACCGATCTCTTGCTCTCCTGCGGACGACCCTGTGTGGGGGCGCGCATGCAGGTCGTCGATTCAACCGGTCATCCCGTCCCCGATGGGGAGGTGGGTGAGATTTGTATTGCCTCAGCGAGCGTAATGAACAGCTATTACCAACTCCCGGAAGAAACAGACAAAACACTGCGCAACGGCTGGTTGCACACGGGTGATGCCGGCTACCGCGACAGCGAAGGTTACTTCTATCTAAAAGATCGAATCAAAGACATGGTAGTCAGTGGCGGCGAAAACATTTACCCGGCAGAGGTGGAGAACGTGCTCAGCGCAATGGGCGCAATACAAGAGGTGGCCGTGATCGGTGTGCCCTGTCAGCGCTTTGGTGAGGCATTGATGACGATTGCTGTCCTGCACGACGGTGCAAGCCTGAGTGTTGAGGAGATGATTGCATTCTGTCGAGGAAAAATCGCCGGCTACAAAATTCCGCGCCAATTGAGCCTCTTGCAAAGCTTGCCCAGAAACCCTTCGGGCAAATTATTGAAGACCGTTTTGCGTGAGCCGTATTGGGCGGATGAAAACCGCAATATTGGATGAGAAGGCGCGATCGCAGTCAGGCTAGGACGGACCTGTCTTGGTATCGCGGACACAGTGTAGGAGCAAAGTAGATTATGACAGCAGGCGTTAATCGACAGTGGCTATTGAAAAATCGTCCGGAAAAAGACGTCGCAGATACGCATTTTGAACTGGTTGAAACGGCGATTCCCCAGGTTGCTGAAGGTCAGATTTTGGTACGCAATCTCTTCCTTGCGTTTGAGCCTGCACAGCGCGGCTGGCTCAACGATGTCAAGAGCTATATGCCACCGGTGCAAATCGGCGAGCCGATGCGCTCTGAAGCCTTGGGTAGGGTTGTCGAAACTAGGCATCCAGGTTTTCAGGTAGGCGATCATGTGGCCGGCTCTTTTGGCTGGCAGGACTACGCTGCTGTCGAGGGCGATGCCGGTTGGGGCGTCAGAAAAGTGCCAGAGGGTACGCCTATCACCTATCCACTGCATGTCTACGGCGTGACCGGCATGACGGCTTACTTTGGAATGCAAAAAATTGCAAAACCTAAAGAGGGCGATGTGTTTCTGGTGTCCGGTGCAGCGGGTGCAACCGGATCGGTCGCCGGTCAAATCGCGCGACTCAAGGGTTGCCGTGTGATCGGCATCGCCGGGGGAGAGCGCAAGTGTGTCTGGCTGAAAGCTAAGGCGAAGTTTGATGAGGTTATCGACTATAAGAACGAGTCGCTGGCACATCGGTTGCGCGAGGTCTGTGGCAATAGCATCAATATCTATTTTGACAATGTCGGCGGTGAGATTCTCGATACGGCGCTGGTCAATATGGCGCAGGGTTGTCGTGTCGTATTGTGCGGTGGTATCTCCAGCGGATATTACAAGGGGAAGCAGGCGCCGGGGCCGGCGAACTATATGCAGTTAGTGATCCGACGCAGCCGCATGGAGGGCTTTATCGTCACCGACTACCAGCATGAGTTCGAGTCGGCAACGCGTGAGATGCAGCAGTGGATAGACGCCGGGCAGATTACGGTGTTGGAAGATATCGACGAGGGCTTTGAGTCTGCACCGCGTTCACTCCAGGGTTTGTTCACAGGCAAGAACTTCGGCAAGCAACTCCTGAAAATCGCTGAAGTCGACTAGGGCTGGGACCTGATAGGTGGCCGACAGCAACGTATCTTCCTGCGCAAAACCCTATTGGCACTAAGTGTCCTAAGCAGCAAACCTCAGGCGTCATAGACGTTGTCGGACAGGAAAGGCTTGCCAGGTATCAAACAAACATGTATGTTTAATTTATGAGGATGCGGTTGCTAATAATAGCCAAAAGGCAAACATATGAATCTTGAACTCACGCCACAGGATATGGCGTTTCGCCAAGAGGTGCAGGCGTTCTTGACGTCGGCTCTGACCCCTCATATGCGTCGCGCCGGGTTGAGAACAACCAGCATTTTTTCTGAGTTTGAAGCATCGATGTCGTTTCAACGCGCCCTGCATGATCAGGGATGGGCCGCCCCGGATTGGTCGCTTGAGTACGGCGGCACCGATTGGAGCCAGATGCAGAAGGCAATCTTTCACGAGGAATGTCAGCGCGCCAACTCACCGGCTACATCTTCTATCGGGATTCAGATGCTAGGACCCATGATCATCCGCTACGGCACGACTGAACAGAAGCGCGTGCTGCTGCCGCGTATTTTATCGACAGCGGACGTGTGGTGTCAGGGATACTCCGAGCCGGAGGCGGGTTCAGATTTAGCATCGCTGCAGATGAAGGCGGAAAAAGTAGGCGATGACTATGTACTCAATGGCTCCAAAATCTGGACGAGTCTCGCGCATCATGCCAACAAGATGTTCTGTCTGGTACGCACACGCAAGTCCGAGAAGCCACAGGCCGGTATCAGTTTCCTATTGGTGGATTTAGATCTTCCCGGCATTACGGTGTCACCTATCGTCTCGCTGGATGGGGAGGTAGAGCAGTGTCAGGTGTTCTTTGAAGATGTGCGGGTCGCTAGCAGCCAGCGGTTGGGAGAGGAAAATCAGGGCTGGGAAATAGCGAAGTACCTGCTGGAACATGAACGCGGGGGCTACAGCTATTACGTTGCACTGGATAAGCAGCTGAGCCAGATAAAAACCATGGCCAGCAGTGCATGCAGTGAGGGAGATGTGCCGTTTATAGAGGATCCGGTGTTTACCGCTGAACTGGCTGAACTGGAGATTGATAAGCTCGCGCTGGAGTATACGGAGTACCGATTAAAAACAAGGCTGGAGGAGCAGGGGAAGCCCGGTGCTCTTTCCTCCATGATCAAAGTGACAGGCACCGAGTTGGGCCAGGCATTGGACGAGATGGCCGTGCGCTTACGCGGTCAGTATTTGGCCCCTCTGCAGAACCATTGTCTGGATCCGGACTTTACCGGTCCTTGTATTGGACCAGTCTCTGGTATCAACGTGATGAATCGCTATCTCAATAATCGCGCGTCCACCATCTATGGCGGAACAGCACAGATTCAGCGCAACATCATCGCCCGCATGGTGCTTGCCCGCGAGGGAGTCTGACGTGAATTTTGATTTGAGCGAAGAGCAACATGCCCTTAGAGAGTCACTGCACTCTTACCTGCGCAATAACTATCAGTTTGAACAGCGGCAGGCGACCGTCGCGGGCCCGGAACCCTTTAATCGCGCATTGTGGCAGGAATGCGCCGATTTGGGCTGGCTAGCGCTACCCTTCGCGCCGGAGCAAGGTGGCCTGGGTGGATCGGCCATAGAACTGATGTTGCTGTTTGAACAGTGTGGGCGCTTTCTGGTGGTAGAACCGTTTTTGGAAACGGTCTTGATGGCGGGCGGCGTGCTGAAACGCTTACGCGGAAACGATATTGATACGCGCCTGAACGCGATTATCGCAGGGCGCACTCAGGGCGCACTGGCTCATGGGGAGCCGCAGCATTGCGATGAGCGAGGGTCTGTGCGTTGCACCGCGACGTATCAGGGCGGCGCGTTTGCGCTCTCTGGTCGCAAAGCGGTGATTTACAATGCGCCGACCGCTGACTTCTTCATTGTTTCGGCCACGGCCGGTGCGGTGGCGCCGGGGCTTGCACGCGGTGACCTTTGCCTCTTTCTGGTGGATTCCCATCAGCCGGGCCTGGCGCTCACACCTTATCAAACGGTTGACGGGCGTTGCGCGGCAGAAGTGAATTTGAATGGCGCATCTGTTGATAGTCGCCTACTACTGTGCAGCGGTGATAAAGCAGAACAGCTCATCCGCTCAGTTTTCGACGATGTTGCTCTGGCGCTGGCGGCTGAGAGCATAGGTGCCATGGACGTATTGGTGTCGGAAACAGCGCGCTATATCTCACACAGAAAACAGTTCGGACAGCCCATCGCTGAGTTTCAATCACTGCAACATAGTCTGGCGGACATGTATATGGCGAGCGAGTTGGCGCGCTCACTGGTTTATGCCGCTGCCATCAAACTACGCGATGGCGCGCAAGACGCGTCGCTATTTCTGGCAGCGGCGAAAGCGAAGGCAGACAAGAGTGCTGTCTTCGTCGCGCACAATGCCATTCAACTGCACGGCGGTATCGCCACAACCGATGAGCTGAAGATCGGACACTATCTCAAACGGATAACAGTCTCGGCCAATTTGTATGGCAGCAGGGCGAGTCGGGTACGACGTTTTTGGCAGGCGCGATGCGAACCGTCGAAGCAGTCGTCGTCGCCCGAGCTGGCGGCCTGAGTGCGCGCAGTACTGTGAGTCGGCTGGCGAATAAAGTGATCCTGGTGACCGGCGCGACCACGGGTATAGGCGTTGCTATCGCGCGCCGCGCCGCGCAAGAAGGTGGCTCGGTGGTGGTGACCGGTAGGGATAGGGCTGGCGGCATCGCGGTGGCAGAGGAGCTGGGTCATGATGCAGTGTTCATAGAGCTTGATGTCGATGAAGAGCGGAGTTGGGCGAAGGCCACCTCGGAGGTCATCGATCGCTTTGGTGCGCTAGATGCGTTAGTCAACAATGCCGGGGTGATGTCGCCAAATAGTATTGAGTCCGTAGACCTCGCCCAGTTTGAGGCTACCATGCGCACCAATGCAGGTGGGATTGTATTGGGAGCTAGGGCGGCCATCGCCGTCATGAAAAGCGCGCAGCGATCCTGTTCCATCGTCAATGTACTGTCCACTACGGCGATGAAAACCAGTGCCTGGACGCTCGCTTATGGTGCCAGCAAGGCGGCTGCGTTGAGTGTTACCCGTTCCATTGCCCTGCATTGTGCAGAACAAAACTACCCCATCCGCTGTAACGCAGTGCTGCCCGGTGTGGTGATGACACCGATGGTGGAGTCGTTATTGGAGGGTGCCGAAGATAGGGAACAGGCCCTCGCCGGATTGATCGCGACTCACCCCATAGGGCGTTTGCTGCGGCCGGTAGAGGTGGCCAGTACCGTGGTCTATCTGGCATCGGACGAATCCAGCGCGGTAACCGGGGCGCACATTGCTGTAGATGGCGGTATGACGGCGGCCTGACAACCAATTTTTTAATATAATTTAAACAAACATTCTTGTTTAATACATATAGGCTAGGTAGT
>JBCCNJ010000092.1:0-17021 GCA_039025905.1 Pseudomonadota bacterium | reverse complement strand
TCGCAGAGCGTCTGCGCTATCCGGTTACTGATCGAATCAACAATGCTAGGTGAGCTAAAGCCGACGGCTGCAGCATTGATATCACTCAAGACGTACTGGTCACGTCCCGCGGGGATGGAATCCATGCTCCATATTACCGGCAGGTCCAGGCCATGAAGCTCCTCTTTGATGCGGCGCAGGCCCCACAGGCTGAAATCAATCACTGGCTGCCAGCGGCTTAACCTTTCGTCTGCTGTGTAATGTGCACCACTGAACAGCGCTGCAGAGAAACTATCCTCTTGAGGCTTTTTGTGTAACACGTAGACAGGGTCTTCATGGACAAAAAACACCCTCACCTCGCCCTCGCGAATACCCGGTAAAAAAGGCACATCGAGTAAACCCTCTCGGCCTGCGAAATAGGAGCTTTTATCTACTATCCCGCCAAAAAAGTTTGGCTCGAGAAACTTAAACAGGGCCGCAAAATCGTCAAATGTCTGCGATGCATTATCAGCGGCCTCGGTACAGGCGATGCGCTCACCCCTAAGCAATTCCAACTTCCAAACCCCGACCCCCGTGGAGGTAAAGTTTCTTTTCAAAACTCTGGGACCGGTCATCAATGATAGGGGCAGGCGATTTCGCATTGCCTCCAGAGATGGATAAAAGTCCGTTGCTTCCGATGAAAAAGGCGAGTCTCGCAGTTTATAAATGAGATCTTTGAAAGACAGCACTCGCATCACTTCGGGGCGCGTCTCTACAATTGCTCCGCCCTGTTCTAACTTGTTCAGAAACTTCCAATAAGTATCAATTTCCCCAAGATCACCCGGATTAATGCGGCTCAAAACAATACTCGTTCGGCCTTGATACCGCGCCAGCAACGCCTGCTCCTCTCCCGGTGAATACTGAGCTATCTCACCGGGGATACCACGAGAGTCGAACGCACCCAGAAGAGGCACTGAATCCGCTCTATTGCCCGAGGCGTTCTTGTCGCGTCCTCCCGCCACCTCAAACAACAAAACCGTGTCTTGCATCTAGTTCTTCATACTCATTACACTGATGTTACATCTCAGTAGTATTGTGCAGCACCTTTCTTGAAAACAAAGAATTTTTTATTCGATACAAAGAACTTAGATTCGATGATCTCTGAGGCGCAATCGCGCGACCATAAAATGGTGCGCGCATTGGGTCCATGGGGAGTGACGATGATTGGCATAGGTGCCACCTTGGGCGCCGGCATTTTTGCCACCATCGGCACCGCTACCGCAGGCGACGTCATCAGGCCGGGTGCTGGGCCTGCGCTATCCATCTCTTTCCTGATCACCGCCGTGGTTTGCGCCATGGTCGCGATTTGCTATTCAGAGCTTGCCTCCATGATCCCGATATCGGGATCAGCTTACACCTACTCCTATGCGACGCTCGGTGAAATCGTGGCGTGGATCATTGGTTGGGACTTGATTATCGAATACGGGGTCAGTGCGGTCGCCGTCGCCATAAGCTGGTCGTCCTACTTTATCGCGCTTCTCAAAGGCTTCGGCCTGGAGCTCCCATTTTGGTTAAGTATGAATTTCGAAGCAGCCGATAGCATGAGGGATACTTTACCCAGCGGAGCATTCGACACCGTACCTACACTTTTTGGCGTACCTATCATATTCAATTTACCGGCGTTTTTGGTCGTAGCAGGTATTACTGTGCTCTTGATGTGGGGTATTCGTCAGACGGCGAAGATGAACTCCGCGATGGTTATCATCAATATTCTGGCGCTGTTACTGTTTATCAGTGTTGGTCTGTTCTGGGTTGAACCTGAGAATTGGACTCCTTTTGCACCCAACGGTTGGGCGGGGATCAGTGCCGGGGCCGCAATCGTATTTTTCTCCTATATCGGTTTTGACGCCGTCAGCACGATCGCTGAGGAGACCAAGAACCCCCAGCGGGATTTGCCCATTGGTATTCTCTCGTCGCTGGTCATCGTCAGTATTTTCTACGTGGCTGTTTCTCTGGTGTTCAGTGGCCTAATCCCGTTTGACGTTCTCAAGCAAAACATGAATCAACCGGATGCGTCCTCACCACTGGTGCTAGCGCTGAACTATGCGAGCAGCAAGCTGTCCTGGGTCTCAGGCTTCATTGCCGTGGGAGCGGTTATGGCAACAACAGCCGTTTTGCTGGTGGTCATACTGGGACAAACACGCATCTTCTCCGTAATGGCTCGTGACGGCCTGCTGCCGCCCGTGTTTTCGAAACTGCACCCCAAATTTAGAACCCCAATTTGGCCGACTCTTCTTACCGGAACACTGGTCGGATTTTTTGCCGCGACAGCCAGCCTGGACGTCATTATTGACTTAACGAACATCGGCACGCTATCGGCGTTCATTCTGGTGTGCGCCGGCGTCATCGCGCTGCGCATTGTGGACCCAGAGCGGCCGCGTAAATTTCGCGTTCCCGGTGGCCTGCCATGGGCCGCAACCGCCATCGTGGTGCTGGTGATCGGCGCTATCTACATACCGGGGAGTTGGCATTTCAAGATTCCATTTTTATTGATCGCGATTCCCGTTTTGTGGTGGTTCAACGAACACACCCTACCTATCCTAGGAATCACCGCGTGCGCCTACTTGATTTCGAATTTGCCCATGACTTCGCTGCTTCGTTTTGTCGCCTGGCTCAACATCGGGCTAATTGTGTACTGCGCCTATGGGGTAACTCATAGCAAACTCAAGCGGCCGTATCTCAGCAAGGTGACAGGTGCCGAGGCGGATCTCGGTATGGCTTTAATGGGCGTTATGCTGGCAGTCGCTGGTCTGTTCATGGCGATCGGCGTTCGCGCATTGGAGATATTTAACGAGACCGCCATCACCGGCCACGACCTCAGTATGTGGGGCGAGTTCTATGCGCGCACGTCTTCGCTGTTTCACTACGGAACCTGGATGACCTTCTCCTGGTTTTTTATCGTCCCACTTATCGGCAATGGCCTCTGCCTCTGTCCGCTACTCATGTGGCGACTATCCAGGAAATCGAACAAGGCGAAAGTCCACACGCTGGAACGACGGCGACAAATCGCAGTCTGGATCGCAGTCAGCATCAGTGCCGTCACTAGCGTCTATTTGATTGCTCTCTACGGGTATCACATCGTAAGCTGACCATAATGACATCAACACCACCCATTGCGATTGCGCTTCACGGCGGCTCGGGCGTCCTACCGAGGTCCTTCTTTACTTCTGAACGAGAAACACTGTACCGCGAGGCGCTGGAGGCCTGCCTGCTGCTGGGCTGGCAGGTGCTGGAAGCTGGGGGAACCTGTATTGATGCCGTTGAATTGACCGTGCGAGGGCTGGAAGACTCGCCTTTATTCAACGCAGGCAAGGGCTCTGTATTGAACGAAAACGCTGGTATAGAGTGTGACGCCGCTATCATGGATGGTGCGGGAAACGCAGGCGCAATTGCCGGCGGCAACTCTATTAAAAACCCCATCTCCCTCGCGAGAAAGCTGATGGAAGAGCCCGACGTCGATTTCATAGTGGGACAGGGTGTCGAGCGTTTTGCAGACCGCTTTGATGATATCGAACGTGTCGATGAATCCTATTTTGTCATTGCGCAGCGAATTGAGGAGCTGGAAGAGGCGAAGGCCCAGCGCAAAATGGCATTAGACCGGGTCAAGCTTGGCACGGTTGGCGCCGTCGCTTTAGATGAGAACGGCTGCCTGGCTGCAGCCACATCTACTGGCGGCTTGACTAACAAAGTGATTGGACGCGTCGGCGACACACCTATCATCGGTGCCGGCACCTATGCCTCCAATGCGACCTGTGCGGTCTCCTGCACCGGCGTCGGCGAACTCTTTATTCGTGAGGTTGTGGGTCACGAGATTTCGGCACGCATGAAGTGGGCAGGACAATCTCTGGAGTACGCTGCAAGGGACGTGGTCTTTAATTCACTCGCACCCATCGGCGGTATCGGCGGGCTGGTGGCGGTCGATAAGGACGGCAACCTGGCAGTCGAGTTCAACTCAGAGAGTATGTACCGGGCCTGGAAGTCGCGCGATCAAGATGCCCAGGTGCGTATTTTCAAAGACTGAATCTCGCACACCTTTAAGCTAGCGTGTGGGCCGGCAATACTCTCGAACGACATTGAGAGAATCCTCGACGTCCCCACCTAAGATACAGATCAGATCGTTAGTTTGCGCATTTTCGATGGCGAACCGCACAGCACCCATGGGATCCAAGATCACTTTGCACGGAACAGGACTCTCGTTCGCGAGTACACCTGCTTCAATTAATGCAGCCGTTTCTCCCTCTTCCCTGCCCCGTAAATCACGATCTTCCCGAATAATGAGAAAATCAAACATGCCAGCCGCCAGGCTGCCAATTTCCATGATGTCCTTATCCAAGCGATCTCCTGTGCCACCCAAGACACCTACCCGCCGCGCTTCTGTTCTGGAGCGGTCTAGAAACTGTTTTAGCATGTGCATGCTGGCAGCGTTATGGGCGTAATCCACCAGAACGCGGAAATGGTCTCCGTAGAAAAAATTCATTCGTCCCGGCGTTCCAGCCAAGCCCGGGTCAAATGTCATCAAAGCGCGGCGAATGGTACCAATCGATAGGCCGTGGCAGTACGCTACAAGACTGGCGGCCATCACATTTTGAACATTAAACAGCGCCTGCCCACCGAACGTTATCGGTATATCTGACAGCTTCGCAACAACATCAAACATCGAAGACCGCGCTATCATCAACTCGCCCTCACGTACAAAGCAGCGGAATTCACTGTCTTCTAGGCGAACGTTGTTTGCGTCAAGCGAAAATAGCGCGGCCTTGCTCTGAATCTGATCACGCATTGCATAAACACGATCATCATCGGCATTGAGCACGGCAAAGCCTTGTGGGCAGACACTCTTGGCAACAACCGCCTTCACCTCGGCCATTTCTTCAATTGTATGAATATCCCGGGTACCCAAATGATCGGCCGCAACATTCAAGACTACCCCAATGTCACATTGGTCAAATCCGAGGCCGGCCCGGATAATGCCACCACGCGGATATTCCAGAACAGCCGTATCGACCTCCGGATCTTTTAACAACGTCCAGGTTGCCTGCTCTCCGGTACAATCCCCTTCCTGAATACGAAACCCCTGAACGTAGACTCCGTCTGAGGAGGTAAAGCCCACCTTGCGGCCTGCTGTATTCATAAGATGGGCGATCAGGCGCGTGGTCGTTGTTTTCCCGTTTGTGCCGGTTACTGCGATTACGGGAATTCGGCCCGTCGCCTCGTTAGGAAACAGCTGATCTATCACCGGCTTGTAAACATTCACAGCCCTCGGTTCGCATGGAAAATCATTCAGGCTCAAATCGGGCGAAGCACAGACACGCAGGATCTTCCCAGCTTGCTCCGACAGATTACGATTTAGACCGTCTGCCCGCAGATGCACGCCACATATATCTAGACCGACGAAGCGAGACACTCTCTCGAACAAGGTGACATTGTCAGGGTGTACCAGTGTACTGACATCCGCGTGGGCGGCAGTAGTAGCAAAGTCATCCAAATCGCTCAGGTCTAGCTGCTGAAAAGCCCGCAATACCTGCTGCAGATTGTAAGCGTGTTGCTCAAGCCACTTCACAGACTCAAACGAGAGATAAAGGCGTTTTAACACATCGACAGCATCGCCACGTTGCTGCTGTCGCGCCGCAGCTGTCATCATCTTCGCAAGGTTCGCCCCGCCCTCGTCCTTCACGATGACACCGGGACGCATGGCGGCCGCCGTGAACTTGTGGCTCACCAATAAGACCTGGTAATCATGCCCCGAAATACTGGGCTCCACTAAAACATGCTGGGCGACTTTTAAGGCCATCTCCAGTGCAGCTATCGCTGTTTCCTCATCGTCAAATACCAGGGTTGGCAGCAACTCCATCGATGGCAGACTCATCACAATGGGGAAACCCAGTTTGCGTAAACTGCGCTGTAGGTCGTCGCTATGATAGACCTCTTCAGGTTGGACCGCTGGCATATCCATCGACCGTAAGAGACGACCGCAAAGGGCTCGATCGCTGGCAATGTCTAACCCGATTTGTGAAGTGAGCTCTGTGATACTCCCATTAATGCGCTGCTGCTGACAGCCATAGCCGAGCTGGATAAGGGAGTCACCGTTCAACGAAAGGTGAGGGATACCGCGGCGCGTAGCCTCTTGAATCAAAGGTCGCAGGCAGGACGGTCCCCGCTGGGCATTCCATATCGCTTGCAAGTGTGCATGGATATCCGACGGCTTCTGTTCTCTAGATACGCAAGCTCTCAAAGCTGCAGACCCAATGGCCTCGCTCGGGCTCTCAAACACGGCGTTATAACAGCTATTGTCTGACAATGGCTGTATGTGCTGGAAACTCAAATCGAGCTTCAAAGCTTCATTTTGCAGGTCCAAGGCCTTGTCGATCACTGCCTGCAGGCTTTGCTCAGTCTCGCCGCCAGTCAGGCGAATGCGAGCGACGATAAGTGTATGCGTTTGAACGCTGTAGAGATTCGGCCCTACAGTCATTCGGAGGTGGAGGATTTCCACGACGTCTCGATCAGCGCTGGTTCAGCGACTCATATTGGGAATATCGTCTTTGCTGATACTAGAGTCGAGCGACTTTTCACGATATTCGCCAACCAGATCGATAGCTTCCTCGCTATTGCCGCCTAAGATCGCGATCAGGTCATCCTGTTTAGCATTCTCCAAGGCATACTCAATCGACGCTTTGGAGTTGAGAATGCGTTCATAGGAAAAGTCCGCGTCAACCTGTTTGATTCCCTGGATAACGAGATCTGCTGTCTCTCCGGGGGCTCGTCCACGAAGATTGTCATCCTCTCTGATAATGGCGTCGTCGAACATCTCGGCGGTCTGCGTGCCCAGTTCGACAATGTCCACATCCCTGCGGTCTCCGGTCCCACCTATGACCACCGTTTTGCGGTTAGCTGGAAAATCGTCAACAAACTGCCTAAGGGCCGCCATGCCGGCTGCATTGTGTGCATAATCAATTAGTACCGTGAAGCCCTGCATATCAATCACGTTGAGACGACCCGGGGTTTGCGCGATCGAAGGTGCAAATGTATTAAGGCCAACCTTGATTTCGTTGGGTTTAAGACCGTAACAGTGCGCTGCCAGTGTCGCCGCGAGTACATTTTGAACATTAAACTTCGCGCGACCTGACAAGGTCAGGGGAATGTCGATCACTTTTTCAATGGGGATGCTCCAGCGACCCTTTCGCAGCACAATCCAATCATCATCCAGCACACAGGCGAGACCATCTTGCGCCAGGTGCTTTTCAATCCGCGGGTTCTCTGACTGCATACTGAACAGAGCCACCTTCGCCTGAACGCGATCTTTAACCTCGTAAATCAGGGGATCATCGGCGTTGAGAATTGCATAGTCGCGAGCCGACTCGGGCACCACCGACTTTAGGCGAGCTATGTCCTCTATTGTGTGAATATCGCCCTGACCTAAATGATCAGGTGCAACATTGGTCAAGATTCCAATATCGCAATAATCAAAGCCAAGACCCGCTCGCAGGATGCCTCCCCTGGCCGTTTCGAGCACAGCAACATCCACATCAGGGTCCTTAAGGATCATCTGCGCGGAAAGCGGGCCGGTGGTATCCCCTGTGCTTGTCAGGTAGTTTCCAACATAGACGCCGTCGCTGGTAGTAAAGCCGACAGTTTTACCAGTGTTCTTGATCAGGTGAGCAATCAAGCGAACAGTGGTGGTTTTACCGTTGGTTCCCGTCATCGCAATAATCGGGATACGGTGAGGCGATCCGGGCGGGAAAAGCATATCCAGAATGGGCTCGGCCACGTTGCGGGGTGTACCTGTCGATGGCGCCAAATGCATGCGCAGACCGGGTGCAGCATTCACTTCCACAACGCCACCGCCATTTTCATTCAGCGGCGTCGACAGATCGGGGGCTACTACGTCTATTCCACCCACATCGAGACCCACGAAATGGGCAATGCGCTCAAATAGGAAGACATTGTAGGGGTGAACTTCATCAGTTACGTCTGTAGCCGTTCCTCCAGTTGATAAGTTCGCAGTGGTTTTCAGCGCGCAGTATTCGCCCTCTTCGACTATCGAATCGAGGCTTAGATTATTTTGAGACAGGAGTTTCTTAGTGGCATCGTCGATTTCAATTTTCGTCAACACATTTTCGTGACCAATGCCCCGTAACGGGTTTTCATTAGCAAGATCGATCAGCTCTTCTACTGAGCTTTTACCATCACCGATCACGTGGGCGGGATCACGTCTCGCCGCAGCGACGAGTTTGTTGTCGACAACCAAGACGCGAAAATCGAAGCCTGTAAGAGACGTTTCGATAATGACATCAGTCGAGTGCTCCTGCGCTTTGTGAAACGCAAGTACCGCTTCATCCAGCGATGTGATATTGGTTGTGATGCCCTTCCCTTGGTTGGCATCCAGCGGTTTGATCGCTACGGGAAAGCCAATGTCTTCCAGCGTCTCCTCGATGTGATCCTCCGAACGCAGGTTCCGCCCCCTGGGAACAGGCATCGACATTTCAGCAAGAAGCTCCTTAGTGGCGTACTTATCGCCAGCAAGGTCCACCGCAATCACGCGAGTGTTCTCGGTGATTGACGCAGAGATACGCTGCTGATGACGCCCGTATCCAAGTTGTACGAGAGCTGCCGCATCGAGACGAATAGATGGAATACCCCGACGAGCCGCCTCCGAGATAAGCGCTTCCGAGCTCGGACCTAAACGATGCTCTTCCCGAATGAGTCGCAATTCATATACCCAGTCATCGACAGCACTTTTCAGTGAGTCAAGCGATTCCCGTTCGAGCAAGCCATCAAGTAAAGAGACCGCTTTTTCGCCTGCATACAAGCCGGCCTCTTCCACCTCGTAACTGAATACGATATTGAAAATACCCGATTCAATGGTGGGTTCAGTCCGGCTGTACGTGACCTGCATACTCGCGAAATACTGCAGTTCCAGGGCAATCACTTCAATCAAGCGCGTAAGCGCGAAGCCCTCTTGCAGTTCTTCAAGCAGATGACTTTCTAATCCCAGGACCGCATCGAGGCGTTTTAGAAGATCTTTTGCCTGGTCAGGCTCGGGGGAATTGTCAGACTCCAGGTCAAGGCGTAGGACGATCAGCTGCGTTTGCTTAATGCTGTACAGATTCGGACCACGCAGAGCCCGTATTTTAGATATTCGCATGTCTATCCAATTTTAGTTGCGCTGAATTACATCAGAGGACCGAGGTCACACCAGTTCCATATGTGCCTTGCACGGCACAATCATCTCGTCACCGTGTTTTGTATTGGCGCGTTTAGCGGACGGTCACACCGATTGATACTGCTACTTCTTAGGTATAGCGCACTACCCTCAGTGTCGTCTACATAACCTCGCGGTTATTTAGGTTGAACTGATTTTCTATCGACAGAACATGGACCTTTAATCCAGTCACCGAAAAAGGATGGTGAGGTGCTTTCTCAGCGATGTTGCAATCCTTTATTCCCGTTCCGTCGACGATGGTGACCGTTCCTGACCCCAGTACATTCAGCGATCCATCAGGTGAGATGATTGCAGCAGTGTCCTCATCAACACCCACACCTAAATAACCAGGATGATGTGCTACTGCTGTTATAAGACGATTCAAACGATTTCGTTCCGTGAAATGCTGGTCGATGACCATGTGCCGCAGCACTCCCAGCCCGGAGCACATTCGCACATTACCCGCCAGGGGTTGTTCCGATGGATCCCAGCCAATAATCATCGCATCGCTCATGGCAGACGCGCCCGCGCTGGTGCCACCGAAGGTGACACCGCAGCGAATCATATGCTCCATGAGGTTCTGAAACCGCGTCCCGCCGAGAATTGACGAAATGCGCAGCTGATCACCTCCACTGAAATAAATCCCGGTAACGCCATCGAGCATTTCAAAAGGGTCAAGCTGCTGCAGTTCATCTCGAGTTGTGCACAAAAGGCCACGCACGTCAGTCACGCCCAAATGGCCGAAGGCGTGTTTATACACATCGAAAATGACCTCGGGCGTTTCGGAGGCAATAGCCACAACCAGAATGCGGGACTCCATACCTCCAGCTAACTCTGCGAAACGCCGCAGTATATCTTTTTTGCGTATTCGATCTTCCGCTCCACCGACCACAATCAGGTGGCCACCATCATGCAGGCCGGGAAGCCACTCCGGCGGTGAGTCAATCGTGCGCTGCTTTCGTTGCGATATACCTTTCAGCTGAATAAAGCTTTGATTTTCCATCATATATTCGAATATCTCAGTCTTGGTTTTGGAAGCTTTGCCCGTCAGGGCCTTCGCTCACTCATCCATGAATGATAGTTTCTAACAGCAAGATTGGTGCCATATTGCAAAACTTACGTTCGCACTTTCTTCACCCGCACCTCCAAGATAGTAATTCTGATCGGGGAAGGTGTGAAGCAGGATTTTCAATGAACTCTGGGGTACTTCATTCCGCTGAGGAGACGCCAGCAGCACCAGCCGATGAAGCGACTCTCTAATCTGGCAAAAATGAGGCCGCATTTGCCTATTCTTTTGCATACGCGCCTACACGTCGAGCAAGGGGTTCAGCTGACTCGGTGCAATCTTAATAGACGGGGCGGTTGATAAACAATGTGCGCAGTTTTTTCTAAAACTTTTTCCAAGGACTTTCTCGCTCGAGTCGTCCTACAGGAAATCGAGCCCCTGGATCGAATATGACCGTAGCTGAAGTGGAGTTGATCAAGCGCGCCCAGCGCGGGGAGCGCGACGCTTTCAGACTGTTGGTCCAAATGCACTATCCGACGCTATTTGGATTCGCCTGCAAATACTGCGGCAACCGCCAAGACGCGGAGGACGTGGCACAGCAAGCGTGCATTAAACTGGCCAGGAATCTCGGACAGTTTCGGCACGAGTCGGCTTTTACCACCTGGCTATACCAACTGGTAATCAACTGCGCCCGTGACTGGCATAAACATGAACGCCGTCACGCCCACGACGAACCCCAAGACTATGCAATCCAGGATGAGGCCGAGCCCGCGGTGATGTTGGACCAGGTACTTTCCCTGGTAAGTCAGATGGGTAATGGCTTTCGCGAAACGCTGACCTTAGTTATGGGCGAGGGCCTAACGCACGCGGAGGCAGCCTCAATTCTGGCGGTGAAAGAATCCACCGTGTCCTGGCGCATACATGAAATTCGGAAAAGACTGAACGCCGAAGTGGATTCGGGAGTTAGCGTATGAACGAGCAAGATTTGAAGCGGCTCTTTGAACAGATAGACGCTAAGCCTGACGAAAGCGTCAAAACAAGAACAGTTGCGGCGGCACTGTCAGCTTACGACGACGCGCAAAATATTGGCGCTCGGAAGGACCAAGGTAACGGCGATATTCATCGTCTCAGTACCAAGTCTAACTTTTCCGAGGATAAGCCCATGTACCAAGCTAGTACTACCACTGCGACCAGGCGTTGGCTCTATAGCGGTTTTGCCAGTGCCGCTCTTTTAGTCGTTGGGGTCTATACGGCAATACTCGCAACCCAACAAACTGGTTTCGAGTTGCCTGAGTTAGAGCCTACAAAGTCAGTGCAATCCAGCGAGGTAGTAAAAGTAGAACGCAGTGTTGAACGGGCTATGGACTCCCTTGCAAGCTCAGAACAAGCGGCAAGACCCGAGAGACTGAGTGCGCCTGCGCAATTAGCGCTACAACCCTTTGAAGCTGACGCGCTTGCCTCGGGCATTGATGATCGCGAAGTATCGAGGGACTTTCAGATGCAAGTCGATCCAAGCGATCACAGCATCGATGCGCTTAGACCACCGACAGTGGGTGCAGAGAAAGATTCTGGTGTTACTCGAAAAGCACAGGCAGCCGCAACAGCCCGTAAGCGAGAGCCATTAGGTGAGGCGTACGCAGCAGCGGCACCTGCCAGTGCAGCAGCCGCTGCTGCGGCTCGAGCCGCAGCCCCTTCAACTATCAACGAGGTGATCACCTCCACCGATTACCGGGACATGGGTCGAGATCGCTTCGAAACGATTGAGACTAATCCGATCAGGCGGGTTAGCGACGAACCCATATCTACCTTTTCCATCGACATCGATACAAGTTCTTACAGTTTTATGCGCCGAGAGCTTAATCGAGGCGTTCTGCCACAGAAAGACGCCATCCGCCTGGAGGAAATGGTCAACTACTTCCCCTACGAGTACCCCGTTCCCGACAAGCGCGAGGCACCTTTTAGTACCGACATTGCCGTTATCGACGCCCCCTGGCGCGAAGGCAACAAATTGGTGCGGATCGGCATCAAAGGCTATGAACTAAGGAACACCCGCCCGCAAACGAACTTAGTGTTCTTGCTTGACGTCTCTGGCTCGATGAACAGTCCGGACAAACTGCCACTGGTGAAACAGTCCATGCGAATGCTGCTTACCAGCCTGCAGCCAGTGGATACGGTCGCCATCGCAGTCTATGCAGGCGCTGCAGGAACAGTGCTTGAACCTACACCCGTCAGAGACAAGCAGGCAATCCTTAACGCTCTCGATAGGCTGCAAGCAGGGGGGGCTACAGCCGGTGCGGCCGGCATCAAACTAGCGTACCAACTCGCCGAGGCCAACTTGGCGGACGGCGGTGTTAATCGCATTATTCTTGCCACGGATGGTGATTTTAATATCGGCATCCACAACCGCGAGGAACTCAAGGGATTCGTAGAGCGCAAGCGGCAATCGGGCGTCTTTTTGTCGGTGCTAGGCTTCGGTCAGGGCAACTATAATAATGCGCTAATGCAGTCTCTGGCTCAGAACGGCAACGGCGTTGCCACCTACATAGATACCTTGGGCGAAGCACAAAAGGTGCTCGTCACCGAAGCAACATCCACCCTTTTCCCTATAGCCGCTGACGTGAAAGTTCAGCTGGAATTTAATCCGGCAACCGTAAGCGAATATCGGTTGTTGGGCTACGAAACGCGTATTCTTGCCGAAGAAGATTTCAATAACGACGCGGTTGACGCAGGCGATATTGGGGCGGGTCACAGTGTTACAGCGCTATATGAAATTACTCCTAGAGACAGCAATAGCGGCGCATTCTCTGACTCGCGATACTCTGAACCAAAGCCAACTGAGGGTTCACTGGATGAATATGGCTATCTGAAGCTACGGTATAAGTTACCGGGCGAAGAAGTATCGCGCCTGATCAGCCAGCCTATTCCTGTCCAGACAGATGACGCCGCGATCGCGCTCCAGGAAGCACGATTTGCCATTGCCGTCGCTGGTTTTGCGGAATTGCTTCGCGGCGGTAAGTACACCGGTGACTGGGGCTATCAGGATGCACTGCAGCTGGCGCTGGATAACCGGGGTGAAGACCCATTTGGTTACCGATCAGAACTGGTTCAGCTTATCCGTAAAGCGCAAGTAGCAGACGCGATGTAACAAGCGGGAAGCGATGCTGGGGACTGATGCCATCTGCCTAGGTAGAGCGACGACAGGCTCTGCAGAGCTCTAGTTTAAACTAAAATCGAGGTACGCTTCCGAGCCACGGCGACACTAACCCCCTTGCTCGGCTCGTTCGAACCATTCGATAACCTGACGAAGATAGGCTTCGCCATACTTAGCGGTAAATTCTTGTGTGGTGGGATCATCTGAATTGCTCAACGCAGAGATTCGAGAGCGGGCATAGTCGGGAGTCAAGTTGATATTGCACCGCTCTGTAATCGCATGATGCCATTCGGTGTAATCCTGAAAGTAAAAATTACTGGAGTCGCTCATGGGGATTTCGCAAGCTCGCGCTTGCCTCAAGCTCCCTGGCGAAGGCTGCGAATATGCTTGCCGCGCCCCTCACGGCGGCCGAAATGGCGCTCTGTTCTCTCATAGCGTTCCTGGGCTTCTGCAGATAGCGTGGCGATGGGCCGCGCCTCGAGCCGGCGCAGACCAATCTCCTCGCCTGTTTCTTCACAATAGCCATAATCGCCCTGCGAGATGCGCTCCAAAGCGGAATCGATCTTGCGAATCAGCTTACGTTCCCTGTCACGGGTTTTCAGTTCTAGTCCGAACTCCGCCTCTTGGGTAGCACGATCATTCGCATCAGGAAAGTTACTGACTTCGTCCCTGAGGTGATGAAGTGTGCGATCCACTTCTTTCATCAGTTCTTTTTTCCAGTTCTCAAGAATGGTACGAAAATGTTCAAGCTGCGCGTCGCTCATATACGCTTCATTCTTCTTCGGCTTGTAGGGCGCTACGCCGTAGATACTGAGTCCGGACTGCTTATCTTTCGCGCTGGAAGCCGCGGATTTTTTCTGTGTGCGAGATTTGGCGGGTGCCTTCTTTCGAGGCTCTTGGGTTTTTGTCGGCATCTCAATCTCCTCAGACGTTCCCGTTTAAAGCTGTGTCGGATTAGGTGCATCACCGTAGACATCCTTCGGATCGAAGGTTTTCTGTGCCTCAGTAAACTCTAGCTGAGCGGGTCCATCAATAGGACCGCCAGGATTCACTGCACGGTAGAAGCAAGAGCGGTATCCCACATGACAACTTGCTCCTGAACCGGCGACGTTGACGCGGAGCCAAACGGCGTCCTGGTCGTCATCGATGAGAAGCTCTACGACGTTCTGTACGAGACCGCTAGTCGCCCCCTTTCGCCAAATGCACTGTCGGCTGCGACTCCAGTAGTTCGCTTCTCCCGTTTTTATCGTTTCTGCAAGCGCTTCCTCATTCATGTATCCCAGCATCAATACATCGCCGGACTCTGCATCGGTCGTTACGCAGGGGATAAGCCCGTGTTCATCAAACTTAGGAGCTAGCACATGACCTTCTTCGACCTGCTCAACCGATTCCCGTGGGCCGAACAATTTCGATGTTGTCTGGGTAGAGCTTGCCGCTTTCATAGGGAGCGTTCCAACAATCTTACTGATCGAAAGCGGATCCTGTCTGTATTCATGTTCAATCCTATCTTGTCGCTACGCCAACAATTCGGCGAATGCCAATGTGCAGATCCCGCGGGGGCGTTACGATATAACATAACATTTTCAATCTGCAACCGAAATCGTGCAAATCCATTACGTATCTACGTCAGTGTAAAGGCAAGATCACAGCCTGTGCGCCTCACCGATGATCAGTCGCACCAGGGCAGTTATTGCAAATCCTGCCAGCATGCATAAAAAACCCGCTCGGTCGCAGCAGATCCGGATCATTGCGGCGTTCTGGCACTGATGTAACGTTGCCATAAACAGAAACGTGCCACCCGCCAGCGCCAGTATGACGCCTTTAGAAACAAGCATGGCGTACTCACCCAAGGTTTGATGCAAATCGGCGCCAAGAACAATGCCAGCGGGCGTCGCAAATGCGAAGATCGTGAAGCTTAGCCAGGCTTGCCAGTGTTTTAGTTGGCTACGCACCATCATCAAGGCAAGTCCAAAAGCAGCCGATGATTTATGCATCATGATCGCAATGAAGATAAAAACCGCAGCATTGAAGGGGCTAACCGCGAAGGCGGCACCCAATAGGAAAGAGGGGATTGCAATCATGGTTGTCATGATTAAGGGGATCGAGACCGGCAATTGATCTGCCTCCGGATCCGTCATGTCTCGCTCGACAATATGGCTGGCGTGCTCCAAGGCGAGAAGGAATAAAAACGCAGCAACCGCAAATAGTGCAGCCAGTGGAAAGTCAAGTTGCGGAAACGCTTTTCCCAATAGAT
This sequence comes from Pseudomonadota bacterium, assembly GCA_039025905.1. Lineage (GTDB taxonomy): Bacteria > Pseudomonadota > Gammaproteobacteria > Pseudomonadales > Halieaceae > JARRPM01. The sequence goes on along the minus strand of JBCCNJ010000092.1, from coordinate 1,393 downwards.
GAAACGATGAAGGCAGCATCATGATTAGCGCCAGGGCGAAAAACACACCTGCCGTGAACGCCTCGCCAAGAGGAAAGCCCTTGATGTCCCTCGCTCGCACTGGACGCAATAAAGGATACAGCCCCCCTGCAAAGGCGGCTGATAGAATTCCAAATAGACAAAACCACTGAAAAAGCGTCAGCACATCCAAGCCCTCGTCTATAAATGGTTACATGGAGTTCGCTATTGATCCGCTTCTCTGCTGTCAAGATACCGCTTGATAAACAGTGTTACCGACGGAGCCTACGCACAACATCAAACGATGAGATTGAATCAAATCCTATCATGCTAGTAGGGTCTGTTCCCGAGTTGGAGATGCGCGCACTATCGATTCTCATGTTCTCGGCATGGTTTTACGAGGTGCTATCGGACAGACTTAAAAGCAGTATTTTGCAGGTAAACTTTAGGCGCGGAAGGCGATGTCTATCTGCAGGTTGATTCTGTGGGTGAGCCGATCGTTTGCGGCGGCGCAAATATCAGGCTACTGGATAGCTTGAGTTTCGGCGCACTGTAGATCAGCCCGCGAATTGGGCTTCATATACGGTTTCAGCATCGAGATGCGAGTTTGGGAGCTGTCGCCTTATCCAGAGCACGCTGAAGCGAGCCAGAGGCCGACCTCATGTCCTTTAGAAGCTACTGCGCTCCCATAACGATATACGCAAGCTTCTCCTCCCCATGCCTACGCTCAGAATCCTTCAGCATGTCCTCATCAACCGCCACCTCAACTCCATTGGATGACACCGGAAAACTACCGTAGAGAATCGGCCAACCACCATTGTTGGCCCTCATACCCGCCGAGGACAACACCACCGTCTGGGGCGCAACAACCTCACCAACCGGATACGTGTAACCCGGCGAGTCACCCACTCCTCTCACCGATGTCGGACCATAGCCTGCAGAGTAAGGAATACCCCCCAGCATGCCAGAGCCACTTTCGATCACTATCACACCCAAGGTCTCAGGCGCTCGCGTCTTTTGCGGATCTTCCGCAACATGTCTACCCACATAACACGAGGTCGCCGACGGACGGGCTTGTCTCTTCCAGCCGCGACGAGACCAGAACACGCTAAATCCAGGATCGTTGTGCGTCATCACCTGACCCAAAACAACCGGCTTCTCATACGTATTCGCATAGAGGTACTCCTCCATCCTGCGCTTGCGCCAGACACCACTGCGGTTATTGTCGTCACTCAACACCCGCCGGGCTTCCATGCGAGGGGACTCGTAGACGCCCTCCTCTACCACCAGGTAGTGCACCGACACGCCGCTGACACCCCCCTCAGAGGCCGCCGTCATCTTGATTTGGAAACTCGATGATGTGACGTTGCGTAGCCTGACCACCGCAGGGTTTGAG
>JBCCNJ010000091.1:0-17112 GCA_039025905.1 Pseudomonadota bacterium | reverse complement strand
GGGTGAACTGAAGGGGAAGACCATAGCGATCATGATTTGCGATTCAGGCCTTAAATACCTCAGTACGGATTTGTGGGAGTGTCAGTAGGCGATTAGAAGCAGTCGCATCTCTAAGAATTTCTGGGCATCACAACGGACCTGCTGGTCTACAAGATCGGCAATCCGTTGAAGGTAGCTCTTAAAGCGATTGACGCCGCGCAACAGTACACAGTGAAAAACCATGCTTGTCGATGCACAGGCAGGATGTCGAGCAGTCATCGCGCATCGCTGTGCCCAGTATGCGAAATTCGTGACTTCAGTCTGAAGACGCTAACAGCCGATCGACAATACGCCTGATACCAAGACAGAGTGCCGCCGTTGTGAGGCAGGCAATGAGCAAGAGCTCGAATGCCTCTTTTGGCCCACTGTTCAATGCCCATGCACCTACCTGCCCAGCGAGCCACGCACCTACCGCATAGCACGCAAACTCTGCTCCCATCATCGGTGAGGCTATCCTGGTGGGAGCGTATCGGCTGACCAGTGACTTGGAGACGGGACTAATGGCAAGTTCGCCGGCAGTCTGCACAGCGAAGACTGCAACCAGCCACAAGGCAGAACAACTCCCCGTACGTTCGACTTCGGCCTGAGCACCAATGAGCAGCAGAAAAGAAGACGCCATGAGGATTAGCGCAATCGCATACTTTGTTGTGGGATGCAGGTCGATCTTACGCCTCGCTAAAGCGCCCCACATAGCGACAAACAAGGGCGCAAAAAGGAATATGAACATCGGATTGAGCGATTGAAACCAGGTTACAGGCGTATCAAAGCCTAGAACTGAACGGTCAACCGAGTCCCTCACCATGACATTGAGCAGGCCCCCGCCCTGCTCAAAACCCATCCAAAAGACAATGGTGAACATACTCATTAGCAAAATGCCGAGTACGCGTTTGCGTTCATGGTTGTTAAGTGGCGCACTTTGCACCTGAGAGCGCTGGGGTCGTTCGCCTATGCCCACCATAGTGCGACGTGCACCTAAGATGAATACGACCAGACCAATGCCCATTCCCAAGCCGGCAACACTAAATCCAAGATGCCAACCAAACACCTCACCGATGGTGCCCGCCACTAAATTGGCGACAAAGGCTCCAATGTTGGCACCCGTGTAGTAGATGGTGTAACCGGCCTCTCGGCGCGGATCGGTTTTCTCATAGAGCTCACCGACCATGATCGCCATGTTAGGTTTGAAAAAGCCGGTTCCGAGGATAATGAGTAAAAGTGCCAGGTAGAAACTCCAACTCACTAACAAATAAGCCAGAGTGAGGCTGGTGTGAGGTAACTCCCCCCATCCTCTATGCATCGCATAGGCAGCCATCTGCTCCAACTGTTGGGTGCTCACCGAAAGCGCGCCAAGTTCAATGCCGCTTTCGTGCAGTAGGTCGCTGACGGGGTAGTTGGTTATAGATCCCACAACTGCAGGTGCAACGCCGGGAACCACCATCGCGAAATGACCCGCCATCATGAGAATCGACCCGACAATTACTGCTCTTTTTCTGCCCAGCCAGCGATCACCAATATAACCGCCGATAATCGGCGCGATATAGACGAGCGCAACATAGGTCGCGTAGATCTCTAATGCACGCGCGGAAGACCAGCCAAAGCCACCATCAATAGTCGCCGCCGACAGGAACAAGACCAGTAGGCCGCGCATGCCGTAATAGCTGAATCGCTCCCAGATCTCGGTCGTAAAGATCAGGTATATGCCGCGCGGATGTCCCAACAGCTCTCCCTTGCCACGCACTTCCACGAGGCAATAAACTAAATAAAAACATTATTATGTTATATTATGTAACAGCACTTACCCGTTTTTTGTCAAGTGCTTGAGTGATGGCCATGGCTGCTTTGCGTAACCCCTGGCCCTCTCCATAACTGCAAGGCTCGCCAATCAAGCGGCGCGGCTGTGCTGGCAATTTCGGGGCTTTGCTATGGATAGAGCACTATTTTCCGCGAAGCAATAGCAGTCTTCTCGGAAGAGTTTGACTTGAACGCAGATGTCTTTTAAGCCGATCTATATTCTTGTGAGGTTCATACTACCGCCTCGATTGCGACGTTTTTTCAGGTTTGCAGGCCCCTCTCACAAGAAACCTGAGGGCGGAAATGAACTCATGCTCGGTGTGCCAGTGTTTGAGTCGGGCACACGCAAACATGTAACGAAGAGGAGCATTAACGTTTAGTCTGTTTTTATGGTGCTCCAACGTTGGTGGGGTGAGGTCTGGCATCTTCTGCTATCGCAGATGCACTGCGCTAGCCGTCTCTCGCCTGAGCTATTTCCTTAGATATTGGCACCTTGAGTTTCACTCGAGATCTGCATCAAGTCTTCGTCCCCCACAATGATATCCCGGTACGTCCCTCCCGCCGGAATCATCGGATAGACGTTCTCCTCGGCCTCCACGATGATGTCGAGAACGTAAGGTTCGTTGGGGTCCGCTAGCATGCGCTCAAACGCTGCTGGCAGTTCCTCCCGCTGAGTAACGCGTTCACTACTCACGCCATACTGTCCCCTTCCCCTAAACTGAGACAGACGCAATTGGAGTTTTCTAGGACGACAATAGTTCAGGAGAAGATGATGAAGAAGTCACGATTTCGCGAATCTCAGATAGTGGTGATTCTGAAACAGGCAGAACTGACCTAAAATTGGATGAGGTTTGCCACACCAGCATTGAGAACGCTGCACTTAAGAATCTGATAGCAAAAAAGGATTGGTGACAGCAGATAAAATAGGAGCAGCCAAGCATTTGGTGGAATCGGGGCTAAAGATTACCCAATCCCGCGAAGCGATTGATCTGGGTCGAGCCAGCTTCTACCGCTGTCCAAGGGATTAGCGAGCTGTCGATTCTGCGGTCATAGGATGTATTGAACGAACAGCTCAGTAAAAACCCTAGGGCGGGCTTTTGGAAGCGTTACAAGCGAATTCGCTTGAAGGGCTATCGTTTAAACCACAATCGCGTTTATCGGGTGTTCTGGAAGATCGGACTGAACTTGCGCAGGCAAACGAAGAAAGTGCTACCCAAACGCATAGCCCGGACTCTGGAGATAAACGGTCACCCCAACGATCAGTGGGCAGACGTCTACTATTCTATCTAGTTTTGGCTCCCCATAAGAATGTCATGAGCCTCCGGCAGATAGACAGGGCAACTGATACCTTAATCAGTGTGGCTTCTTGGTCCAAATTGTACTTCTATGTGTTGTTTTCAGATGCCATCCATTAACACTTGAACACCCGCCAGCCCTATTTTGCGATGTAGCTTGCTGTCCCTTGAACTCAGTATCTGAGTCTAAAATAACCTAGAGTCCACTCACTGCTCTATCGATTCGTTCTAATGCCTCATCACAAAAGGATTCGTCGGCAAGTAAACCGGGCTTCAAGTTAACTACCGATTCGGTGTAGCCAGCAATATTCGCAAAGACACCTTGACTAAACAAAGCGGACATCAGCTCAAAGTTGGATATACCTTCACGCATTTCAAGACCAAACAGCGCACCAAACTTGCGGATATGGCGAACCTTGTCGTGTCGACTTTGGATCTTCTTGAGTCCATCCAAGAAATATGTAGCGGTCTGGTTAATTCGGTTCAGAGTATCCCTTGAAGAACACTTTTCAAAAACGGCCGCTGCCAAAGCGCACCCTATTTCGCTCCCAGCGAAGCTCGCGCCGTAACCAAATAGCTCCACTTCTAGCCAACTACCTACATCCTTGGACAATACGGCGGCACCGATAGGATATAAGCCACCAGATAAGCCTTTGCCGATTACCAGGACATCTGGTTGTATTTCAAGCTTTTGAAAGCCCCAAAGATGACCTGTACGACCTAGACCGGTGACGACTTCATCCATAATGAGCACGGTCCCATGCTTATCACATAGTTTGCGGGCGTTTTCGAAGTACCCTGGCGACATATCCGGATAACCGCTAGCATTGGTAGCCGGCTCAAGGACGAGCGCCGCGACATCGCCGTGTGTAAGTGCACTCTCCAGCTCCGTAAGATCGTTCACAGTGACATTGACAAACTCTCCCGGATAGTCAGAAAGAAAAGAGTTCGCAGTGGCTGCGTTTCCTGCTGCTCCAGCCAACCCAGCAGCGCCATGATATCCAGTGCCACACGATACAACCTTTCGCCTCCCGGTATGACGCCTGGCTGAGCGAATCGCGATATCATTGGCCTCGGTACCGCCTGGAGTGAACACGGTATATTGTAAGTTTGATGATTGTGCTAAGCGCGCCGCTAAATCGGCCTGCGCGACCCCAGGAAAAAACGGCTGACCCATATCGGAGTGCTCCATGACCTCCCTAACAACCTTTACGAGATCTGGGTTTCGATGCCCTAAGTTATAAAGTCCACCTACAAGATCTAGATCGAGAAATTCGCGACCATCGACGTCCCAGAACCGATAGTCTTCAGCTCTTCCGATAACGAGACTCAATCCAACCTTCTCAAACGCTGAGATCCTTCCAGGGAATAGATGTGCGCGCGCGTTACGCAACGTCTCTTCCCTTATTCTTGCATCAGAGCTTTTGGTTTTGTAAGCATCACTCATCGACTTAGCCATCTAGCCTTTTGGTTTAGCCGCAATAGCTTCTACTTCGATTTTGAGTTTCGGAAGTATCAGCTGTGGAACATAAATCCCTGTGGACGCCGGAGGGTTGACCTTCTTAAAGTACTCAGTGCGAAGCTTAGCGAATTCATCCCACGCTTTCTGATCGACAATATAAGTCGTCATGCGCACTAAGTTCTGCACTGTCATATCTGCAGCTTTCAGGATGTTCAGCAGGTTAGTCCAGGTGAGTTCAGCTTGTTCCTTTGCTCCCTCAGGTATCGTTCCATCCACACCAATAGCTACTTGTCCGGAGACAAAAAGATACTCCGAGTCAGGCTGAACAAGCACTGCATGTGCAAAGCTATTGGGTGGCGGCGCAAAGACATCTTGCGGATTAATTGGCTTCACATTCAGTAACCCGTTTCTTGCCGTTCACCGTTTTCGATCATCTGAACGTGGACCAGACGATTATAATCCCATACCTCCGAGATCAGACCATCCCTGAAGATCCAGACCCATACCTCTTCTGCGTCACGATGGGCTGCTAACTTGACGTCGTAGTATGAAGATCGGGTGATCGTAACAGCTGTTTTGTCGCTCACTGCGTATGCTGCTAGCTCATTCGTTGTGTAGTCTCGGGCGTAGCCTTGGACCTTTGAAATTAGCTCTTGCAGTCCTTCAAGACCTTTATAAACGCCACTCGCGCCCGGTGTCACTGTCTTGGAGCCGAGAATGCGCCAAGAAAAGTCGGGCGCGAAATAGTGCATCACTTCTTCCCGCTCTCCGAAGAAAAATTCATCTAAAAACTCCTCGAACAATTCACTTTTCATCGCCGTGCGGCCCCAGATCAGAGTAGTCCAACAAGGGTATTGGTATTCCAATAAAATTGTTTATTTGATTGACACCTTTTTTTATCTCGATAACACTTTTTACCAAGCGCGGTACTACCCAACTGAGAGCAGCGAACGCTTAGATGCTCCGAATAATCCAAAAACGGTTAGAGAATGAGCGGTGTAGATTTGATCCAGCTTCTGAGAAAGGCCCTTAAGGAACGTTGCCTTCAAGGGAGCGGCCCTATCTCTCAGATATCACTTTCGAGGGAGAGTGTCGCAGCGTTCAGTGGTGTCAACTATCCAGATTTTCTCACGGAGCTCGCCAAATTATCAGCATCAGGAGATATTGGAAACTGCTTGCGTTTGGATATCGCTCAGGGTGGCTCGGTTGATTATTACCTTTTTGGCGGTGGGTTGTGTTTGGTCGTGATAAAGAATGCCACTTTCGCTCGTACGAGTTTCTCAATGGCGAACTACTGCGTGGTTAAGGTTCGCTTGGAGGGAGGGCTGGTTGAGACCGTAGAAAGCGGTCAACATGCTACCGTGGGGGCTCATTGCCATCTTGTTACTTCCGGTGAGCATCAGTTCAGTTGGCGTTTAGGCGCCAGTGAAAGTGAGTCGCTCACCACTGTCAATGTATTGTTCAAACCAGAAAGCCTTCGGCACAGTTTGGCACCATCACTGGGTGCTACACTTGCGAGGCTCGCTGAGTCTGGCGAGGCCAACGAACCGCTCGCTCACTTTCTGGACGTTCCTGTAAACTCTGATATTTTGATGTGCGCGCAGGGCATACTGGCGTTGTCATCAGACAGCCCAGTCCGATATTTAAGGGCGAACAGTATGGCAATAGGACTCCTAGCCGATGTCTTGATGCAGTTCGAAAGTGATGATGAAAAGCCCGATTTCAACGTGAGATTAAGAAAGGACGATGTCAGACGGCTCTGTAAGGTGAGAGACCTTATCGAGGTTGAGTTCGCAAACTGTTTAACGCTGGAAAGCCTGGCGTCGCATGGGGGTTTGAATCGGCGTAAGTTGACTGAGGGTTTCAAAGCACTTTTTGGCTACACCGTGAATGACTACCTCACTCTTAAGCGTATGTGTAAGGCTCAAGAGTTGCTAAAGGCAGGATATTCAGTTGGAATAGCGGCTGAAAGTGTCGGCTACATGCATCAGGCAAATTTCAGCAAGGCCTTCAAGCGCTTTTACGGCATATCGCCCAAAGATCTAAAGCACGCATAATTTTTGCGCTTGCTTCGAGACACTTTTCAAAAGAAATTCCGAACCTCGAACCCAGTTCCCTGCTCGCTGAGCGCTGATATTCGTGCGGAACGAATTCAAAGTAGTGCGAGTCTCATAAGACATTCCTTATGCATCCCGATACGCTCACGCTGACATCTATTCTCGAGCTATGGCTGTCCACAAAAGAGCTGGCATTCCTCAGTCGACAGGTTAAGCAGCGATTCTTTTGTCAAAATCCTTAGCGCGAGATGCAGCGCAGCCATAGCGACTGCTTTTGAGGTTGCCGTAAGCGCGGCCCGGCGCACACGGTGAAGCATTTTCACCGCGGGGCTATTGAGTGCAAGCTCACTGGTGGTTGTGTTGTGTCTTGAGAAATCTGCGACAAAGAAGTGAGGTATCCATGAGACTCCGCAGTTCAACGAATCGGGTAACTTGGCAGCTTAGTCAAACCTATGAAATTGAAGTTCCTTCAACACTTCTAGTCTGAGAAATGGCTGAAGAAGTCCAACATCAGTATGCAAAATTGGCTACTGAGGCCGGCGACATCCGTGTCCATTTCAGTTCGTATGGACATGGCAGCACTAGTATCTTGCTACTGCATGGTTTGGCATGTGATGAAAGCACTTGGGAGGCGCAAATCGGGCTACTCAGTCAACGTGCTCGCGTCGTTTCGCTGGATTTCCCGGGTCATGGGAAAAGCGAGAAGCCAGACTCGGCGCTCACTATTGACGTCCTGGTGTACTCAGTACACGCAGTCTTGGCGGCAGCAAAAATTGAACGGGCGGTTCTTGTAGGTCATAGCATGGGTGAACTGGTTTCGAGGCACTTTTATGCTCGGTTCCCCGAACTCGTCACAGCTTATGTATCAATAGATGGCCTGGTTTACTACCGCAAATGGCCGTTAAGCATGCGGGTCCTCTCTCTGATGTTCAGAACACCGCTCTACGACTTGCTTTGGCGTAGACTTGTTGGAGGCATGACCTGTTCCGATACGAGTCAGGAGACCGTAGAAAAGGTGGAGAGTTTGATGCTGTCAGCTGATCGGAGCGTCGTTAGGCAATTAATTAAGTGCATTTCGGAGTCAAGCGAGTCATTGAACCAGCGAATCAATGTCCCTGTTCTTGCTTTGAACGCGGGAGAGTTTGATTACTCGTCACCTGACCTAACCGAGAAAATTAAGAGCATAGCGAATCACGCAGACAGATTCGTCGTACCCGAAGTCGGCCACTTTTTGATGATGGAAAAGCCCGACATCGTCAATTCATATATTCTGAAATTCATCGAAGATGTCATCGGCTCTAAGGAAGACTGAAAAGTGAAGAAAGTTCTTAGCTCTTCAATTTCTTTTCTAAATTTTGCTGGATTCGATCTATGAATAGCTATCGCCCGCCTTTAGAAGATATGAGTTTCCTGATTGACGAAGTACTCGACGCCGAATCGGCACTGGGGAAACTGGAACGTTTCCAGGGGCTTGAAGTAGGACCTAGTTTGACCGCGGCTTTGCTGGGCGAAGCGGCCAAGTTGGCGCAAAACTGCTTGGATCCGTTGCGCAGGGTCGGCGATAAGCAGCCGGCAACGTGCAGAGACGGAGCCGTTACTATCACGCCTGGTTACGCTGAGGCTCTAGCAGCCATGGCGGCTGGCGGCTGGATGGGCATCGCGGCTGATCCCGACTATGGAGGTCAAGGTTTGCCCGAGTTGTATGGGACTGCAGTGATGGAGATGTGGAACGGCGCTGATATGGCACTCGCGCTGCAGCCAATGCTCAGTGCTGGTGCCGCCTTGACTATTCGTGCCCATGGCAGCAGAAAGCAGAAACAGACCTATTTGGAGAAGATGCACACTGGCCAGTGGGCGGGCACCATGAATCTGACTGAATCAGGTGCCGGTTCAGACCTTGGTGTGATGAAGTCGCGCGCTGTACCCGAAGGGGATCATTTTCTGATCACTGGACAGAAAATATTTATCACCTGGGGCGATCATGACGCAACAGAAAACATCATCCACCTGGTACTGGCCAAGCTACCCGATGCCCCCTCGGGTAGTGCCGGTATTTCGCTTTTTATCGTGCCTAAACTCCTAGTGAAAGAGGATGGATCGTTAGGCGCGCGCAACGACGTTTACCCTGTATCTGTTGAACATAAGCTTGGCATTCATGGTAGCCCAACTTGCGTCATGTCGTTCGGTGACAACGGCGGTGCAGTGGGGTACTTGGTGGGACAGAAAAATCAGGGGCTGGCTGCGATGTTTACGATGATGAATGAGGCGCGTCTCAAAGTCGGCCTGCAAGGACTGGGAGCGGCCGAGGGCGCTTTCCAGCAAGCTCGTGCATATAGCCGAGATCGCGTTCAGGGTGGCGTACCGATTATCCAGCACGCGGACGTGAAACGCATGCTATTGACCATGCGATCGTTGTTAGAAGCAGGACGCGCTATGGCCTTTGCTGAGTCTATGACTATGGACCTTGCCTACAATGGATCGGTGGAACAGCGAGCTGCTGAGCAGGCGAGACTGGACCTGATGATTCCAGTAATCAAGGCGTGGCTGACGGAAACGGCAGAGGAGATAGCTTCTTTGGGCATTCAGATCCATGGCGGTATGGGATACGTCGAGGAGACGGGTGCTGCTCAATACTACCGGGATATTCGTATTGCGCCGATTTACGAGGGTACCAATGGTATACAGGCAGCTGATCTGATCGGACGCAAACTGTGTCGCAATGGCGGTAGCGCCATGGCTGCCTTGCTTGAGAAAGTTCGGTCTACTGTGGAGGGGTTGAAGGAAGCCGGCTTGCCTCAAATGCAGCCGATGGGTGTTGCCCTAGAGCGCGCCCTGGTAGAAATGCAGGCAACCACAGCCACGGTTTTGGCGCACTATGAAGTGGAGCGACCGCGCGCCATGGGCGCTTCTTTCGATTATTTGATGCAGACAGGCTACCTGTTTGGAGCTTGGCATCTGTTGCGTAGTGCTCTTGTAGCGGCTGAGCGTATCGAAAGCGGTTCCGACAAGCGTTTTTATGAAGAGAAAATTGCAACCGCCGCCTTCTATGTTGAGCAGATATTGCCTCGCACCCGGAGTTATGCTGGCGCTATCCTCAATCGCGGCGGCTGCCTGGCTGACTACCCTGTCGACTGGATATAGCTTGGCTGTAATGCAAGTCATGGACGTTTATTAAACGATTTGAGAAATGTTAGTCGGAGTCTCATTTGCAGGACCAAGTGAAATTAGTCCGATCTTCCAAGTCTAATTTTTATCTACATTGAAATGGGATGCACGTGTCCTAGGATCTGGAGGGCCGCGAGAAGTGGCCACATAGGGTGTTTCTGAATAATCCTGCCAACAGAAGCCTTTGAAGAAGTGACGAAAGACGTAACTCTATCGAGAGTCAATTGAAGTATGAATATCGAGAGCAATCAGACTGATGAACATGACCGAGCAAATTCAGCCATCGCAATGTCTTTTCTGAGCATGCGGGCTTCTTTGGTTCAGACATGTCGCACTCACTGCGGGATTATATGAGATGAAACTTGATTTAGGGCGTCCTGATGACAGGGCATTGATGCTTGGTCGCGAGAGTGGTAGAGGAAAACAACGTGATTGATTGCCTTGCTAGCCGCGTGTCAAGTGGAGACCTCTTTCTAACTAAGACCAGGCTCCACCTTGCCAATCATGAATGGGGCATGGCGCTCAAGAGCCTAGAAGCGGCTTTATCGAAAGGAAACCTCTCGGAAGCTGGCGAAGCCATTTTACTTTATAATGACATTTGCCAGCGGCTGGGGTTGGTGCCACGGATAGGTTTTTTGCGCCTGGAGTCAACGAATCGCGGCTTGGCTCGCAATATAAGTGCGATGAGATATCGCTGAAGAGTTATGTGAAATCGTTCTCTGTTAGATGTGCGCGGAGGTCGAGCTATGAAGGACTGGCACTAGCGTTCCCTTCTCAAACAAGGACGACTTCGCGGCAATGCACTTGAACACCAGAGCGGGCTCTTAGATTGGTATGGTCTAGGTAGGGTGTGTCTAAATTGACCCGCACATCGCACCCTTATTGAGCAGTTTTCTTTAAGTTGATTTTTATCAGAGCAAACTGTTACCCGATTTTCAGATTCTGTCGGCGAATATCGCTCTTCAAGGGTCTTTGAACGGAAAGTTTTGCTTCACATGTTTATCAATGAATATAGTTTAGCAGCGGCGCTGGGCGAAAAGTGCGCAGCGAATAAAACTTTGTGTTAATCGCACACCAAACATCTTGAGCCCTGTAATAGATTAGAGAAGGATATTGAAAAAATACTAACTTTCTAAGATCTAAAGGTGCCCGTTATGAGATCCCTTTCACTTCGTGCAAGGTTTTATCGAAATTGTATATTGTCCACCATAGGTTGCGCAGGTCTGTCTCCGCACCTAGTGGGAGTATACGCTCAAGAAAGTTCGACGCAGCTAGAAGAGGTAGTTGTTACTGCTCGATTCCGTGACGAGAGTGCCCAGGACGTTGGCGTTGCTATGCAAGCAGTGACTGGTAGCGATCTTGAGAAAGCGTCTGTTTCCCAGTTTGAAGACATTGTGCGATTGACACCCGGCATGGAAAACCTATCACGTGGCCCCGGAAAGAACTTACCTTCCATCAGAGGCACAGCCTCCCAGTCGACAAACCTAGATCTGATCGCTCAGCCGCTGTTGAATACGATGTCTTTCGATGATGTCTCTCTCAAGCTGATCAGGTCGTCCGGTCCTGAAGTTCCGCTTTTTGATCTAGATCGGGTTGTGGTGCTAAAGGGTCCGCAACCCACGTATTTTGGTGAAGGAGCAGTTGGTGGAAGCATTCGGTTTACCTCAAGGAACCCCGATCTAATCGAGACCCAGGGTCGAATCCGTGTGGAGGGTTCTCAAACAGAAGGTAGCAGTGATGGGAACTACGCCATTGATGGATCGGCCTCAGTCCCCATCATTAACAATACCATGGGTTTGCGGGTAACGCTGTTTGATGAGAGTCGGGCTGGGTTTATTGACAACATCGCGAACGGTAAAGACGATGTGAACACTTTCGACAATAGGGGCGGTACCGGCGTCTTCCTATATCAACCAACAGACGACTTTAGTTGGCGACTCAGTGGCTTCTACGCAGAGCAGAAGTATGGTTTCGAGCAGTCGGTAACAGATGATGTTGACGATCTAGAATCGCGTATCCCTCTCCCTTACAGCAGAGATGATTCTAGTACGCTCATATCGAATAAATTCACCTGGATATTGGGTGATATCACTTTAGAATCTGTAACCGGGTATTACGATAGAACATACGAGAAAGATGCTTTTGATCCTCGCGCCAGTTTTCGAACTCTGCCACTTCTGGGTATTTTAGACGGGGACGTAATCGCTAACACGAAACTGACTGATGAAAACCTGTCACAGGAGCTGCGCATACTGACGTCCTTTGACGGATGGATCAATTTCGTAGGTGGGCTACTGTACGTGGACTCAGATTCCCGCACCCAAACCGTTGATGTGACTGATTCACTAGTTCACCTTGCCTTAACTGGTACTGATATCTTCTTAACGGCTGATGTTCCCTACGACGGAGAGCAAAAGTCGATCTATGGTGAATTCCAGTTCTCATTTCTAGATGACAGGCTGCGTATGGCGGCGGGGGCTCGTTATTTCGACCAGGAGTACAAAACCAAATTGACACCCCCTATAGGGGAGATTCCGATTATTGGACCCTCAGTCGGACGGGATACGCTCATTTTCGATGCAGAAACTCTCGGCGCCGATGAAGTTGGAGGAAGCGTAGATGTGTTCCTTCCGCGGCTGCAAATTGAATACGACGTCGGCGACAGCGCGCTCGTCTATGCGTCAGCCTCGAAAGGCGCTAGAAGCGGTTTGTACAATGCTCCGTCGACTTTGTTCTTGCTAGGAATAACAGCTAATGATCCCGGCTTCGATGACCTTTTCCTATATCAAGACGACACAGTGTGGTCTTATGAATTGGGGGCAAAGTCGGAATGGTTAGACGGAACGGCACGCGTCAATTTGGCTGCGTACTATTCAAAATGGGACGATATGCAAGTCTCTACGATTGTAGGTTCGTTTCCGCTCATCCAAAATCTTGGTGATTCCGAGATTACTGGGTTGGAATGGGAGCTATATTGGTCAGTAAACGAGTATTTCTCAGTCTTCTCCAACGGATCATTTCAGGAGGCTGAATTCGTTGATGCAATACCACTATTATCTGAGGGAGGAGAGCCGCTAGTTTTTGCACCCTCTGGTACGCGTATCCCGCAAACTGCGGACTTGAATTTTACAGCGGGATTCGAGGGCTTGTATCCCAACGTGGTATTTGGAGCCGACATCGTTGGCAACGTGACTTATGCTTATCTTGGAGATCGCTTAAATATACTAGAAATCGGAAAGCTCGACGAAGAAGTGCCCGACATTGCGGTAGTGGATGCTAGGTTGGGGCTAGAGCAAGAAGACTGGTCACTGTTTTTATATGCTAAAAACTTATTCAATGAAATCGAAGCAAGCTATATCGAAGATCTGGGTAGTTTCGGTTCTCAAGAATTTATCAATACTCCTCGTACGATTGGTTTGACCTATCGCCATAACTTTTGAGTGGTAATAGTGATCATCTAGGTTGTTGCAGAAGGTAATGATACGGCAATCGTTTCTTTGTCTTGTGTTGAATGAAGGCCTAGGTTTTGCAGCTAGTGGCTACCAAATGCAACTAAGCGAAACTGAAAAAACCAGTGTCAATGAGTTCTTAAAATTGTTTCTCGACAGACTGAATCAATTGGCCTCGGTCGAGAGCATGCTTACGCTTATTCACAGCGATTTCTACCTCCTTGCAATAGAGAAGCTATTCAGTGGATCGGAGGGCTTCGAGGCCTGGTATTCTTCCTTACGTCAGAACTTAACCTCTGCACACCCTTGGATTACCAAGCGCGATATCTTCAAGTTGTGCAAGGGAATCTATGGCACTCGTACAGGATTACATCCTTATATACTGGCACCTTGAGTTTCACTCGAGACCCGCGCGAGGTCATCATCGCCCATGATGATATCCCGATACGTCCCCCCCGCCGGAATCATCGGGTAGACGTTCTCCTCGGCCTCAACGATGACGTCGACCAGATAAGGCTCATTGGGGTTCGCCAACATGCGCTCAAACGCTTCTTGCAGCGCCTCTCGCGCAACAACGCGTTCGCTACTTACGCCATACCCTTCTGCGATCTTGCGGAAGTCGGGGTAGATCTCCCCAGCGTTTGGTTTAAGGGGATCAGACAGATCGGAACTAGACCGATGTTTGTCATAGATCATGTCCTGCCACTGGCGCACCATGCCCAACCACTGATTATTGATGACCACCACTTTGACGCCCACTTTAAAACGATGGCATGTCGCAAGCTCGTGGATCGTCATATTGAGAGAGCCGTCGCCATCGATGTCGATCACCTGCCGCTGGGGGCAGCCTACCTTGGCCCCGATCGCTGCGGGCAAACCATAGCCCATGGTGCCAAAGCCGGAACTGGATAAGAAAGAGCGGGTGCTATTGGTCTTGTAGTGTTGCATGGCCCACATTTGGTGTTGGCCAACACCCAGACTGACGATGGCCTCACCGCCAGTCATATCGGAGAGTAAGCTGATCGCCTCCTGCGGGCTGATGCCCTGGGTGCTGGGTACCGGGTAAGGAAATTGCTGTTTCAGGCTCCTTAGGTAGTCCAACCAACTATCTGCTGACTTCGGTTGTACGCAGTCCAGCAGCTGTTGCAGCGCACGGGATAGGTCTGCACAAACGGGCAGCGTGACCGTTTTGTTCTTGTTGAGCTCATCCCTGTCGATATCGATGTGGATGATTTTTCCATTCGCAATGAACGCATCCACATTACCCGTTACTCGATCGTCAAAGCGCACGCCTAGTGCGAGTACCAGATCCGCTTCATTCACGGCGATGTTGGCGTATTTCGTGCCGTGCATGCCCAGCGTATCCAAGAACAATTCATGGTCTGGGGGGAAAGCGCCATGGCCCATCAATGTGGTGGTCACCGCGCACTGTAGTTTCTCTGCCAGTTGCAGCAGTAATTCAGCAGCGTCACAAGACACGATGCCGCCGCCGGCATAGATCACCGGACGCTCCGACTCGGCTATCAGACGAGTGGCTTCGTCCAGTTGATTCTGCGTCATGCCACTGATGCTGGCTTCAGGCACTTCCACCACCGCCGGTATGCGGGGTTCGATATAGTTGCCCTCTGGGTCTCTGGGATAGTGCTGCTGAATATCCTTGGGGATATCGATCAGCACGGGGCCGGGCCGATTGCCACCGGCGAAGGCGAAGGCCTCTCGAACCACTTCAGGTATTTGGGTGACCTTTTTGACCAGGTAGTTTTGCTTGGTGATCGGCGCCGTGATGCTAACGATATCCACTTCCTGGAACGCGTTTTTTCCCAGCAGGTGGGAAGGCACATTGCCGGTAATGGCCACCAAGGGAGTCGAGTCGCTATTGGCATCTGCGATACCGGTGACCAGATTGGTAGCCCCGGGGCCAGAGGTCGCGAGACAAACGCCCACCTTGCCCGTAGCCCGTGCATACCCCTGCGCAGCGTGGACCGCTCCCTGCTCGTGTTCGGTGCGAATGCAGGTGATATCGAACTCTCTCAGCACATCGAAGATTTCCAGGTTGGCGCCACCAGGATAACCAAACAAGGTGTCCACACCCTCGGCTTGCAAAGCCTTGGCCAATAGCTGAGCGCCGCGAAGGGCTCCCGTTCGCTGCTCCGGCTTGAGATCCGATAGCAGGCCTCCCGTTACTGTACCCACATTCTGGTAGGTAACGTTGTCTTCTCTATGTTGCATTGGTCTTATCCCATAACGGACTCGGCTGGTGGCCGCGTGCTCCCTATTTTTAGACAGCGCTCTTCAGCCAGCTCGTTGGCAACCTCACTGGTGGCCGGGTTCTCTCGCCTGGAGCGTTCGAATATCTCTCTTAGGGTATCAGCAGTACTTTCAACATGTTCACGCATATCACTGTAGTCGCTGCCGTAGTGCTGATAGCAAATATCAATAATTCCACCGGCATTATTAGCATAATCTGGCACATAGCGTACGCCTTTATGATGCAGCTCGACACCGTGCGCTGGCGACGCGAGTTGATTGTTTGCCGCGCCAGCAATCACGGACGCACTGAGCTCGGGTAAAGTCTGGTCATTAATTGCGCCACCCATGGCGCAGGGGCTGAATACATCCACCTCATGTGCATGAATTCGATCAGCGGGAACGGCAACTGCACCCAACTGCTCGACGGCGCGATGGGTGTGTTCGTAATGAATATCCGACACATACACATCGGAACCAGATTCGACCTGGTGCTGCGCCAGGCGAGAGCCCAGATTTATAACAAGCCGCGCAGCTACACTGAGGCAGTGCGGGTGAACCGGCTCGAGGTATAGGTTGTAGTGGTGAGCGGTGTTTTTATTGCGCACTCGCTGACGCGAAAGCTCCAAGTTTTCTGAAGTTATGACCATAAGCTGAGAAACGCCTCGCGACAGTTTATGCCTTTGGATGAAATCAACACCGCAGCTAAGCTCCTGCAGCGGTAGGTAACGGAATCGCCCAGTCAGACTTCACCTCCTGCATCACCACATAGGTATGGGTTTCTCGAACGTTGGGAATGTCTGCCAGTTGCTCCCCCAGAAAGCGGCGATAGCTTTGCATATCGGCGGTACGCACTTTCAACAGGTAATCAAAGCCACCGGAAACCATATGACACTCTTGCACCTGCTCCATCGCGTCGATGACCCGATTAAACTTCTCCAACTCACGCGTGGCGGTACTGAGTAGCAACACCTGGATGTAGGCCAACAAACCGGCGTCCAATTTGTAGGGATCGAGCACACAGACATAGCGCGAAATATACCCTTCTCGTTCCAGCCGCTTCACGCGCTCAAGACAGGGAGGCGGCGTGAGTGCGACGCGATCGGCGAGCTCGACATTGGAGATTTTGCTATTGGTCTGCAAGATCCCGAGTATCTGATAATCGATACGATCCAGTGGTTTGTTCTTTTTCGTCATTTGATGCCGCTCCGATCCATGTTTCCGCTTACGATTCCGTCCCACCCCCATCCCCAGCACCAGCACAAGCCCCAACCCAAGAGCAGGTGCAGGTGCAGTTGCAGTTGCAGTTGCAGTTGCAGTTGCAGTTGCAGTTGCAGTTGCAGTTGCAGTTGCAGTTGCAGTTGCAGTTGAAGGCAGCAGCCTAATATATATGCTGCTCAATCATGTAATGACAAATTTTATAAAGTATTTTCTTAAATAATAAAGAATAATTATTCGCAAGCTGTCGGATAATGGATATTCCAGACTATTGCGAACAGCTCGCGGTGACCCCAGTGACCAAGACGCCCTCACCTGCGTTGACCTCCTTGCGACACGGCATCCGCGCCCCCGCGCGTGCCGCCGGCGCCCGCTGCGTCGAGCGACGG
>JBCCNJ010000090.1:0-17802 GCA_039025905.1 Pseudomonadota bacterium | reverse complement strand
GTTGTCGCGCACAGTTGCTCTTGTGCGAACAACGGCTGTCGGATAACTAGGCTACAAGCGGCGGCGCAGCCGCCGGGAACTGACTAACTGGAAAGCTAAAAAGCGCTAGGCACCAGTATGCCAAATCTCGGCGTCTACCCCTTTCTTGATGTCAGGGTGTTGCTCGATATCAAACTGAGGCGTTTTACCCGCTTGTCGCTGAGCAAAGTAGTCCTGAGTGAGACGTTTCACTGTCGCCGCCAGCCATACTAGCGCCACCAAATTGATGATTGCCATAAGGCCCATGGACAGGTTTGCGATATTGAAAACGGTTTGCACCTCTTGTAGCGAACCCCAAACGACCATTCCAAGCACGGCTATCCTCAGAATCGCTAAAGGGGCCTTTTCCCCTAGGCCCAGGAACTCCATGGCGTTTTCGGCATACGAATAGTTGCCGAGGATAGAGGTAAAGGCGAAGAACAAAATGGCTATCGCTATGAATATAGGGCCTATCGCGCCAATGTGAAGCCGCAAAGACTCTTGCGTGAGTACCATACCGGTCAGGCCATTCGGGCCATGGTCTACAGGCGCCGCTAACAAGATAATGATTGCTGTACAGGTGGAGACAATCAGTGTATCGATCGCCACCCCCAATCCCTGCACCATTCCCTGGGACGCGGGATGATGCGGTTCGGGTACGGCAACGGCCGCAATATTCGGTGCGGACCCCATACCCGCCTCATTGGAGAACAGCCCGCGCTGGACGCCATTTAACAGGGCCGCGAGCATACCACCGCTGACCCCGGCGACCGCTTCCTCGAGCCCGAAGGCGGAGCGGATGATCAACCCCAGTACTGCTGGCACGTCCGCAATGTTGTAGATCAGCAGGCCAATTCCCAGCAGTAAATACAGACCGGCCATGATAGGAACCACTTTCTCGGCGACGCTGGCGATATTTCTAATGCCACCGAAAATCACAACCGCAGTGAAGATGGCAATCACCACACCACTGGCTAGCTCGGGCACACCAAATGCATCTTGCATTGAATGCGCGATCGAGTTGGACTGAACCGCAGAAAAAACAAGGCCGAAGCAGATCAACAGCAATATAGCGAAGGCAACCCCCATCCAACGACTTCCGATGGCGCGCGCCATATAGAACGACGGCCCGCCGCGATACTGCCCATCATGGTTTTTGATCTTATAGAGCTGCGCCAAGGTACTCTCGGCATAGGCGGTTGCCATGCCGACTAAGGCAACAATCCACATCCAGAAGATCGCGCCTGCACCTCCCAAATAAATTGCAACAGCCACGCCAGCTAGATTGCCAGTGCCGACCCGCGCTGCAAGTGATATGGTCAGCGCCTGAAAAGGAGTGATGCCATTCTTTGTTTCTTTGGGCGACGCCACAATGACGCGCAGAAACTCGCCAAAGCGTCGAAACTGAATAAAGCCCGTGATAAAGGTCATGTACGCACCGACACACAGCAAACCGTACATGAGTAGGTACTGCCAAACAATTTTATCTAAGAGCGTAATCAAAGCGTCCATACTACTTCCTACCGGTATCAGTTCGCTAGAGCGTAGGCCAAAGCTTCCGCTCGATTCTAAATGCGGTTACAAAGTCGGAGGTGATATGCACGGACTATTAGATGTGCTTGTTCGCTAGCTTCGACTTTACGCTGCGGGCGCTTTTCGGATATTGGAGGTTTAGCCGTTATCGACGCTCGATAAATAAGCGGCGTTGCAGTTTCGGTGTCTAACCTTCTTTTATGAATTGTCTCCTATCTGCTCCGCCTTCTGCAACGTCAGGCCAATAGTAGAGAGAGATTTGGTAGAGTGTGTTCGATCTACTAGACTGCAATACATCGCATTCCCATCTACAGAGGATTGTTAGTCCCATGCCCTATGATGGCCCGCCTTTAACAACACCGTGCGACATCCCCGCTATTCTCGCTTTAGGGCTCAAACAAAAACCCAATGCGGTAGCTGTCATCGACAGGGATCGGTCTTTTACATGGCAGGACCTGGACGATTTATCGAGCAGGTTAGCAGCCAATTATCTTGAGCTCGGCCTAAAAGCGGGAGATCGCATTGCGTCGCTACTGCCAAACCGTGCAGTTTTGATCGTACACTATATCGCATGTCTAAGGGTTGGGCTCGTCGCCAACCCTCTATCCTACCAATACACAGCAAACGAAATCAGGCGAGCCATTGTCGATACCAGCGCCTCTGCCCTAGTCGCGCACTCCGAGAGAGAACCCGACGTCGCCACTGCGGACATCGCGGCGCAGCTGGCTGTCGACGTCATCTACTACAGCGACGGTGCAGAAGGCGTAAGTGAACTACAACGGCTTTTGGAAAGGGAGCCTGAAAACACATCGCTACCAAACATCAGTACAGATAACGCTGCTTTCATTATTCACACCTCTGGAAGTACCGGCCGGCCCAAAGGCGTGACCCACAGTGTTGGTGGCCTCGCTTGGGCAGTGGCCAGCATCGCTGCAGCGTTCCAGCTTACATCCAACGATGTCGTCCTGCCGTGCTCATCAATTTCAAGGGGAGGCGGCATACACTTGAGTTTCACAACACTGGCTGTCGGTGGCCTAATCGTCGTGCCCTGGACGACAGATGCTTCGGAACTGTTGCCGCTGATGCGAGCGCACCATCCCACAATCATGGCGATGTTGCCCGCAGCCCTTTTTCAGCTGGTCCGATCTGGGAGTGCAGTGGCAGAGCACTTTTCATCACTGCGCTGCATGCTGTCCGGTGGTGATAAGGTTCCGGCGGAGCTAGAGGAGGAATTTCGAAATCTTGCCCAACTAGAGATTCAAGAAAGCTATGGCATCACGGAGCTCGGAATAGTGACGCACAACTCACAAGGGGAATCCAATCGGCTCGGGTCAGTTGGCAAACCTAACCCGGGCTTTGCCCTTTCGTTGCGTAATGAGGAGGGCGATGAGGTAGAGACGGGACAGGTCGGCAGGCTCTGGGTCGCATCACCAACCGCAACCATTGGCTACTGGGATAACCCGGAGGCGACAATGCAGGCAATGCGAGACGGCTGGTTCGATACAGGTGACTTGATGCGTTGTGACGAGGATGGCTACCTTTGGTTCGCCGGGAGACGCAGTCAAATTATTGTGCACGATGGCCACAACATCAGCCCACAGGAGGTCGAGCAGGCCTTGCTTGAACACCCCTCGGTGGCGCTCGCGGGTGTCGTAGGCATACGCAATCTTATGCATGGTGAGAGCGTAAGGGCCTACATAACTATCAGACAAGATGCTGAACGTCCGTCGCACCAGGCATTGATCGACTTTGCACGTGAGCGCGTAGGCGTCAATGCGCCAGAAGAGTTTATTGTCTTGGATGAGATGCCGCTGATTGGTGACGGCAAAATCGATCGAGTCTTACTCAAAAAAATGACAGCTGAGGAAAAGGATGCTCATCAGCTGTGAGCGCTATCGCTGGGCAGGCATTAACAGCATCCACCTCCGTTATCCGGATCGTTATACGCGCATTCTAACGAAAGCGACGATACTGCACCCAAGCCAATCGAGGTTCGTAGCATCGGATTTTGGGCCGGGCGAGAGGCGAGCATTCGAACTACTTTCGTCGCACCATAAGTCAATGTGTAAACACGATAAGACTACTGATCATACTCTGTGTATAGGTCGCGGCTGCACAGGCTAAGTTTAAAATGGTACTACTGAGGTGCGGGCGATCGCGTGGCTAGCAGGGCATAAACAAATATCGCAAACGCCACACCAGCGGTCACCCCGAAAACCCAAGACGCCGAACCCGTGGACGCATAAATGGTGCTGCAAATCGCCATACCGACCGTGCCCCCCATCAGCTGACTAGTCATCGCCAGACCACTGGCCTGACCGCGCATTTCTGGTTTTACTATAAATAGAATCGCGTTTTGTGGTGGTATAAATAATGCTGGCATCACCAAACCCAACACCAATAGACCCGCCAAAAACACCAAGAACGAGCTCAGCATGCTTCCTACCGCCATGATTGCTATACCTACAGCGACCCCTAAAACGCCAATTAAAGCGGGCGCGCGCGGCCCATTATCATCCGTCGTTTTGCCTATAATCGGTGAGGTGAGGATTTGCGGTGCTACTGAAGGCAGTAATGCCGCACCAGCTATCACCGGCGACACGCCAAGTGTGTTCTGCAGGTAAATAGCGCCAAAAATAAATATCGCCATCTTCGAGAACTGTGCGGCGAAAATAATCAGGTTGTACGCGGTGAATGCGGGATTAGCGAACAGATCCACGGCGATCAGTGGAATCGCCTTGCGCTTCTCAACAACGACCAATAAGGCGAGCAGTATCAACCCGCCCACTACCGGCAGTGCCACCGTTGGCTCAGTCCAGTGCCCTTCTTGCGCCTGCATAATGCCGAACACCAGGGCGGAAAGCCCCGCCAGTAAAAGCACCAAACCTGGCAGGTCAAAGGGTTCTTTGGGTAGCTGCTCAGGATCGCGCCAAAAAGTCCAACCGATAATGGCAACCAGCAGCACAATGGGTGGGTTGACCCAAAAAATCCATCGCCAGGACAGGTACTCGGTCAGCAGACCACCCACTAACGGCCCTAAGGCCAACAAGCAGGTACCAATCGCGCCATAGATGCCCAGCGCCATGCCGCGTTCTTCTTCGGGGAAGCTGACCGTAATCACAAAAATCGACAGCGGGAAAATGCAGGCTGCACCAATGCCCTGTACTAGTCGCGCAGCAAAAAGATCAGCGCCATCGGCAGCAAAACCCCCATAGGTGGACGCAGCACCAAAGATGACGAGGCCGCCGATGAGTAAGCTGCGCGCACCTATCACATCCGCAAAGCGGCCAGCTGCACAGGCAAGTACTGCCAATACCAATAGGTAGATATTGACAAACCAGTGCGCCGCGAAGGTAGAGACGCCCAGATCGCTTTGTATCGAAGGTAAGGCTACTGCGATGACCGTTTCGTCCAGCAGAATCACGCCCAAAATCGCGCCCATCGCTGCCAAGAGCCACCAGCGACTGTTGTCCTTCACCTCATCTATCATTCGGTAATCCTTTCAGTCGTGCCCGATGATCGTCCAGGGCCGGATGCGGGGCCAATCAACTCATGCAGGTTTTCAAGCTGCCAACTCGCTCGCTCATTTGAGAGGCACGAACCGCTTTAGCTTTTTGGTTTCAGGGTGGCGCGGCAGGTTATCCACCCGCTCAACGCTCACCTCTGGTGCAGTTACGCCGGAATGACTTAACACCTTCGCCAGGTCAGTTTCGAGCTGCGCAAGGGGGAGTTCGCCATGGGCAATTATCAGCACCCGAGCACCCTGTTCAGTTTGCTGTACCTGGTATTCGCTGATGTGCCGCTCTTGGCCAAGCACATCACGAAAGACCATAGGGTGAACTTTGATTGCGCCACCATAAACAAACCAGTCATCAGCCCGGCCACGGATTTCCATTATCCGCCGGCAGCCTGGTGCATCCGGATTATTTGACATGTCGAAGGTCATCTTGTCCGTCATTTCGTAACGGATCATAGGCATCACGCTGCCATACAACTTGGTGCACAATAGCCGCTCCGCCCGATCCGGCGCGGGCATGGGTTGATCGTCATCATCAACGGGTTCAAAGATGACATAGTCCTCTGCCAGGCTGGCACCGCCATAACTGTTTCCCTCAGTCGCAGCCGCACCTATCTCGACGGCACCCCAGGTATCATTGATGTCGATTCCCCAGGCCTCCCGTGCCATAGCGCGCGCTTCGTCAAATAGCGGCTCAGAATTCGCTGAGATTCGATTCAGTTTGACCTTGAGCGCGCCGTCCAGCGCCATAGCGCACAGCTCCTCTACGATCGAGGCAAAACCGACGAGCCGGTCAGGTTGATAGGCGTTCATTTCCTCTACCATGCGATCCAGCGGCATATCGGCCGGGAACACGCGTGTCTCCCGCTGCGGATCTAACGAGGTCGGGAATACCATGCGACTGGCGTGCACATAGGAACCCGCGCAAACTACGGCGGTGCGACGCGGACTACTCGGGGGATTTAACAGGTCGTATTGATGCTCCATTCGAAAGGTAATATTCGCCGTAATGACACAGGTCTCCCAATCCCAGAGGTACACGCCACGTTTGCCAGAGGTTCCGCCGGTCGCTGCGGCGTAGAGATCACCGCGAAAATACGGATTCAGCGTCTCGTCTTGTTTCAAGCGGTCCAAATGCTCTACCACTTGTTCTAATTTGAGGGAGCGATCGGTGACGATATCGTCCCAATGGGTCATCACTAGCTCTTTTGTCAGCGGGGGAATCTTGGTCAGATCGCTTAGATCTAAGGTCGAGGCCTCAAGCGAGCCGATCAGCTTGGCGTAGTAAGGTGAGTGTTGTTGCGCATGGCCAACGATTTTTCTCAGACCCAGAGTTTGGGCCTCAACTACCTGGTCTCGGGTCCAGCTGAGCCGTGCGACGGCCTCCGGGGCCATTTGTTGAGCTTCGGCGATATATCGGGCGCGTAATCTAGCAAATTCGTCCATGTGCTTGCTCCACCATCTCTGTAAGTCGCCGCGCTTCGCTTGCGCAATTCCGTATACTGGACTGTCGCTACTTTTGACGAAATCTTTTCGCGGCTAACTCAGTATAGGCGCACTCCAATCTCTTGGAAACGCACGCCAAGCCGTGGTCGCGTGACTATGCTTGGCGCGCTTCGGCGACGTCTACACACTATGCAGGAGCCTCAATCTCATCGCGTAATCGGACGCTAACTACAACACCTGCTGGCGATCGGACTGCGCGAGCGCGTCCCCAATACTCTAGCCCTGAGGATGGCCCACCTTTGTTAGCGCAGAACGAAACGCATCTTGTCGCAGGATGACATCCGCAAACGCATGTCCAAGCTGCTGCCCCGCTAGCACATCGCCAGGAAAATGCACCCCGGCCAAAACTCTGCCGTAGCCAATTTGCATTGCATGCGCCACCATGTCGTCTCGACTTTCAGGAAAAACCTCGCCCAATAACCGCGCGTAGATGATCGCTCGAACAGAGTGGCCACTAGGGAAGGACTTGACCGCTCGCCATTCCGTCACCGGTTTGACCTCTGGGTTAACTTGAAAAGGTCGCGGAACATCATAACTCTCCTTGAGTGCGTCATACTCGGAACGCACCTCGTCTATAACATCATCTATTGTGCTCTTAAGCAGAGCCGCATCTACCGCAAACAGTTTTGAGCCTAAGAAAGGCGCGAAAGTGTCGACGTTTAGCGTCCGCTGTACAAACTCGATTTGAGCCTCTGTTCTAGTGCGCTGCATCCACAAAACCACCGCCATTTCCGCTTCGAACGCTGCGCTGCCTTGCGCCGGGGGAGGCTCTACCAGTGCCTTGATATCGACGCTACCCTTAGGCAGATACCTGCGCTCGGAATCGGCATGGGCCGCCTGCCCAAACAGAATAAGGCATGCCAGAAACAGCTTGAGAGAGAAACGTGAGTACATGGAGATGTCCGCAGCTACAATTGGTAATAAATCGCCCACAACTCGGGAAATGACTGAGTTTCTTCCAAAATTAAGCTCATCGAGAATCGGGTAGCGCCGAGCGTGACTATTTATGACTATATTGTCCACGATTCCGCTCACCGAGCGCCCGCGGCGGCGACTATTCGCTCTCTTTGTCCTTGTCGAAGAAGCGAGCTGCCCGGGCCTTGATCTCCTCTGCCTTTTCTTCACCGGCCTCTGCCAGCTCCTTGAGGTAAGCCTGGCCTTCTGCCATTTTCTCCTTCAATTCATTGACCTGTGCCAGAAAATGTTCTTCTAGATCCGCTTCCGCACGATCTGACTCCGCTTTCGCCTTCTTCGCTCTGGCATTAGCCTGAGCGGCCTCAAGCTGCTGGTCATAGGCAGAAAGCTGTTTTTCAATTTTCTCTTTCATTAGATCAATGAGACTCATGCTGTACCTCTAATTAGTGGCTGGTAAAAACGTACTCATCTTGTGACGACGGGTATCGTCAAGAGCGTGTGGGTCGATTTGCTCAGGGCTAATCGCACCTCGCACCTCACTGTTTAAAACGAATGTTCAGAAAAACCTTTGACGTCCACCAAGACTTTTAGATCATAAACATCATCGACGCAACCTAGTAACCGCATTTCTACAGCTAGGAGGCCAGCAAGTCACTGTCTTTTAGGACATTTTCGACACTGGCTTTTGCCCTTCTTCTTGTATTTTTTACAGCACTTTTTTTTCGACATAGTGACTCAGTACCGCGAACTCTGAGGAGGGTTTTTGCTCCAGTATCTCTGGACTCCAACCCCAAGCTGGGCGCTTTGGGCTCCTATGCTAGCAATGGACATCATCAGTATAAGAATGAATTTCCAATGCGGGCGCAAACAATCTGTAGCTCTACTCGAAATGCGACCTTATCATTCGCGGGACACCTGCGGTGACTCAGCACTGTCCGCACTAAGACCGTTAACTCGGCTTGTTCCGATAACCGGTTTAAAACATGCGTGACCGCACCAACCGGTTGCGTCGCCATCGTCGTCACCGCTATTATCGATGAATAGATGTGCATTGGTCAGGCTCAGCCTATTCGGCAAAGGCTCGTTCAGCGGGAGAACTGACAGCACCAAAGAATCGTCAGACCAACTGGGCTCTGTCAACTCGAGCGGCAGCTCAATTTCAGTCCCATCTTTCAAAGCGCCCACGATAACAGCGTTGGGTGGATCGACCTCGAAACTATCGGTTCCGGCAGGCCAATTGGCAATAAAGATACGGACATCGGCTACGCCAGATCCCCTATCTGGTCGATCAGTAAACCAGATTACCTTGCGGTTGACGCCATCTAGGACCAAACGCTGACCATCGATGAGCTCTGCAGAATCCATGGACATGACGTAAAGCTCGCTAATGGGATAGTTCTGAGTCGTGTCCCCGGTCGCGCTTAGTGCCAAGAGAAGTATTGCTAATGCTGCTACTAGTTTCACGTTTGATTCCTAGCGGTTTACCCGCTGCTGCAGAAATCCATTACCTTCGGACATTTCACTTTTGGCCTGTGAAGCTTCGCAGGCTGTGCTAGCGAGGAGCCTGCTTGCCGTTGGATGGCACCTCGTTCAACGACACCGTACCGGAAATGGCCCTGCACAAAGCGCGTTACTTTATCCACATTGGTTCGGAATATCTACAGTTCAAAGCTGGTGTAAGCCGCGCTAACGCACGCTCACGCACTACCTGAGCTTGCTGGCTTTAAAATTGAGTTTTTATCGTCTAATCTAAATCGCGTGCAACTGGAGAGCATATGGCGATGACTTATCTTAATAGCACTATTGGCACAAGCACCCGTATATGCGCGTCCTTGTTACTCTGCGCCTTTTCTCTAGCGCTTTCGCCCCCTCAGGCGTGGTCTGAGCAGGTCACGAACGGATATATCTGCGCACCAAAAAATCCGGGTGGTGAAGATACCCGCAGGTTCTATCGTGAGCAGGATGGTGTGGCAATCAATCTCTCCCCAGACTCTTCTTTCCCCATAGTCTGCCCGGTAGTAATCGACCCCGATGCAAGCCTGATTGGCGTCTTGATCCGGTTCGGCAATACAAGCACATCGACGCAGTCCTTTGCTTGTGCATTAGAGGAGTACGATTTGCTGTTCAACCTGGTCAGGACGACCGGTAAGTCCACTAATCTTGCGGCAGGCGCAACCGGCGACTTCTCCTGGGGACCAGTCGACCTCATAAGCGTTGGTAACTTCCTCAGCATACGCTGCATATTACCGCCCAGAGGTACCGTAGGCACATTCGTCTGGCTTTGAGCTAGGGCGACTGTATGAAGGCTTTCTTGCTTTCTGCGGCACTAGCTTCAGTCATATCCCTTGCCTGGATCAGTTGGCTGGGAGGACCGGCACCGGGGTCGGAGCATTCGCTCGCACAAGAAACCGCTAATCAATGGGTCGCGATTGCCCAGATTCAAAAGGAGCTCGAGGAATTGAGGGCAGAGATTCCTCATAGTTCGATACAGGGTGTCGAGAGTTCGCCGCAAGCGCATCTCAATGCACTTGAGCAAATGCAAAAACAAATCGACGGCATCCAACACAGCATAGATTCACAGGAGACTGAGCCGACAGTTTTGCGCGATGGTGATTCAGCTTACCGACCAGGCAAAGCGACTAATCAGAACCAAGAATTCGAAACCTATCTTCACTTTGAACGTCAATTTGATAGTGACGAGGGAACGTCGCTAGGCGAAGGCGAGGAGGTTATCGAACAAGTATTACACGGGAGACCAGACATCGCAGTCAGCGCGATCCAGTGCAGAGCATCAATATGCAGAGTCTCTTATGAGGAGTCACCACAGTCTCATTCGCCGCTATCACAAGATTCGGATCTAGAGCTAGTGGATGAACTTGTATCCGCAATGAACGGGCAAACAGTGGAGTTGAGCTATGCGAAAGGTCCATCGGGTGAACGTTTAATGTATATGCGATTACCCTAGCTTTCCCGAACCTAAATCATCCGCCTGAAACCACAAGCACTGTCGTAATATTCCACGCGGCAATGGCCGTCGAGAGCAGATATCTTCTATATTTGTACAACCGAAGTGATGAGGAGTCATTCCTAATGTCTACCGGGCTTTATAAATGTCCTACCGATTCGGACACCACCATCACCGAGTTGATGATCCCAGCCTACGCCAATTTTGGTGGCAAAATTCATGGTGGCATACTGCTTTCAATGATGGACAAGGTGGCCTATGCCTGTGCCAGTAAACACGCGGAGACTTATTGCGTGACGGTGAGCGTAGAGGGGGTAGATTTCTTACAGCCCGTGGAAGTGGGCGATCTGGTCTCTATGATGGCAAGGGTCAATTATGTGGGTCGCACCTCCCTGGTCGTGGGCATCCGGGTAACCGCGGAAAACGTGATAAAGCAGGAAAAGAAGCACACCAATACGTCGTATTTTACGATGGTGGCAAAAGATAGCTCGGGCGCGAGAGCGACCGTCGCTGGGCTCAAACTATCCTCTGAAGACGACGTTCGGCGGTTCTCAGAAGTACTGATACGTCAGCGCTTAAGTGAATATAGAGAGGAAACCATGAAGGACCTGAAAGACAAGTTCGACGTCGACGAACAGGTCGCCCTGTTGGAGCAACACAATTGCGTAGTGGATCGCTAGGGAGCGCTGCAGGTACCGCGTCTTGACCGTGACGCAACAGACTCACGTCGAAAGCGCTTATTGCGGTCCTAGCGTTCCCAACCGCTATCGGGCGAGGGTTTTTCATAGTGCAGCTGAAATACCCAGCCCTTTAGACCGGTTTCTGAAGGCTGCTTCTTCACGCGAATACGCTCGAGACAATCGATTCCGACAGTATCGCCATTATAAATAAGGCCGTACTTGCAAATAACGTAATCTGCCAGACCAGCCAGACGTTTCCTTAGCTCTTTTGGGCTTTCGGGTGCATCCTTAGCCTCAAATTCAGTACCACCCATACTGGCAAGCCCTAGCGTGTGACCATCACTACGGCCCTTTTCGCTGCGTGTTGCACTGACGCTCACCCAAACATCGGTGGGCCAGCGCTTAGAGAGGTTGATGCCAAGTTTCGCTTTGAGCTGATTCCTGCTAAAGGTTTGTTGTGAAGACATCCAGTAGACGGATGTCACCTGGGGGCAGATGTTGGTCAACGCCAGTACGCCTTGTGACAGCCACAGCGAGGTCGGTACACCGCCGTGGTTAGAGACCGAGGTAACCAGAATCGAATTTTTTGCCTCGCCTGCATCAACAGCCACACCATCATTGTCAGCGTCATGAGGAAACGTAGCTTTCACAGGTTCCAGATAGATCTGCATCTCGCCATGGGTGATCTTGCGCTGTAGTGATGCTTCACCTTCGGTAACCAATGCGGCTTCCTTCCATTTCCACTTCTTAGCCATATAGTTGGCTACAGCGTGGATATCAAGCCGTGGTTCATCATCCACAAAGGCGAGCGCCCACAACACGCGGTCATGGCCCTGGGTTGCAATCTGCTCAAGTGCAGCATCGACTCCGCGGAGCTCCAAAGCATCGAGATCAGTGGCAGCGATACTAGGCCGCCTGCGACGAAAAACTAACACGCCGACCACGAGAAGGATGACCAGTAAGAGAACGATTGGATGCATGATGACAGGTGATATGTGGCAGGATAAAGGCGCGATTATACCTTCGACGTCAGATGAGCACGAACCGTAGCAGCGTCAGCACCAACCAGCAGTGGTGACCTCCTGAATAATTTATGCTCCACTATCCTCCATCAAACCAGCATTAAGCTGTTTTCGAGAACACCGAGATGGGTGTAAGCATGACCAAACACATTCTAAAAAGTCTTGTGCTAGCGACAGCCGTATCAGTAATGAGCGCTCAGGCTGCAACCCTACTTGTTGCCAATAAGAGTGAAGCGTCCGTGTCGCTGTATCGTCTTCCTGAAGGAGAGAAGGTGGCGACCTTGGGCACGGATGAAGGCCCACATGAAATCGCCATCTCACTGAATGGGGAGATCGCTGTCGTTACCAATTACGGAACTCGGCAATCGGCGGGGAACACACTGACGGTAATTGAGGTACCTACAGCAAGGATCCTTCGAACTATTGACCTCGCGGAAGATGCGATGCCGCACGGTATAAAGTGGCTTGGCGAAGAGATCGTTGCCGTGACTGCGGAGGGCGTACGCGCCTTATTGCTGGTGAATATCAATACCGGCGAGACCGTTAAAACCATTGGCACAGACCAGGATATCTCCCATATGCTCGCGCTGTCGCAGGATCATGATCGCGCATTTGTCGCGAACATCGGTTCTGGCACTGCCACCGTTATTGATCTGGAAGAGGCGAAAGCCCTGGTTGACTTAGCTGCTGGTGCTGGTAGCGAGGGTATTGCTGTGGTGCGCGGCGGTAGTGAGCTGTGGGTGACCAATCGAGAGGCAGGGTCCATCTCCATATTCTCGATCGAGTCGCTGGAGAAATTAGTCGATATACCTCTGAGCGGTTTCCCGATTCGCGCCGAGCCCGACGATGAGCGGGGCCGGGTTTATGTGACGCAACCGGTAGCAAACGCCATGTCGATTATCGATGTGGATACACGCCGACCGGAACAGCGCATCGATTTCGACATCGGTCCTGATAAATCACGCAAAACCCTACTCAGCGGCGCAATACCCGATAGCTCAATACCCGTTGGTGTGCTGCTCTCCGGCGATGGCAAAACGATCTTCGTGGCTCACACCAACGCACATGTAGTTAGTCTTTGGGACGCGTCAACACTGGAGTTTATCCGCACCATCGAAACAGGCCTAGAGCCAGACGGTATGGCCTGGTCAGCCCTCGATGTTGAAAAACAGTAACACGTCACGACTCTCTATAACCGCTCACTGTAGTCGAAACAGAAATCCGGCTAACCGTGGGGATGGGTTGGTATGTCTCAACAATAGGTGCCTGTTGTAAGACCTCGCAATAGGCCGACTCTAACGGCATGGATCAGGCAGGGGACGCGAGGCTATGCTGTCGCGGAGACATCCGAGATAAGACTGTACAGCTCGCTTGCTAGCTGCCCGGCATCACCTTCATAGAACGCCTGGTCCATATCGCAGTCGAATGCGAAGGCACTGCAACGTGATCGCCAGTCTGCATCGTCGATAAGTTTGACCGCGGCCTTCACATAGTCCTCTGTCGTCTGAGCGGACAGCTCATCCGGCAAACCTACTCTTGCGAATATCGCGCGACCAGCATGGGCATGCGCTTCGGTACCATCAAGACATACACCGGGCAAACCAAGACTGACACAGTCCATAATCGAGTTCATGTTGCCGTATGGAAAGGGGCAGAGAAATAAATCGCAAGCAGCCAGCTGCGCAGCATACTCCTCGAATGCCAAATGCGGATGAACTATCGCAGGACCCACCTGTTGCAACACCTGACGCGTCAACTCCACGTGCACCAGACCCGCAGCAAGCAGGGGCATGAACTCGAAGCGGATGGAGGTCGATGACTGCTCTACGATCCGTCGCAACGCTCCAAAAAAGGGCGCGTTCAATTTCATAACTGAGGCAGGAATGGCGACTCTTATCGTGCTATTTGTCACTCTAGCCCTGGCTCGATCAACGGACTCGACAGGCAAAGCACGCTCAGTGAAGGGCATACCGGTTTTCGGTAATGCGAGCACCTTCTCGCTATAGCAGTCGCGATCGCCTACAAAATCTTCTGGCAAAATCATGTAGTCAATAGTTGGGCTCATCGTAGTGGCTGCATGGCCGAATGAAACGCATTGAATAGGTGCCAAACGCAAGGAGGCCAATGCGACAACCTGCGAAGACATACCAACACCCAGGAAGTAACAGATATCCGGACGTCGACTAACAATGTCTTCGGTAATCGCTTTAAGCCCATCAAACACCCCTGATTCGGGTAGAGCGATAAATTCATCAAAGAACTCATCCGCTGGAAAGTCCAACTGCTGCCGGCCACCGACGCCGATCACATGAAATCGTTCGCGCAGAGCGCGGACGCCAGCAGAGTGTGTCCGATAAACAGAATGATCGCGTTTGAACCATTCGAACACCACGACTATCGTTGGCTTAACTGATTCATGCCGCTGCGCATTGGAGTCTAGTTCAACGGCGCCTGCCGCAAGACTCGCTTGCCGCAGCTGTCGCATAATAGGTGATTTGATGGCGTGCTTTGCTGCAAGCGCACTATAGCTGCAGTGCATGTAAGGGCCTGCAATATCAGCCAGCGTCCTGAGCCCGAGCTGCACGTCATCGAGGCGCTGCGGAAGCCAGGCCAACAGTCTTTCGCGAAACGCTTCAGCTCGGGGCGTAAACGCATAACCCGACCTTATCGCATTCAGAAACGAGACCGCTGCTACCGCAGGATTAGCTTTCCACCATTTGTCAAAGTCGATATCCAGGCCGGTATCTAAGGACATGAGTGCTAGAGCGGACAACAAACCTGTTCCCCGAAACCGCGTGACCCCATTTTCAGACCGCGTTGCCAGGCGCGGCAACAGATAGTCAGACGAGCGAAAACCGCTCAGTGAAAATATGATATCGATCCAGCTGCGGCGTTTGAGAAACCTCTCCAGTGAGGCCTCTTCATAGTCAAATTGTGGGTCTGTCACTAGTCGATCCAGCGCACCGGAAAAACGCGTGCAAAACTGTAACACCTGATCTTGGGCAGACTGCTCGACACGGGAATCACCCAGCTCAACCCCGCTGAGGCTGCCGTAGTGTTGATCAATAGCATCGAGTATGGAGATGGCGGCTACAAGTG
This sequence comes from Pseudomonadota bacterium, assembly GCA_039025905.1. Classification (GTDB taxonomy): domain Bacteria; phylum Pseudomonadota; class Gammaproteobacteria; order Pseudomonadales; family Halieaceae; genus JARRPM01. The sequence goes on along the minus strand of JBCCNJ010000090.1, from coordinate 2,547 downwards.
CGTTTTTGCCATCTCTTTGTGTGACCAAATACTCAAAGGCGGGAAGGGAGGCATGTGGGCTCGTCATCAGCGGTGATTAAGAACCAAAGGTCGGGACGGGGATTTTTATTCCCCGACCACTTCTCGTAGTTGTCGTTCGATGGCGAAACGCTCTTTCACCTCACCGTTATCAACTGACTCCAAAATGACATCAAAGCCCCACAGCTGGTGGATATGCTTGAGTACTTCTTCGGCGTTTTCTTTTTGTAGCGGACGCCCGTGGTGCATATCGTGTCGCAGGATAAGTGCACGATCCCCACGCACGTTGACATTGTATACCTGGATATTGGGTTCCAGATTACCAATATTGTAATTGGCTGCCAGCGACTCCCTAATGTCACGGTAGCCCTTTTCGTTGTGGATTGCCGCGATTTCCAGAAAGTCGTTCGACTCATCGTCCAGTACGCTGAACAGCTTCAACTCACGCATAACCGTTGGAGACAAAAACTGCAGAATAAAACTCTCATCCTTAAAGTCGCGCATAGCAAAGTGCAGTGTGTCCAACCAGGGGCTGCCTGCGATATCGGGGAACCACTGGCGGTCCTCATCGGTGGGCTGTTCGCAAATGCGCCTTAAGTCCTGCATCATGGTATAGCCCAGCGTGTACGGGTTGATCCCGCTGTAGTGGGGAGAGTCGTATGCGGGCTGAAACACCACGTTTGTATGGTGCTGCAAAAACTCGATCATAAAGCCTTCAGTGACCAGGCCTTCGCTGTACAGTTTTTGGAGAATAGTGAAATGCCAGAAACAGGCCCAACCCTCATTCATCACCTTTGTTTGCCTTTGCGGGTACAGGTACTGAGACACCTTCCTGACTATCCTGACGACCTCACGCTGCCAGGGCTCTAGCAGCGGCGCATTTTTCTCAAAGAAATACAGTAGGTTTTCTTGCGGCTCCTCAGGAAACTGCTGTTTCGTTGCCTGAAAATCGTCTTCCGATTGCGTGGGAATGGTACGCCAAAGGTCGTTAACTTGCTGTTGCAGCAGCTCTTCCCGCTCTTGCTGTCGTCGCTTTTCCTCTTCCATGGAAATGGGATAGGGGCGTTTGTAGCGATCGACGCCGTGGTTCATCAACGCGTGACAGGCATCCAGTACGCGCTCCACTTCTTCAACACCATGCTGTTGTTCGCAATCTGCGATGAATGATCGCGCAAACACGAGATAATCGATAATCGACTCGGGGTCGGTCCAGGTATTGAACAAGTAGTTATTCTTAAAAAAGGAATTATGACCATAGCAGGCATGAGCTATCACCAAGGCCTGCATGGTTATCGTATTTTCTTCCATCAGGTAGGCGATACAGGGATTGGAGTTAATCACAATCTCATAAGCCAAACCCATTCGACCGCGACGGTAATTGTTTTCTACATTCAAAAACTGCTTGCCGAACGACCAGTGATGATAATTCACAGGCAGGCCAGAGGACGCGTAAGCATCCATCATTTGCTCAGAGTTGATGATTTCAATCTGATTGGGAAAGGTGTCCAGCTTGTAGTGCTCGGCAACGCGCGCGATTTCGCGGTCATAGCTTTCTAGTAGCTCGAAGGTCCACTCGGAGCCGGTCGACAGCGGTTCTACGCTCATGCCAATTCTTTCCTGAACAGCTCGTGAAATACCGGATAGATGTCGGCGGGTCCGGTGATGTGCTGCATGGCGAAAGCATCAGGGTGCTCGCGCAGTATTTGGGTGTAGGTTTCCCACAAGGGCTTGTCACCACGCTCCGTAATCTCAACATAGGCGTAGTACTGACACAGTGGCAGCAAACCATGCATGAATTCAACGCAGCGTGCGGCATCATCTGGCCAGTTGTCGCCGTCGGAAGCCTGCGCGCCATAGATATTCCACTTATCTGGAGGAAAGCGTTCTTCGATGACAGCCTTCATCAACTCCAAAGCACTGGATACCACCGTGCCGCCCGTTTCCCTGGAATAAAAGAACTCTTCTTCGTCAACCTCTTTCGCGCTGGTGTGATGCCGTATAAACACCACCTCGGTTTTTTCGTAGTTTCGCGTGAGAAACAAATACAGCAGGATATAAAACCGCTTGGCGAGATCCTTCGTCGCCTGGTCCATAGAGCCAGAGACATCCATCAAGCAAAACATGACCGCTCGCGAGTGAGGCACCGGTTCTTTAACGTGTCGGTGATAACGGATGTCAAGGTCATCCAAAAAGGGAATGCGCCTAAGCTGGGATTCCAAATCCTCTATTCGCGCCTCCAGCTCTTGTTTGCGCGACTCGTTGGAGGACCCTTCTGTCAGCGCTGCCAGTTCTTCCTGTAACTCACGCAGCTCGGCGCGTCGACCCGCACCCAGGGAGAGTCTGCGCGAGAGCGAAGCGCGCATAGAGCGCGTGATGCTGATATTAGAGGGTGCGCCGTCGCTACTAAATCCGGCTTTAACGCGTTTGAACTCCTCTATTCCGGACAGTTGACGCTTCGTCAGATTGGGCAGCGCCATATCATCGAACAGTACGTCGAGAAACTCCTGCTGGCTGATCTGAAAGACGAAC
>JBCCNJ010000089.1:0-18465 GCA_039025905.1 Pseudomonadota bacterium | reverse complement strand
TCTGAGCGACGTCCCAGATTTCCGTCGGACCGCCGAACAGTGCGCTGGGTGGCAGCGCGAAGCCATCACCGTATACGGTGGCAAGGGGGCTTACGCCACCTCCGGCGACCCCGCGGTTGTTTACCCCACGGATCTGAAAGTTGGCCCCGTCAAGGGTTGTAATATTGGCAGTGCGCTGAATCGCGTCTTCGAGGTTGATAATATTCTGCTCTCGGATATCCAACTCATTGATCACTGCGACGCTGGTTTGTGTGTCTTGCAGGTCGCGCTCGATCTTTTGCCCGATCACCGTGACCACTTCCAGCGGGGTGGCTTTAGCTGGTTGATCTTGTTGCTCGACATCGGCTGTTGGGGAGGGGTCAGCGACCTCTGACACGCTCTGGGCGTAAGCTATCTGTCCGCCTTGTCCGAGCAGCATCGCGAGGAAGCCAGACGCCGATAGCGTATTTCTCATCAGAATTTGAAGCGCAGATATCCGGCATTTCATAGAGGACGTCGCTAGCATACAAAATTTCACAACCTGGAATTGATATCAATGGCTCATATGGGCTTGTTAAGCGATCATCGATAGTCTCCGCGTAAGGTGCGCGCGGTTTGTTCGACTCACAATGCGATAAGAGAGGCGGCTTGAGTTGGTTGTCTGCCAGAGACACGCTGCAGATCTGACTGTTGGCTGGGGCGACACTGTGGCCCCATCACAGCCCCCCCGTGATTTCAGTCAGCTAGGAAAACTCAGCTTTACCGCGACTGAATGGTAATCATTATCATCTTGCGGCACAAGCCTACTGTTGCGTGTCGATCAGGGGATGGCATTGATTCAAGTCAGAGCTTGACCGCTGCCATCTTTCAGTGGGCAGTTCATACTGTTTTTCACAGCGGCTTAAAATCGATACCGAACATCCACACCCCAGGTCCGGGGCCTGGCAGGCCCGACGGCAACGGCGAAGCCTACATCTTCAGTTAGATCCTGGGACGAATCGAAATGTTCTTCGTCGAATGCGTTTTCCAGAAACAGCGTGAGCGAGATCTGCTCACCGATATCCGCACCGATGCGAAAATTCCATTCCGTCCAGGCGTCGACTTCCTGGAGGGGGACATTCTCTAGGCCGCTGTAGAAGGAATCGGAGTAAATCATCTCTGTGATAAAGAATACGGTGGAATCCGCGATCGGATAGGACAGTCTGATATCGCCAAAAGCGGTGTACTCTGGGCTGTAGGGTAGTGCGTTACCCTCGCAGCTGCCGGTTGTTGTGGCGCAGGTCTCGGTATCTATTTTCTTGATTTCGGTGTCCTGCCAGGCGCCCGCTGCACGAAACTGCATGTATTCACTCGGGCGCACGGTAAACTCGAGTTCTATCCCCTTCCCGTCTGCCTCGCCGACGTTTTCTGTAACGGTGATGACACCGTCGCGAAACACGCGCTGCTGCAGATCGGTATAATCGTAGTAATACGCAGACAGCGAAAGTGTGGCGCGATCGTCGAAAAACTGGCCCTTGGTCCCGATTTCATACGACCAAACGTTTTCCTCATCGACACTGCCCACATCGGCATCCGGTGCAGCAATTGGTGATGGAAACAAAAGCACCATATCCGTAACCGCAAAATTGTCGAAGGCGCCGGGTTTGGTGCCATTCGTCGCGGACCCATAAAGCATCCAACTTTCGTTGGCAGTGTATTCCACAACGACCCGGGGATTCACATAGGACCAACTCTCTGAACTCTTCACAGGTTCGTCGGTTTGAAAGGCGTACAGTGTTCCGATGCGACCTATGGTATCTGTCAGTTCACTGATGACAGGGGCCGACGTAATCGTGTACTCCTTATCGTCATAGCTCGCCCTCAGACCGGCTTTAGCAGTCCATTGTTCGTTAAACGCATAGCTTATATCGCCATAGATGGAAGCGCCCCAGGTTTCCCCTTTAGTGGTTCCCATCTCTACCATGCCATTAGGGTTGGGAACGAACCCAGGAATAAAGTCCTCGCACGGCAGGCCAACGAACAGTTCGCACAGCGTCTCTTCACCTGAGGCCATCGCAAAATCGGCATTGATTTTGTCTCTGAAACCGCTGACTCCAATGAACCATTGCAGATTGTCCTGCGTGGTCGAGACTAATTTGAACTCTTGGCTTATATAGTCGCCATCTTGGTTTTGTGTGTATTCCAGCAGGTCGATTGTTGATCCGTCTGGGTCTTCCCGGTAATCAAAATCGTATGTGCGAAAGCCCGTGATCGACACTAACTCCATTGATGTGAGATCGAAGGTTGCATTCAGACTAAGGTTGTAGACTTCGCTCTCATCGCGCCCACCTTTAGGCACGTTGGTGCCAACGACCTGATTGTCGCCAGTAATTGGGCGGCCGGTAGCATCCAGCTGTGAATAGATGGAGGGCGACTGTTTGCGGTTCTCGTAGTCAGCAACGAGATCCAACGACGCACGATCACTCTGCCATGCAAGAGAGAACCGCAAGGCGTCGTTATCGTGAGACACTAGTTTCTCGCCGCCAGCGATGTTCGTTACGTAGCCATCTTCCTCGGAGTGATAGCCAGCAAAGCGTATTGCCAGCGCGTCATTGATCGGTATGTTTACCGCAAAGTCCCCCCGCAGTTGGTCGCGTTCGCCTCCGCCAAGACCTACATCACCGCTGATGTCACTTTCGACATCGGCTTTTGAGGTCACCACATGAATTGCGCCAGCGGTTGCCGAACGACCGAACAAGAGTCCTTGCGGCCCGCGTAGCACTTCAACGCGTTCGATATCGTACATGCCGGTGAGAACCTCGCCCGAGCGTCCGGAGAAGACGCCGTTTTGGAAAATAGCGACTGATGGGTCACCCCCTACGCCGAAATCATTGCTAGAAATGCCGCGGATGGAAAGAAAATCGATAAAGCTGTCTTTTGATGCGCCCGCAAGCCCGGGAGTTCGAGTGATGATGTCCTTCACATCCAAAGCGCCTATCTCCACCAGCCTGTTACCGCTGTATGCTGACATCGATATTGGAACGTCCAGCACGGACTCGCTGCGCTTTTGCGCAGTGACCAAGACCTCCTCTAATAATGAAGTCTGTGCGAACAAATGCTGACAGTGGGCGACTGCAATCAAAGCGGCAGTTTTCTTTATCGTTAACTTGATCATATTCGATTCCCGAAGTGATAGCTGTGCGCGATATCGCGCAGTAATCAGTCTGCGCGAGTGATTAAGACTCTGAAGTTGAAAACGGCGGTTATTAGGGTCAGCAGCAACAGCAAAGCCACCGATAATGCAAAAAACTCGACATCTTTTGATAAAACGGCCCCGAGTAACACGCCTAAAACGACCGCGTGATACGCAATTCCATAGAGGCCTAGTAGCCCGCCGCACAACTTGCTGCTGGTTGGGCCGGCCAATAGTGGTCCCGCGACCATCAACGCAAACACCGCGTAGAGCCAGAACCCGAGATAATCAAAGGAGGTAAAGAGCGAGTAGGGAATTGATACGTTCAAAACCAGTAACAATGTGTTGGCTAATCCGCCGTCATCAGCACTGCCGGTCACAGCTTCCACCAGCAGTGGAATGGACCATACGGCAATGAATTTTGGAATAATAAACGCTACGAACGAAACCAGAAGTACAGCAACGGCGAGCAGGCTGCGCAAGGGTCGTCGAGCGGCGATCTGCCATGCAAAGGCGAATAGGGCCAATGTCAGAGTTGTCATAGAGAGGATTTGTATGACCCATGCGAATGTGAATACGCCGCGATTGTCTGCCAGCCAGTTGATACGCTCGGCGTGTTCCGCCCCGTATCCACCGGGAGCATCGAGAGGGAGAAAGACGGCAATGACTGCCACAGTTATGCCCGCTATCGCCGACCAGTAACCTAGCGCATAGACTTGCCTATCAAGCGACGTGCTTATCTGCATTCTTTTTTCCGTACTTTGCCTCAATCAGTGACAACACCGCTGCGTTCAGGTCTTTCGCATCGCTTTCCCAGGGGCTGCCTTCGCTGGTGAACAGTGTGGAGCCTTCGCCAAATGAATACAGTGCCAGCGCTTCCAGGCGCGGATTTGGACTTCCTGCGCGGTGGAAATAGTCCTCAAAAATCTGCACGATTCGCTTTGAAATATCGTCGACCAGTTCCTTCATCGATGGCTCTACCCGAGACATGGCAAATAGCTGTGGCCATAACCAATCGCCTTTAAGATCTAAACCCGCGAAATCGCTTAAGTACCAGCGTGCAACGTCATAAATTGAAAGCGCGCCCTCGACCTGTTCTAGCGCATGGAGAGATTTCAGATACTCTGACAAGAGATAGTCAGTAAGCGCTCGGAGGAGGGCTTCGCGGTTGGGAAAGTGGCTTTGAAGGGCACCTAGCTTAATATCGCTGGCCCTCGCCAGCGCTCTTAGTGTAAGACGGTCGTACCCTTCACTGGCGATAATGTGGATCGCGATTTGTAGAATTTCAATTTTCCTTGCGCTCATGACCGTGGCTCCTCTTTGAACCTTGACATGTCAAGTGACATGTTAGAGCATGTCACCTGACATGTCCAGTGCGAGTCATTCAGAGTGAGCAAAGGCATCAGCCGTCGGGATTTTCTTGACGGGATCGCTATCGGTTCCGGTTTGAGCATGTTGTCGCCATTGCAACTGTTAGGCGCAACGGTCGACAGCGAAAGGTCTTATCCAAAGATCGCTGACAACTACCCGCCGGCACTAACCGGTATGCGCGGCAGCCACAAGGGCTCGTTCGAAGTTGCCCATGCGCTGGCATGGCGCGGCGAAAAACCGGAGCGCTACGAATCAACGGGTGAACACTATGATCTTGTGGTGGTCGGTGCCGGTATGAGTGGCCTCGCAGCGGCGTGGTATTACCGCCAGAAAGTCGGCAATGACGCTCGAATTCTCTTACTGGATAACCATGATGATTTTGGGGGCCATGCGAAACGCAATGAGTTTCATCGAGGCGGCCGTATGGTACTTGGGATAGGTGGCGCTCAGAACTTAGAGAACCCGGGCAACTACAGCGAAGCCGCTACCGATTTGCTCAATGCTCTTGGCCTTACATTAGATTATCTCGAGCGGATGGCAGAAAACACACCAGACAATTTCGTTCTGGGAGGCAACTTAGGCGCAGACATGGGGCTCGCTTTGCCCACGGCAACCGGTCACAAAACAGTGGTTGGCCCGTGGCTGGGCTATTACCTGGGTCAAGAAGGCTACGACTCAGCCGTTCGCCAGCTGCCCATTTCAGACGCGGAGCAAGATCGGCTGATCTCATTTTTAGGTGGACGCGATGACTACCTGGAAGATATGTCGTTGTTTGAGATGTATGACTACATCAAGTCGGCAAGCTACAACCAATTTCTCCTAGACCGTGTCAAATTATCGCAGCTGAGTATCGACATTCTGAACACCCGATTGCGTATGTTCAGTGGAATAAGTGGTTGGCATTTTACCGTGCTCGAAGCTTTTAGCTATGGCGCGCCGGGATTACGGGCGATGGGCCGCTTGGGAAATCTAGCCGGTTCCGTGCTGGCTTCTATGGTTGATGACGCCGTCGACATTCGCATATTCCCGGACGGTAATGCATCGGTTGCGAGACTGTTGGTGCACAGTTTGATTCCCGATGTGGCGCCAAACATGAATGGCGTAGACGATGTGGCGATTGCAGAATTCGACTACGGCGCGCTCGACAAGAACGATCAGAATACACGCTTAAGACTTAGTAGCACCGTGGTCGGCGTGCGTGAATCCACGGGCAACCAGGTAGAGATAGACTACGTACAGCATGGAGCTGCGATGCGCGCCACCGCTGAACACTGCGTGCTGGCGTGCTACAACGGTCTCATTCCCTTTCTGTGTCCGCAGTTGCCCGAAGCACAAAAGGAGGCGCTTGGCTACGGGGTCAAGGTGCCCTTTGTGTATGCCAATGTCTTGCTTAGGGACGGCCAGGCGTTTTCGAAATTAAATGCCAGTTTGATCGAGTGCCCCATGGATACCTTTCTGTGGGTGAGTGTCGCACCCCCGGTGAGTACAGCAGGTTACCAGCCGCCTCGAAGTCCAAGCGATCCCATGGCTGTGTTCATGATGTCAGCGCCGACCCCGCCAGGAAAAAGTAGTGCCACAGCGCGCGATATGACACGGGCCGGGCGCCATCAAATCTACAGTACCGCATTTGCAGACTACGAGGCCGATATTCGTCGGCAATTGCAAAGCATTCTTGGCCTCCATGGGTTTGACCATGAAACCGATATTATCGCCATTACGGTCAACCGCTTACCCCATGGTTACGCCTACGAATATCTGGCCTTACACGATCCCGATTGGCCGGAGGGGCAGGCGCCAAATGAAATCGGAAGAGCACAGTTTGGTCGCATTTCCATAGCCAATTCGGATTCGGAAGCTCGCGCCTATATGGATGCAGCATTTGATGCCGCCTGGCGGGCAGTCAATGAACAGACCCAGTAAAACCAAGCGCGGGCGATGCCATCGCGCTAACAGTATTTAGGCAAGTGTTATGACGATAGAGCCCAGTTGGATTTGTTTGATACCCGCCGCGGTCGCCGTTGCGGTGGCGATGCTCTCCCGAAGGCCAATAGAGTCTTTACTGGCGGGAGTATTCGTCGGTTTGCTGCTGATAGAGCCAACTGCTGCGGTGAGCAACTTCTCTGGAATGCTGCTTGAAGTCATGATGGATGAGACGATCGCCTGGGTCATTATCGTTTGCGGCCTGATGGGGAGCCTCATTGCCTTGCTGATGCGAGCGGGAGCAGCCAACGCCTTTAGTAGGGCATTGGCGAGTCGAGCCCAAAGTGGCAAGTCTGCGTTGCTGTATACCTGGCTTCTCGGCCTGGTCATCTTTATCGATGACTATCTCAATGCACTGGCCGTAGGCGCCGCAATGCGTAAGATCACAGATAAGTTCAAGGTTTCCCGCGAGAAACTGGCTTATGTCGTAGACTCTACCGCAGCGCCCATTTGCCTACTGATCCCCGTATCGACATGGGCTGTATTTTTCGCCGGCGTGCTCGAGACATCTGGCGCCGCCGAGTCCGGTAAAGGTATGGCGCTATATGTGAGCTCCATTCCTTATATGTTGTATCCATGGATTGCGGCTTTGCTTGTGCCACTGGTTGCCATGGGGCGCATACCCGATCTCGGCATGATGAAAGTCGCCGAACAGAGAGCGCGCCAGCTAGATACGATCGAGACTCAGGAGGCTGATGCAGAAGGCTCGGCAGACGACACAAGAGTAAAGGTTTACCACTTCTTGCTTCCCATTATTGCCCTTCTGGGTTTTAGCATCTGGTACGACCTGGATGTACAGCTTGGTGTGATTATGGCGGTCGGACTAACTGTCGTGCTGTATGGCGTTCAGGGTTTGCAGCGCTGGACCGATATGTTCGATATCGTCATAGACGGCATCAGAATAATGCTTCCGGCGTTAACAATTGTCGTCATGGCGTTCATGTTTAAAGAAGTGAACGACCAGCTAGGCCTCGCACCCTATGTCATCGAGAACGTGACTCCGTACATGACACCCACTCTCCTGCCGTTAGTGGTATTTGCGACCATGGCATTGATTTCATTTGCGACGGGTTCTAGCTGGGGAGTTTTCGCTATCGCTATTCCTGTTGTGCTGCCATTAGCAGAGAGTGTGGGCGTCAGCGCACCGCTGGCGATTGGCGCTTTGATGTCGGCCAGTGCATTCGGCAGCCACGCCTGTTTTTATTCAGACGCGACGGTATTAGCCGCTCAGGGTAGTGGGTGCGGTGTGATGGAACACGCTTTAACACAGATACCCTATGCGCTTATTGCAGCGGTGGTTTCGGGAATGGGTCTTACGCTGCTGGCGGCGTTGTAAATCGTTTGGAACGGCCTTGTGATGCGCTTTGTATTGACAGTAGAAGCCGGTGTGATCAGCGCTATTGCCCACGGCTCAATGGGCGACGCGATGAAGAAGATAACGAGTCACTGCTGATGAATTGGATTAGCTGGTATGAAACACGCGGATTCTGCCCATGAATACGCTTTGAGCTTGTACGAACTGCCGTGAACTCGGTGGGAAATAACATTCTGACGATTGAGAGAGCGAACCTATGAGAGTGCCTAAGCCCGGTTATTATTTTTGTTTTGGACTACTCGCCACAACAGTGTCCATGCCACACATCCAAGCAGCAGAGGATCGTGTATTAGAGGAAGTCATAGTAAGTGCACAAAAGCGTGATCAAAGCGCTCAGGATGTCCCCATCGCTATCGCCGCTTTTAATGAGGAGCAGCTCAAACAGCTGGGTACCAGTAGGCTTGACGAACTCGCTGCTTTCGTTACCGGTGCGGAACTGTTTGATAACCGCGGAGCTGGACAGCCGACCTGGGTGATTCGCGGAGTTGGCCTGGCGGACTTCAACGCTAACAATGCACCTACTGCCGCGATCTACTACGATGAATTGTACCTAGCATCCAATGTCATGGGCGGCATTGGCTTATTCGACGTTGCCCAAGTGGAGGTTCTCAAGGGCCCGCAGGGGGGACTTTATGGGCGAAATACCTCTGGTGGTGCGGTCCGGGTACTGTCTCGCCGCGCCGAGGTGGGGGAAGACTTTAATGGTTACATTACAGGTTCATATGGTCGTTGGGATAGAACCACATTTGAGGGCGCTCTCGGTGGTGAATTGACGGAGAACTCTGCTTTTCGAATCGCAGCGATGACGGATCGAAATGGGGGTTGGCAGGATAGCCTTGCAACTCCAGGAAATGACGAGCATGGGGATCGCGATTTCAGCGCCGTAAGAGCACAGCTTTTATTTCAACCAACCGATAACGTAGACCTATGGTTGAAGGTCGATGGTGGGGAGGATAAGTCTGAGACCACTTTGGGGTTTGCCAGGGGTGCCTACGAGGGGCTGGCAGGCGACTTTTGTCCTAGCGCTTATGCGGGCAGTTACAACAATCAGGAGTGCCTGACCTGGTCAAACATCACCAATCTGTTTGCTTTGACGCCGGGCGATCCTGGCTTGTTGCCTGGAGGACAAGAGGAGGATGGAACAAAAGTCATATCGAAACCGATCAATCAACTAGACAACCGTTGGTTTGTTGCGGAATTGCAGGTGGATTGGGACCTGGATTTCGCGGTATTCACGTCCATTAGTGGCTACATCGATTTCGATAATAAACAGATTTACGATTTTGATGCTACGCCCCTGACCTTGTTCGAGGAGGATGGTAGAGCTGAGCTGACCTCATGGTCACAGGAGTTTCGATTGACGTCGAGTTCCACGGGGCCATTCACATGGTTGGGCGGTATTAGCTATGCAAAAGACGAGGACGATGAAGATCGAACTGGTGATTTAACTGATAACGTGCTGATCCTACCCTCAGTCATTCGTAGGAAGTTCGAGCAGACAGCTGAAACCTGGGCCCTATTTGCCGAGGCAGAATATGCACTAACCTCCCAATGGGTGCTAAACGGATCCCTGCGTTACACCGATCAGTCCATGGAACTTAGGAATGCTTCAATACAGGATATAACCAATGATATTTTTTTCTTCGAGGACGTGAGACAAGACTTGGATTTGGACAACCCATGGTCGGGCCACATCGGCATCAACTACCTGCCAACCGAAGATGCCATGATATACGGCCGTGTTACGCGTGGCTTTAAAACGGGGGGCTTCTTTGGCGGTTTCGCCACCACGCCTGATGAGCTCAGACCCTATTCGGAAGAAAAAGTGACCTCTTATGAAATCGGGTTCAAATCTGCCTGGTTGTCTGGCTCGATGCAGTTGAATGGCGCGGCTTATTTCTATGACTACGAGGATGTTCAAGGTTTCACACAATTCGTTAATGAAACAACCGGTACCGTTGTGACGCAGCTGGGTAATCTGGGCGATGCGGAACACAAAGGTGCGGAGCTGGACATTCTCTGGTTGCCGGCTCCCATTGAAGGACTTAGCCTGAGCGCATCGGCTGCGTGGCTGGATGCCAAGATTTCAGATTCGGACACGATTGCAACGGCACAGACCGGTGAGGAGGTGCCGATCGAAGGACGCAAAAGAGACTTCGCACCTGAATGGAGTGTTGCAGCTCAGGCGCGCTACGAATGGGATATTGCCAACCTGTTAGCGGCTGTACAGATTAACTACAGCTGGCGCGACGATCTCACTGACAGAAAGTCCACGCTTAGCGAGGTGGATCTTGCTGCATTCAGCCAGTATGAATATGGACTGCTCAACGCCCGGCTCTCACTAGCCGACATCGGCGCCGGTTGGGAGTTAGCGCTGATCGGCAGGAATATCACCGAGGAAGAGTATTGGTCAATTGCATCTGGAGACGACCTGGCAAGTTACAACAGCGTCGCCGGTCAGCCTAGAAGTTGGGCCGTCGAAGCGAGCTATCAATGGTAGTGACTGCTGCGCGAGAAGACGAATGCTTGTGGGCTTAAAACATCAATGACGCTGAGATTAAACTGGGTGGCGACCATGCGCGCTGCTCTCCGCAAGGGTAGAGGGGCGCCATGTTTCGCTGGTGGTGCTTTAAGACCTACGAACAACACATAGGAACAGACTTTGGCTATTAAGAAGAAAGTAACGATACTCGTTGCCTTGGGCACTGTGGTAGTTATCGGAGGTTACTTATTGGGAGGTGGAACATTGGAACGTTTGAAGTTTACGGGAACGTTGTTTAGTGGCGCGGAGCAGTATGAGAGCTTTGCGCGCGTGAAGGAGTTCATGCCGGTAAGCAAGATGACGGCGGCGCCCGTGGCGACGGCATTACCATTGGATTTGTCGAAGGGAAAACTTCCAAAAGACTTCGAATACGATGGCCAGCGGGTATCGACCGAGACCTTCCTAGCGGAAACCGATACCAGTGCGTTGATTATCGTAAAGAATGGCGAGATGGTATTCGAAGAGTATTGGCTCTCAGGCGGGCAACAGGTCAACTGGCTTTCTATGTCTGTGGCCAAGAGTTTCATATCCACGGCGATAGGAATCGCAGTGGATGATGGCCTTATCGATATCAACAAGCCCGTGACGTTTTATCTCCCGTCTTTAAACGGATCAGCTTACGAGGGCGTGAAGATAAAGGACGTGCTGCAAATGTCATCCGGTGCAGCGTGGAACGAAGATTACACCGATCCCAATTCTGACGTAAATAGAATGGGGCAGTCACTTGCATTCGGTAACCCCTTGGAAGACTTCATCAAGGATATGGATCGTGAATTTGAGCCAGGTACTGTTAATCGATACAACTCAGCAGATACACAAGTGCTTGGTATGTTGTTAACAGCAGCTACTGGTCAACCGATATATCAATACATGCAGGACAAGCTCTGGGACCCCTTGGGTATGGAATCGAATGCTTATTGGATCATTGATGACTCTGGAATGGAAATGGCGTTTGGAGGACTGAATGCCACAGCTCGTGACTATGCAAAGCTAGGCGAGCTTATGCTGCGAAAGGGTCAGTGGAATGGGGTTCAAATAGTATCAGATAGTTGGGTTGATCAAGCGACAACGCCTGATGCGCCTCATATACAGCCGGGAGTGAATACCGAATTTCCTTTAGGTTACGGTTATCAGTGGTGGATTCCGGAGACCCAAGAAGGGGAGTATCTAGCCATTGGGGTCTACAACCAGTTTATCTATGTCAATCCAGCGCACAACCTGGTCGTGGTAAAGCTATCCGCTTATTCAGATTACGCTACGAGCAACGATGAGTCCGCCTATCGGGAGATTGAAAGCATAGAGTTTTTTCGTGCTATAAACGCCATTTACATTGATATCTAAACGCGCATCTTCTACTTCCGAAAAGGCATACTCTCGGGGAACTCTCCTCGACTGTGACGATATAGGTTTTGATCAGTTTTTTGGAGTTCCGCGATCATCCGTCCAGCCCATTAGCTTGCGGATCTCATACTTGCGGATCTCGTATTAGCCGCCCGACCGTCCTAATCGTTGCTTGCGAGTGTCATAGCGGTAGATGACCTGTCACCGCGACACCCGCCAGCCAGGGGTGCGCAACTATCACGACGGCTAACACCACTGCGGTGATGACGAGGTTGATCGCGTCGACGCTCAGACTGGGAGGCGCTGGTTTGATCCACGGCCCATCGCGATGATTGATGGTGAATACCTCGACAATAGCCCAAAGGGTCAAGCCACCGAACAGCACTAATCCCCGGCTATCCCCATTCAGTAAAAGGTGGGCGATACCCCACAAGGCGACTCCTGTTAACTGGGGGTGACGCAATACGCGCTTTATTCGTGAGGGCCTGGAACTGATAACCAACAGCCAAAAAGCAATCACCAACAGCAGCAGAGCAGGCATCCGCAAAGCAGGCGATGGGACGTAGATGTATTGCGGCACAGTGCTGCGCCAGCCGAGCACTATCAACACGATGGACGTGATAATAAATAGCGAGAACACGCCCTTGTAAGGGTTCTCTCCCAGTCGTTGCTGGAGGCTTATGCGAAAATCGGGAGCCAGCGACTTGCTGAGGTGAATAAGTGCAAAAAGCAGTATACCAAGTACCAGTAATGTCATGTGAGTTTCTCCGCCACACTATGCTAATAGCATAGCAGTTGGGATTAGCCTGCGGCCGGCAACGGCGATAACACTTTGGCCCTGCCGCAGATCGAAATCGCCTTCGATTCCTGTACGGTTGTTAACGATAAACGGCGTGTTGGATTCCAGCGAACGGCGCTCCCACACATCGCCAGGCATACCGCCCGGGCGGCCAGGTGGCACTCGAGAGGATGACATCGACACCTTGGTTTGACAGTGCCGCAGTATGGTCGGGTGGAACGCGAGTTCTAGTGTGATGACCCAGTCGGCACCATCTTAAGAACAGAATGCGATCAGAAGTAGAGAAACAGTCGACGGTCAGATCGTCAGGCCCATAGCCTGAAGGTCGAGGGTGCAAAACCCGTTCCCGCTTCCAGTTTCGTGGCGAGAATCGAGAGCCTATCCTCTTGTTTAGTCTACATTCTTACAGTTCACGTCGTACTTAAGCTTGTACTTGCCACCTTGACCCTTAGAGTCGCACTCACATTCACTAAAACCGGGCCCAGATGCATAGTTACTATTACAGGTGATTTGGGGTGATGGAGTGGAGCAAGTAAGAATTGGGGCGATCTGTGATGGGCCATCGGTCGTACACATGCCTTTTAGAACGTACCGTCCTTCCACGCCGTCAATGTGTCCGCTGCAGTCAGTCATAAATTGGCAGTTGACCGTCTTATTCTGCGCAAGCGTTGGCGCCGAAAAGCTCAATAACGTCGCTACAATAGATACGAACAACGCAGCTAACCGTACATTCATTTCAGATCTCCGCAAATAACAATTCACCTACCGGAATGCTTGCATTGAACTCTTTTGATTTCAAGCGGTTTATGTGTATTCAATCAGACTAAAGCGTTTTGCTCTTAGTGTTAGGCATATAAAGCGAAACGTCGCGCTTTGCTGGCTTCCTTTTTTTCAAACACTGCTTAAGAATAGAAGAACCAAGTACGCCCGATCCAAGCGCAAAATGAAATGCAGTTAAAAGAGCACTGTTGTCGTAATGGGAGACTTCACTGTTCCGCCTCTAGCATATAGACCTTCTGCGAGCTCACGCTTGCGTCATTCAAATCAAACGAAATCACGACAAGGGCGTTATCGTTTGACTGAAACTCCAGCAGCCTGCGGCCGGCAACAGCGATAACGCTTTGGCTCTTGCGCATGTCGAAATCGCCTTCGATTCCAGTGCGGTTATTTACGATAAAGGGCGTGTCGGATTCCAGCGAACGTCGCTCCCACACATCGCCAGGCCCATACCGCCCGGGCGGCCAGGTGGCGCTCGAGAGGATGACATCGACGCCTTGGTCTGACAGTGCCGCCGTATGATCGGGCGGCCAGGCGTCTGCACAAATGAGCAAACCCAGCCGGATGTCATCGACCTGCGCGACGTTCACGTGTTCGCCTTGCGCCGACCAGTCTTCCGCCACAGGAATGGTATTGATCTTGCGGTGACGGGCAATAATCTCACCGTCGCGGTCTATGACGAATAAGGTATTGTAGGCCGAGCCAGTTGTTTGATCCTGTTCCAGGTGACTGAGAAATAACACCATGTTCAGTTCGTCCGCCTTGTTCTGCAGCACCCGGACGTATTCATCAGGGCCGTCAACAAACCAATCTGTGCCTATGGCACCCGCGAACTTGTAACCCGTTAACGCGAGTTCCGGCGTCATGACCCAGTCGGCACCGTAGCGCTTGGCGTCCGTCATGGCTCGGGCAACGAGCGCCGTGTTCGCACTTAGATCGCCCAACACGGGTGCGATATGTAACAACGCTACGTTGATGAATGTGGCTGGTTCCTGCCTTTCGTCGACCACCTCCGACGCGGTGCAATACACACTCGCCTGCAGTGACAATACAAGAAGGCAGAATGTATTGAAGGTATAGCAGGTACAGAAGTTATAGAAGGTATAGAACGTCTTCATCAGTCCGGCAGCTGCGATTGCCATCCCAGCACCAGCGCTTCTGTAAACAGCGCCACCGGCTCTGCCGGTGGGTTAAGCTGCTGCCAGTACTGCGACCATAGCTCTGGTTTGCCTGACACGGCCGCTGCGGTCGTAGCCGCCTGATCTTTTAGTAGCTCGCTATCTGCATTATCTGGGAGTACGCCATACTGCGATCGATCGAGCAGTGCAGCAAAGGCAAAGGCTGCAGCCACTACACGTGGCTCACGGGTAATGCGGGTGGCTTCGTTGTGTACATCTATAACGTCATCGTCGGTCGCGACTTGCTGCATGGCGTTTAGCAGCGCGTCCTGCGTCCATCCAAAACGACCCAGCGCATGTGCAACGGTGGCGGTGCTGGTCGGTGCGCCATAACTTTCACTGAGCAAGGCTTCTCGCGTGGCACGTTTGACTGCAGCGCCGACAAGCTCGCCAAGCTTCAGGTGCCCCGATGCGCTGCTCAAAGCCGGATACTGTGCATCCGATAGGGGCGACGCGATGGCAATCTGATCGGTACCTGTCCCTGTCGCCAGGTGAGGACTGACCGTGCTGGGTATGGCCAGTTCAGACATGGCCGCCGCTTTCGCCTCGATCGCTATCATACTAATTTTCACTAGAGCAGCAGGGAGCACGGGACGATTGATGAGCACGATCGTATTGATAGTGCCGGAAACGTCTGCTGGCGCAGTGCGCCCCGTTGTCGTATCAACGCGTTGGTTACCCGAGGCTGTTTCGTACCAACGCGCTGGATCACCCGCTCGCAGGGCATTGCTATTCGCGCCAGCGGTGACAAAGACATCGACACAAAGGCCCATAAAGCACGCTTGCGCATGAGCGAGGTGATTCATGCTCACTGCGGTACCCATCAGGCTCATTGCCTCTGGCGGCAGTTTCAGATCGCTTGCGACTTCCCGCTGGTAACCTCGCTTTCCCAGGGAAACGATGCGCGCCATTTCGGCGTCATCATCGGGCTTCATGCTTTGATGATTAACGATGTACCGCACTACCGTTGTTAGGCCCCCGGTTAGCGCTGACGTCGATAACACATAGTGTGGCTCCAGGAGAGAGACAACAAAATAACGCTCGTCTCGCTCACTGATAAATAGCGGTGAGGAAGCGGGTGGTGCATTTGCAAGCTCGCTAGCCTTGAGTTGAGGGCTTATCAGCAAGCTAATCAGCAGGCCGGGGAGGAGGGCGACAGTTAGGCTTGTGCGCACTACTGCTCACCGATCAAGATCAGTTTGCCGGTTTTTGGGTCACGGTATACCTGCCCTAAGGACTCCATTCCCTCGCCACCACTGTCGATCATTTTCTGGATCGATTCAGGCGTTTCCACCAGTTCCCGCCCGGTTTCTATCACGGTGTTGCGGTCGAGCTTAAAGTGCGCGCGCAACTCCTGACTCTGTGAAATTAACGCCAGCATCAGGCCCAGGGCAAATACCAGCATCACATCCATAATATTGGCAAAGCCCAGCATGGGGTCGGCGTCCCCATCCGAGAACGGCCCCGACTGCCAGGACGGTTTATCGCTATAGGCGTGTCGTTTCATGCAGCCTGTGGCTCCTGCTTGTCAGCGATTGTTTTCCATGTCACTTCATACCAGCGGCGCCGAATACGGCTTAGTCCGTAGGCAAGCAATCCAATTAACAAGCCGACTACTGTTGTGTCGAACGCGACGGTTAGGGCCGTGGCAAGAATGTCGATATTGCCAGCACCAAGCGCAGTCAGCCCTGGTCCCAAGGGAATCAAAGTGCCCATCAAGCCAAGAATGGGGCCACTGCGTGCAAGTAGGTCAGACCGCTCCAGGTGCACATGCGCGTATTGCTCAAAGGTGGCCAACTCCGATTGGGTAAAGGCATCCAACAGATATCGCTTCTCGGCCAAGGCGCTACCCAACTCCCAAAGCGTGACTACTAACGCCAGGGCCAGCAGCCCAATCACAGGATACAGCAGCCACTCCACGAACTGATGTAATGCGCCCAGCATGTATCCGTGCCACATGGCCTAACTCCTTTAGCTGTTGATGCGTTTTGCCAGCCTACCACTGCGGTAAAAGCTCGCTGCTATGATGGCGAACACCACGAGCAGCGTTAGCCAGGCCCAATAGTAAGAGGTCGCCGGTGTATCGCTGTTATCGACTTGTTGTCGGTTGTCTTGCTGCGCCGCGGCCGGCTCGGATTCCTCTTCCAGGCTCACCTCTGCAATGCGATGCTGCTCTGCTATGGCGTCAAGCTCTGGCCGTGCAGAGTCGATCGCCTGCGCAAGTGCCTGCCACTGCTGTGCGTCTACAAACTGTTCTAACCACGGCAGCATAGGCTGATCTGGATCGGTGTGACCACTGCCGGGCAAACCGTTTGCTGCCACCAATTCTGCGAACGCCTGCGCCAGTTGCTCAGTCGTTTCCTGATCTGCATCCCAAAAATCTTTGTGGATGGCCACCAACATAATCGCCAGCATATTACTTTTCACGTGTGCGTTATGGCCCTGCGCTAAAAACTCATCGAGGTTTAGTTCATAGCGGTCGTCCACATACACCGCTTTCACTTCTTCCCAGGCCCAGTCGCCTACCAGGGTAGGGTTGGTGATTTGCCATCCCCACAAGTACTCCAGAAACTCACTGCCCATGGTCCTGGCGCCGGCGTAGCCATGCTCCATCAGCGCCTGCAGCCACTCGGGGTTGAGAAAGCGTCCGCGCAATTCCTGACGCAGCGCAGTGCCCAAGGGTCTGGCTTTGACCCGGGCGGGGTCAGAGTGATCGAGCACAAAGTTGTTTGGTGCGGTGCCGGTCAGCGTCTCGACTGACAAGCTCAGGCCGCCAAAATAGTCGAAGGCATCGTTGTTATCGATTAAGCCATAGAGATTACTGGAGCGACCAAAATAGGTGTTTTCAACATCGCGTAGCACGCGCTTAAATGCCTGCTGGGCGGGCACGCCAAATCCTTTCAGGCCGTAGCTGTGGCCGATGCGGCGCATGTACACCTCGGCCAACTCTGAGCGGTGTTCCCAGGCTCCGGAGCGTTCCGCGAGGCGATTGATGCCGGCACCGTAGCTTCCCGGAGGATCACCGAACACGCGATAGCTTGCCACCAATCCGGCCTCGCTTGCAGGCATGCCTGCGGCCAGTAGCTCACGAGCCTGTTCCACCCAGTGGGCGGCTACCTGGTTTTTCTCCAGCGATTCCTCACCGCCCACGGCATCATCGCCAAGTATGCTCAATGCGTCTTGCAGTGCCATTGTTAATGCGGGGTAGTCTTTGATGATTGTGTCTGCGCTGGCATCCAATGCAAGCAGGGTGGCGCGGTTTAGCATCATCATTTGCTGTGCGTAGAGGTCACGGAACAAGCCCGAGGTGGTAAAGACCACGTCGCGCCGCACCCGCTGTGGATCCGCATCCAAATCTTGACGCTTGAGGCCTTTCACCAGACCACGGCTATTCCACTCGGGTTCAATTCCCAGCATGTCTAATCCGAAGGCGATCATCACGCCCTCATCGCGCACCACGTCGGACGCCCACAGCACCATGGCCTCGCGCTTGCCGCTGCTCTGCGTGCCGGCTTGCAGGCTCGCACCGCGTGCGTCGGCTGCCATCTCTTTGCCCAACTCCCAGGCCACGCGGCTGGGGATCAGGCTGCTGTCCAGGGCGAAAAAATTGCGCCCGGTGGGCAGGCTGGTGGGGCTACGAATAGGATCGTTGCCTTGCCCGGGTTCAATATAGCCGCCCTCCAGGCCCCGCAGTAGCGCATCAACTTCCGCCTGCGGCGACTGCTGTAGTTTTATGCGCCAGGCTTGCTCCTCCTCTTCGTCGCCCGGCGCCATGGAGGTGAGCATCATGGTCACGGCCTCTTCGTCCCAGTCTCTGCCGTACACGTGCAGACCCAGGGGCATAAAGCGCTCCTGCAGGTCGGTAAGGTAGTGCCCAACTTCATGCACCATTAAATCGTCGTTAACCTGCTCAAAGCTAATCCCCATCACGGCCAGTTCTGCCGACATGGC
>JBCCNJ010000088.1:0-18709 GCA_039025905.1 Pseudomonadota bacterium | reverse complement strand
TTTATGGTCTTCATGTAGACCATAAAGGGACTGAAGCAGGTGGATGTCATCTACCGGCGTATTAATGATGACTTTCTTGATCCGCAGACATTCCGTTCGGACTCGACTCTTGGCACACCGGGTCTGTTTCGTTCCTGGCGCAAGGGCAAAGTGGGCCTGGCCAACGCGCCCGGCGCGGGCGTAGCAGATGACAAAGTCGTCTACACCTATGTGCCGGCCATCATTAAATACTACCTCGATGAGGACCCCATTCTTCCTAACGTGCCATCCTATCTCTGCTTCATTCCTGAGCATCGCAAACACGTGCTAGCGAATCTGGCGACGATGGTGGTCAAGCCTGCTAATGAGTCGGGTGGCTACGGTATGTTGATTGGCCCCGCCTCCACAAAAAAGGAACGGGCGCAGTTTGCGGATCTCATCAAAAAGAATCCGCGCAATTACATGGCGCAGCCCGCCTTGAAGTTGTCCACCGTACCCACGCTTTGCAAAAACCGCATCGAGCCGCGACATCTCGATCTGAGGCCTTTTATCCTACAGGGCAAGGACCACTATGTCACGGCGGGCGGACTCACCCGAGTCGCACTGCGAAAGGGCTCTCTGGTCGTCAATTCGTCCCAGGGCGGTGGTAGCAAGGATACGTGGATCGTCGATACGGAGGCGCCCTGATGCTGGCCAGTACTGCTGAACGCGTCTATTGGCTGGGGCGCTTTATTGAGCGAGCCGAAAATACCGCGCGCCTGATGCTCGTGCGACATCAGCTTGTATTAGATCTGCCCAAGCATGTACAGCCACAGTGGGATTTACTATTGCAGGTCATGGGCGTGGAGGACGGTTTCGCGAGTCACCACGGCGCTGTTAACGAGAAGAACGTTATCCGCTATGTGTTCGGCGAACGGGATAATCCTTCCTCTATCATCAGCTCCTTATCCAGTGCGCGTGAGAATATGCGTACAGCGCGTGAAATCATGCCGAGTGAGGCTTGGGAGCAAGTGAATAGTCTCTACCTGCGCGTGTCCAGGCGCAGTCAGAAAGGTCTGCCACGAGGGTCTCGGCATGCGGTACTGAATAATATCGTGCAGTCTTGTCAGCAGATCACGGGCATGTTGGCGGGCACCATGAATCACGATGCGGCCTACCAATTCATCCGCATCGGCCGCAATCTGGAACGGGCGGATATGAGCACGAGAATCATAGACGCCGCCTCTGCTGGTTTGACGGGCTCCGAAGAGGAGGCACTTCCCTATCAAAATGTGCTCTGGATTAGCGTGCTACAGTCACTGAGCGCGTATCAGATGTACAGGCTTACGGTACAGCGCAAGGTCAGCCCTCAGGATGTGCTGTCATTTTTATTCCAGAGTGAGGTATTCCCCCGGGCCGTGCTGCATTGTCTCGGAGAGCTGCAAAATGGTATGGCGCCGTTATCCGAACACCAAAGCGCTCTGCGTGAAATTAAACGCGTTCGTCGCCGTGTGAAAGCAATGGAATACGCGTCCCTGGAAGGACCTGCGCTGAGTGAGTTTGTGCACACCGTTCAGGTCGACCTGGAAGCGCTGCATAAGGTCATCGGACTGACCTGGTTCTCCTCTGAGGCCGCATAAATCGCATTCCTTTGAGCTGCCAAAAACGACCCATCAGTGGTATATTGTCGCGCTTTTTCTGAGGTCATTGCGACCCGGGTAGTGTTATGACAACAGGTACCACAGACGATCTGCGAATTCGCAGGACCAACGAGTTGATCTCTCCCGAAAAACTGATTGATGACATCAGTCTGACAGCGATCGCAGCGGAGACGGTGGCACGTGCGCGAGAGGGAGTACATCGCATTTTGCAGGGCGAGGATGATCGGCTGGTTGTGGTTGTTGGCCCTTGCTCAATTCACGATACGGCCGCGGCACTGGACTATGCTCAGCGCCTGAAAGTCGCAGCTGATGAGCTGCGTGATGATCTGTTGGTGATCATGCGTGTTTACTTTGAAAAGCCACGTACCACGGTGGGCTGGAAAGGCTTGATCAATGACCCTGACCTCAATAATACCTTCCAGATCACCAAAGGGCTGCATTTGGCTAGGCAACTGTTGTTGGACCTGTCGGAGATGGGGCTACCCACTGGTACGGAGTACCTTGACCTGATTAGCCCGCAATACTACGCAGACCTGGTGTCTTGGGGGGCAATTGGCGCGCGCACGACGGAAAGTCAAACCCACAGAGAATTGGCGTCTGGGCTGTCTTGCCCGGTAGGCTTCAAAAATGCGACCGACGGCGACGTACAGGTGGCTGTCGATGCCATTAAGTCGGCCTCTCAGCCCCATCACTTCTTGTCTGTCACCAAGCAGGGGCACTCCGCGATTTTTCAGACTGCCGGAAATGAAGACTGCCATGTGATTCTGCGCGGTGGCAGACAGCCCAACTACGATATGTTTTCCGTAGACGACACCAGTACGATGCTGACGAAGGCTGGCCTGCCTGTGCGTATTATGATCGATGCCAGCCACGCCAATAGCCGTAAAATTCCCGCTCGCCAGATCGATGTCGCAAACGATATTGCCACCCAGGTGGCCCGGGGTAATCGCGGTGTCTTTGGCGTTATGCTGGAAAGCAATCTGGTAGAGGGAAGACAGAATGTGGTTGAGGGCGAGGCGCTGACCTACGGGCAAAGCATTACCGACCCCTGCATGGCATGGCAGGACTCTGAGGCGGTGTTGAAAGCCCTTGCCACTGCGGTGCAGCAGCGACGTGAGCATAAGGACTAAGCACTGGCTCAACACCAGGGACAGCTCTGCGAGGCTTTGCCGGTACATTCACGCAATGGCCTGTTCACCCGAGCGCGATTGCGCTGGGGTGCACACTTACCTGACTGTGTGTGCTTGAGCCAGTAGCCTAGTGCCTCAATCGGCCTCCGATCAGGCTGGCGACAATAATCGCAAGATAAAAGGTTCCCGTAATTGCTTGCAGATATGACAGGGTTTTAACGATAGGTGCTACTGGACTGATATCACCATAGCCCAGGGTCGCGAGCGTGACATAGCTGAAATAAAGGAGCTGCGGCAGCGGATCCACGCCAGGCTGAGGCTCTAAACCTTTAAACGCGCCGGGAACGAAAAACAAGGTAAGCGCGTAGAGATGTGCCCACACAATACCCAGTAAGAGATACAGTGCCAGCGTGCCCATGATGGCATTGCGTGTGCGCGTACCGGAAAACAATACTGCCGGGCTGGATACAATCAGGGTGACCAAAAAAAATAGCAGCGACAGTGAGCGGTAAATCAGCGTTAACCATCCGGAGTCAGAGAAGAAACTGCCAATCGAGACCAGTACAATCGCCAAAAACATGATGGACACAAAGCGTCGCCAGCGACGGCCAAAATCGAGCGTGAAAAACGCAATAATAAGCGTGAGCAGTACCAGCCCTTGACTGACATGTATGCTGGATCCCATAGCGAAAGAATGGCCCACTGCAGCCAACAACAGCAGCGTAATCAATGCCAGGGTAAGAAATACAAAATTATTGTGCTGAGAAATCCGAGCCACGTCATCAACCGTTTTAGTCAGCCATAACCATCACCGAGGCGGTAAAACCAAAGCGCAGCTCTACGTTGTCGGGGAGCGGCTCCAGTTCCACGCGCACGGGAATTCGCTGCGCCAGTCGAATCCACTGGAACACGGGTTTGATGCTAGGCAGTAAGTTGTAGCCCGTGTTGCCGTCTGACGGTGCAATGCCCCAGCCAATGGATTCTACGGTGCCAGAAAGGGGTTGATCCGGGTACGCCATCAACGTCACCGTTGCCTCATCGCCAATGGCGATGTTGCCAATTTCACTTTCTCGAAAGTAGCCAAACACCCAAAAGCTATTGCTGTCCACCAGGGCAACAATGGGATTGTTGGCCACCGCTTGGTCGCCTATCTGAAAATTGATATTGGAGATATAGCCGTCCACCGCGGCATGCACTTTGGTGTAGCTGAGGTTGAGCTCGGCGTTGCGCAGGTCTTCCTCGGCAACTTCAATCTGACTTAGGGACTGCAGATAGTTCGCCTCGCGCCGATTGAGATCTTTGGCCGACACGGCACCGGCATCCTTTTTCGCTATCTCCAGTAGTCGATCGTATTCAATCTTAGACGCCTTTGAACTGATGCGATCCCGCTGCAGCCTGGCTTTGGCTTGCGAGACTGCGATCTCAAACGAGCGCGCATCGATCTCGAATAAAAGATCGCCACGCTGAACATATTGATTATCAATCACAGCGATATTTGTGATGGGGCCTGATATCCGAGGGGCCACCTGAATAACCTGTCCTCGCACCTGACCGTCACGCGTCCAGGGATTCTTGATATAGATCTCAAATCGGTCGTAACAGTACCAGGCGACGATGCCGATGATTGCCAAATTGAAGAGGCTAAGAACGATTTTTTTGACGGATTTCAAAACGGATGGCCCCTATATTCGAATCCAGAACGCATCCATCAGCAGCATGTACAGTGCCAGGAACGCAATAAAAGTGAGCGACGGGTAGGTGATGTAGCGAGACAACCGCAGTTTGTTTAAAAGTATGGATGTTATCCAGGCCGCGATCAGCGCAAGTGAAAACACCGGTAAAAAAGGTGATACATAAACGTCACCGAGCGCGAGTTCATGCGGATAGCTATTCATTGCGGTTAGCCCCGCTCAGTGATTCCGGCTCTAGCGTATCACCCCAGTCTATACGTGATTTCATTTGTTCCGCCGTCTCGGGGGATACTACAGGTTGCGTAGCAAAGGGTTCCCAGCCGCCGCCTAGCGCCTTGTACAGCGCGACTATCTGGTTCGCCATGCTGCCGCGGGTTTGGGCGTAGCTATCTTCTCGTATGGTCATGTTTTCAACGGTACTCAATAGTCTTTGGTAATTGACCAATCCATTGTTGTACTGATTAGCGGATATATTGAAAGCTCGGATCGATGCCTGCACACCCTTCAGATCGATCTCACTTCGCTCCAGGTTATTTTGGTAGGCCTCAAGTGCGATGGTCACCTCGCTGATCGCTTCCAACACGGTGCGATTGTAATTTGCCAGGCTTTCTTGAAACCGGGCGTCCTCTATGCGCACCTGATTTTCGATGCGATCGAACTGGAAGATATTCCAGCTTAATCCTGGACCGATCGCGGCGGTCAGGGCGTCGCTAACATCAAAGCTATCACCCGCGCGTACGGTTTGACTCACGCCCACAGAACCAAACAGAAAGAACTGAGGATAAAGGTCCGCCTCGGCAAACCCGATATCAGCACTTTGGGCTCGCGCCTGTAGCTCGGCAACCTGTAGGTCTGGGCGTCGTAGTATCAGCTGTGAACTAATCGTATTTTCTGGCACTGGCGCTACCGGAATAACCGAAGTGGCAGCGTAATCGCCGGATAGGTCTTCCTCTCGAGAGATAGCCAATATGCTTTCGTCGATACTGATCTGTTCTCGGGTATCCCCAGAGCGCAGAAGCGGTTCTACATCTTCAGGCCTGGCACCTACCAGAACGGCGATGGCGTTGCGCGCCTGCAGGCGGCTAATATTCAGGGCGGGTAGAGCGCTTTGCGTCGCGTAGAGCTGGGTTTTGGCCTGCTGCACGTCCAATTCAGACACGTTGCCTGAATCAAACTGCACCTGAGTCATCTCTACCACGCGCTGCTGAATCGCGATGTTGCGTTGCGATAAATAGATGCGCTCCTGCGCTGTTCTGTAGTTGATGTAGTTGCGCGCAATTTCAGCACAAATGGTCACCAGTACATCGCGGTAGGATGCGATGCTGGCATACAGTCTGGCTTCAGCGGATTCAATGCCCCTTGCGTATTTACCCCAAATATCCACCTCCCAGCCGACGTCATAGGTGGCGGACGCGGACGTGAAATCGTCCTCATCGCGGTAGATATAGGTAAAGTCACTGTTGATCTGACTCTGTTGGGGGTAAACCAGTGAGTCACTGATACCCAGAACGGCCCGAGCCTGCACAATCCTCAATCCCGCGGCCTCCAGTGTTAGGTTCTGGCTGGCGCCACGCTGGATCAACTCGGTCAGTACCTCATCTTCAAACAACAGCCACCACGCGGCGGTCTCTTCGGTATGTGTGGCGGCCGCTTCTGGATCCCAAGCGCTCGGTAGCGCCGGCGGCGTGACGCCCTGATAATCTGGGCCAACAATCGTGCAGGCCTGCAGCAGTAACAGCGCCGCAAGGCCTATGGTTTTGAGGCGGTGGAAACCCACGTGTTGTGCCCAGCGACCTGTCAAAATCGTGCTCTCTGCAATTCGTCCCAGTCAATGTCTTCTTTGGCTTGAAAACAGCGCTGTAGGCTGACGAGTATCGCGTGTTGCAGATTCAGATACACAAAAAAATCAGCGATTTCGTCACGCTCATACTGCTCAAGAATATTCTCGTCTCGCATGGTGGCGAGCTGTTCATCGACGCTAGACATGGCACTTTCAATTTCGTCAAAGCGCGCCGCCGCTTCGGCGCCACCATTGGCCAGGCTGCGCGATAGGGTCGGCAAAAGAGTGGGTTTACCGGCCTTGTAGGCTCTCGCGATAAGGCGATTCTTTGCAAACTCGCGGCCACGGTGCTGTAAAACAGTTAGCTGGGAGTGCAGTAACTCGCAGGCGTCGCTAAGTCGGTTGATATTGCTCGTCATAGCGTCGGGAAAATGACGCTTCGCGATTTTGCTGCCCCAGGCTTGCAGTTTGGTATTCACCACGCCCAGCGATGTTGCGCTCGCCCTCCCAGTGAAACCTCGTCTCGTGAGTGGTGTTTCGAGCGCGAGTGCGCTGTAGCGGAAGAAACGCTCACACAAAATTGGGTAGAGTTTTTCGGGCTTGCTGCTAAAGGGAAAATGCGTGGTGATAATGAGCAGGGAGCAAAGCATGTAAAGATTGACCACTGCCAGGAGTAGAAAATCGACGTGGTAGCTCATGGTGTTTTGTATGGAGAGAATAAACAGTCCCAGCATATAGAATAGCGAAACCGGCCCCTGAAAGACGAAGTAACCGATGAACGCATACGCAAACATGAAGGTAGCCAGCTCCAGCCAGTGCGTCATTTGCGGGAGTAGGAATACATAAGCGGGCAGCGCGAATGCAAAACCTAGCGTGAACAGTATGATCAGAAGCGTAGGTGTGGCAGGCGTATAGGAGACCATTAGTACGAGCACGGCACTCAGCGCGACAAATGTAAAGCCAAGTGCTGGGTTCACCCAAATCCACAGGGCAGTAGCCAGCCAAAATGTCACGAACATGCGCAGCGCTGTTTTTGCGTTTTCTGCATCCCACCAAATGAAACTAGGGCTGCGACTGGGGCGACGGTTGCAGGAGAACTCGCCGCTTTCATTCAGAATACTGTTCCAGGCTGCGTAGAGCTCTAGCAATAGGGTTTGCATACGTCTAAGAAGTTGAGTTCTCGCAAGCACGCTGGCAACGAGCAGATGCGGCGCATCTCGCAGCGATTCTGAATTAATCTGCAGTTCAACTGGCGCCAGGTCCTGTGTGTTGAATGTTGCAGCCGACTCCGACTGCAGTGTCGAAAATAGCAGCTCGATACGCCCGACTATAGCGTCGTAGTTTTGAATGTAAGGCGCTAGTGCTTCGGTGTCCGGCATATCTTGCCTCAAAGCCGGCAGTAGAGATGACTGCAGTTCCTCATGACATGCCACGATACAGTCCCACTCTCGTTGATAGGCAGTGATGCCATCGGAGTAGCGCTTGACGGTCGCGAAATTGTGTTTGAATGCGGTCTCATCATCGACTAAGCGGGCGATCGCCTTGGCCGCAGCCTTATCTGCTCTCGCTTCGTCATTGTGCAATACCTGAAATGCGCTGGCGTAGCTGCCGATGGCCTTGCGCGCGAGCACGCGCGTGTTGTCTGCTGCCCGCACGGGCCACAGGGTGCTGGCAACCACGGTGTATATGATGACGCCAAAGGCGGTCATAAAGGCGCGGTCTATGCCGTATTGGAATGCTCCCTCGGCGTCGCCACCGTTGAATACCATGAGCGTGACGACGGCGGTGAGCATGAACAGCGTGCTGTCGCCCTGGTAGGCGTTGTAAAGATAGGCAATCACCGAAACAACGATGGATGCACTCACCAAATAGGCCATTCTGTCCTGGGGAAAAACAGCGATGAGAGTCAAACCGATGATCGCGCCGGCGACGGTGCCGATAACGCGCATCACGCCCTTTTGCAAAGATTCAGCCGCTAACCCGGTGGCGGCAATGACCATCACAGTGATCGCAGCACTTTGCGGTTGCGGCCAGCCCTGGCTCATGGGTATCAAGTAGGCGAGCGTGAGACTGAGCGCTGTTTTGATAGCGAATTTGGATTTATCGCTCAGACCGAGCCGACTTCCATTGGCGGCGTCAGGTTCTGCTCGCGTTGACTGTGCCTCCGCCATATCGGCCCTGTTATTATTTAGCTAGTCTGCGGGAAGGGTGCGGGCAGATGGTAACGTATACATCGTTGTTCGACTATGTGTGCTCATCCTGGGATGGGTCTGGAATGTCCAGGTTATCTCTGCGTTGTGCAAAGCATGCTCGCTGGAAGCCGTGAGTGGGGCCTGCTAATACTCCCATCCGACACCTGTCGTAACACCGTAGTCCAACCCACTGTTGCTATCCGCTTTGTTGTCGTAGGTTCCATAGGCGGTAATGTCAAAAAACAGATCCTCAATAATTTCCCAGCGCAAACGCAAGTCGGAACCACTTCGAACCCGGCCGCTTTCCGTGAGGCTGGGGTAGACGTTCAAAGAAAAATCGACATCCAGTTCAGGCGTATTTAGGCGCCAGGCAAGAAAACGCGAGGACAGATACAGTTCGATGTTTTGGTCGCTACCGCTATCTTTGTTTTCTTCGGTGATCACCTGTAAACCTGCGACGCCGGTCAGACGGTGTCTGAAAGTGTCAGAAAACACACGGCCGAGGCCAGCACCTACACCGTAGCGATAGTCCAAGCCCAGTTCGTCGTTGGTCTCATAGTTCGCAAACGAAGACCGAAAGACGTTCACCCTGGAGGTCCACACCGAGCGATTCAGATCCACGCGACTGCTAGAGGTAGACTCTTGACTATCGTCGGTATGACTTACCCTACCGGTCAGCGTGTTCCAGCTTTTTTCATCTTCATAATTGATACTGGTATTGAGCGAAGACTGGGCAACCGAGCTGGCTCGGGTGAATGAATAACCTGCGGAAAAGTAGGCATCAAGGCGATCGAGAAAGGACTTCTCGATAGGACGCATGGAAATCACCTGCAGCGCTTCAAAGAAGTGCTCCCCATCCAGATCAACCACCTTGTACCGACCCGGCTGGTCAGCAGCCTCCAGCGACCCCAAATGGCGCGACCCGTCTGTGACTCTTATCTCATAGTAATAGTTCGTGTCCACATTTGCGATGTCCTGCCACTCAATGCTGACCGTGCCCATGGCGTCGGTGCTTAGCTTCAAGATACCGTAGTCCAGAGACTTGATCTCACCGGTAATACGATCACCGTTGTACAGCGTGACCACATCAGTCTTCGCCTTCGCTGCCGCGCCAAAACAGAGTATCGATAACACAAGTCCCACTATCACTGAGAGTATCGGTCGCTTCAATTGATAGCTCCACTGTCGATCTGAGAAAGTGATGCCCATAGTAATGGATTTGCCAGCCCTACGCGCAATACATACTAATGGCTTGGCAGCGATCCTGAGAGGGGTTTCAATGCTATCTATCGCCAGGTGTGAATACCGACGTTTCCTCGGATAGCGGGAATTGCGTTACACTTTTGGCACTGAAACTCTTGATGGAAGCACCTCATGGATCCCAGGTCTGTTCGATCCGTTTCTGACGCTAAGCGAATCGTTGAGGAGCGTGGCCTCAGTCACGTAAAGGTCGGTTTGTTCGACATAGACGGTGTGATGCGCGGCAAATATATGGGCCGAGAGAAGTTTTTCTCTGCGTTGGATAAGGGTTTTGCCTTTTGCGATGTGGTGTTGGGCTGGGATTCCAACGATCAGCTATACGAATCCCCCGGTGTCGAATTCACAGGTTGGCACACAGGCTATCCGGATGCCCCCGTGACAGTACTGCCACAGAGTTGCCGCGCGCTACCTCTGGAAGGCGACACGCTACTGTTCTTGTGTGAGTTTGGCGGAGAGGCAGAGGCCATCTGTCCCCGCGGTTTGCTGGCCCGGGTGCTCAAGCGTGCGGCCGATATGGGCTTTGACGTGCGCGCCGCATTTGAATACGAGTTCTTCCTCTTTAACGAGTCGCCTGATTCCATCCGCGAAAAGGGCTACCGCAATCTGCAACCGTTCACGCCCGGCTTTTTTGGTTATTCTGTACTGCGCAATTCCACGCACAGCGAGGTGTATCACGAACTGCTGCAGCTGGCCGAGGATATGGACTTTCCATTGGAAGGCTTGCATACAGAAACCGGCCCGGGCGTACTGGAGGCGGCGATTTCGGTCGACGGTGCTGCCGATGCTGCCGACAAAGCAGCGCTATTCAAGACCTTTGTGAAAGTATGGGCCCAGCGTAGACACATTATGGCGACCTTTATGGCCAAGTGGTCGAACGATTATCCCGGTCAGTCGGGCCATATTCATGTGTCCTTGCGTGATCGCGACACGGCTACGTCGGTGTTTTACGACGAGAATCAGCCCTTGACCATGAGTCAGCTGCAACGCCACTTTATCGCGGGACAACAGCGCTTAATGCCTGAACTGTTGGCCATGTATTCGCAAACGGTGAACGCCTTTTCCAGGATGGTGCCCGGCTTTTGGGCCCCCACTGATGCCACCTGGGGGTATGAGAATCGCACAACGGCGCTGCGCCTGATTCCAGGCAGCGCTAAATCTCAGCGCGTGGAGTTCCGACTGGGCGCAGCTGATGCGAATCCCTATATCGCGCTGGCGGCGGCAGTGGGCTCAGGACTCTACGGAATAGAGCATAAGTTAGAACCGATGCCCATGGTTGAGGGCAATGCCTACGAGCAATCGCATCCGCCCGAGTTGGCGCTGGCAGACAACATCATGACTGCCGCAGCCAGGCTGCGCGAGTCCGAGGTTGCCAAGGAGCTGTTCGGCGAAGCGTTTGTCGAACACTATGCGCGAACACGCGAGTGGGAAGGCAGGGAATATCATCGGCACATCAGCGACTGGGAACTGCAGCGCTATTTTGAAATCATCTGATATTAACTGGAACTCTGCGACGCGTTGTGAGTACTGCTGAATTGATAACCTCCTGGAACTACCCCACTAGCGTGCTGGCAGGCGCCGGCGCAATCCGGCAGCTAGCAGATTGCTGCAAGAAGCTCGGACTACAACGGCCAATGCTTGTCACAGACCCAGCGCTCGCCAGCTTACCGATGATCGCGAACGCGGAGTCTGCAATGACGAATAGCGGCCTGACGGTGAATGTTTTCTCTGAGGTCAGGAGCAACCCCGTGGGCGCGAATGTGGCCGCTGGCGTAACGGTATACGATCGCATGCAGTGCGACGGTATTGTCGCATTTGGTGGCGGATCGGCTATGGATGCGGCGAAGGTGATTGCTCTCATGGTAGGGCAACAACGCCCGCTCTGGGACTTCATCGACGAGGGAGACAACTGGCAGCGCGCTGATTCTGAAGCCATCGCACCCATTATCGCTGTTCCGACGACGGCGGGCACGGGCTCCGAAGTGGGACGGGCGGCGGTCATCACCGATGAACAAGAGCAGATCAAGCATCTTATCTTTCATCCCAAACTACTGCCTTCCCAGGTCATACTCGACCCGGAACTCACCGTGGGTCTGCCAGCGCATCTCACCGCCGCCACCGGAATGGATGCACTCTCGCATAACCTCGAAGCGCTGTGCTCGCCGGTGTATCACCCTATGGCCAGCGGTATCGCCACGGAAGGCATCCGGCTTGTGCATGATTATCTGCCCGTTGCGGTCAGCGAGGGCAGTGACATCAATGCGCGCATGCAGATGATCACGGCGTCTTCCATGGGGGCAACGGCGTTTCAGAAAGGCCTGGGAGCGATGCACGCCCTCGCGCATCCCTTGGGTGCGCTGTACGATGCCCATCACGGCCTGCTCAATGCCATCCTCATGCCCTACGTTTTGATAGCCAATCGTCAAGCGATCGAAAATAAAATTGAGCGATTGGCTCGTTATTTAAATTTATCAACGCCAAACTTTGATGGCTTTTGCGATTGGGTGCTTCACTTGCGGCAGGACATTGGTATTCCGCATAGTTTGGCCGATATCGGTATAGACATTCAACAGCAGGAACGCGTTGGGCTCATGGCCCTTGAGGATCCCACCGCGGCCACGAATCCTGTAGCGCTCACGGCCGCACAGTACAGCGCTTTATTCTGTAGAGCAGTGAGCGGCGAACTCTGAGCCTGCAGTCATGCCTGGCGCTCGGCATTAGCGAATGTGTCCTGAATATTGTCAGCTCTAGTCATTATCGGTTAGTGTAGTTACCCGTTTTCTAAGCTGAGTTTAGGAGAATAAATATGCTGGGTTATGTCACGATTGGCGTCAATGATATGGAAAAAGCAAAGCAATTCTACGGTGACCTGCTGGCACCCTTGGGCGCTTCGGTGGTGCTCGATGCCGGCCGCATCGTATTTTTCGGCACGGACATGGGCTCTCCCATGCTGGCAGTTTGTACACCCTATAACGAGGAAGCGCCGGCCCCCGGCAATGGCAACATGGTCGCGATCGGTCCCGGCTCTAAAGAGAAGGTCGATGAAATGTACAATAAAGCGATTGCCTTGGGAGCAAGCTCTGAGGGCGAGCCCGGCCAGCGCATAGAAGATATGTTCTACGGTGCTTACTTTCGCGACCCTGACGGCAATAAGGTGTGCTTCTTCCAGTTTGGGTAAGGTTGGCGATACTCAAAGCCCGTTGCCGCGATGCATATGAGCCTCTCGCCTCTTTATGGGAGCGTGAGGCACAAGCATGAGCATAAGCGTTGTGCTTGCGAGCATTGTGGTATTTAGACACGATCCGTGCCAGCTGTTACCGGCTGGCTCAAGTGGTGACTAATCGCTGTTTAGTGCGTTATGCCGAGGTCTCGAATAGCTAGCCGCAAACGCGATCTCCGCCTCTGTGAGTCGCACAGGGGCTTCGTGTCTGCGTGGCGCGAGAGAGCACGCGGGCTAGCAGCTAAAACATAAACAGTGACGCCGACGCCCTTGAAGAGGTTGGCGAGAACAATAACAAAACCGTAGGAGTAGATGCATGGCTCGTTTGACGCAGGAGCAGGCAAAGGCGTATTGGCGTCGCAACGTGTCGCTGATGATTAAGTTATTGATCGTCTGGTTCGCAGTCAGTTTTGGTTGCGGCATACTGCTGTTTGATTTCCTCAATCAGTTTCAAATTGGGGGCTACGAGTTGGGATTTTGGTTTGCCCAGCAGGGCTCCATTTTCACCTTCGTGATTCTGATCTTCTACTACGCCTGGAAGATGGACAAGTTGGATGCTGAGTTTGGCGTAGAAGAAGAGTAGGGCGCCAGCTTGGAATTAAAAACGCTCAGCTATCTGGTCGTAGGCGCTACTTTCGCACTCTACCTGTTCATCGCCTTTTGGGCGCGGGCGAGTAGTACGCGTGATTTTTACATCGCCGGTGCAGGCGTACATCCAATATCAAACGGCATGGCAACGGCCGCGGATTGGATGTCGGCCGCGTCATTTATCTCCATGGCGGGCATGATCGCCTTTATGGGTTACGGCGGTTCGGTTTTTCTCATGGGGTGGACCGGCGGCTATGTGATTTTGGCCTTGCTGTTGGCGCCCTACCTGCGTAAATACGGCAAGTTCACCGTTCCTGAGTTTATAGGCGATCGATACTACTCAAAGCTGGCGAGGCTGGTCGCCGTGCTTTGTCTCATCATCTGCTCCGTTACCTATGTCATTGGTCAGATGAAGGGCGTGGGCGTTGCCTTTTCCCGTTTTTTGGAGGTGGAGTATGCCACCGGGCTACTGGTGGGCATGTGCATCGTATTCATGTATGCGGTACTGGGTGGAATGAAGGGCATCACCTACACGCAGATAGCGCAGTACTGCGTGCTCATTATGGCGTATACCATCCCCGCAATCTTCATCAGTCTACAGCTGACAGGCAACCCGCTGCCGCAGCTGGGACTGGGCGATACGCTCGATGGCACTGAAGTGTATTTGTTAGACAAGCTCGATCAGATCCTCGTCGACCTGGGGTTCAACGAATACACAACGGATGTGCGCTTAAGTACATTGAATATGTTTGCCTACACCGCGTCGCTGATGATTGGCACCGCGGGATTGCCACACGTCATCATTCGCTTTTTCACGGTACCCAAAGTCAAGGATGCTCGAACCTCTGCTGGCTGGGCGCTGGTGTTTATCGCCATTTTGTACACCACCGCCCCTGCGGTCGGCGCGATGGCCCGACTCAACCTGATTCAAACCATCCAACCGAGTGAGGGCGAGTATCTGGTGTATGCCGAACGACCCCAATGGTTCAAACACTGGGAAACCACCGGGCTGTTAAAGTTTGAAGACAAAAACAAAGATGGTCTGGTGCAGTACAGCGCGGATCCGGCGACCAATGATATGGTCAAGATTGATAGAGATATCATGGTGCTAGCGAACCCGGAGATCGCGCAATTGCCGAACTGGGTGATTGCGCTGGTTGCGGCAGGGGGTTTGGCGGCCGCCTTGTCCACCGCCGCAGGTTTACTGTTGGCCATTTCGTCTGCGATTTCCCACGATCTGTTGAAAGGTATCATCGCGCCCCGTATTAGCGAGAAACAGGAACTGGCTGCAAGTCGTCTGGCGATGGCATTCGCTGTGCTGGGCGCAGGCTACCTGGGCTTGAATCCACCGGGTTTCGCGGCGGGCACCGTGGCGTTAGCCTTCGGGCTTGCAGCTTCTTCTATTTTCCCTGCCCTCATGATGGGTATCTTCAGTGACAGAATCACTAAAGAGGGCGCAGTTGCGGGCATGGTGTCCGGTATTGGCGTCACCTTGTTTTACGTATTTCAGCACAAGGGCATTATGTTTATTCCGGACACCAGCTTTCTTGGCACTATGCCGCCCAATTGGTTTTTTGGGATTGAGCCCAACGCCTTTGGCGTGGTGGGCGCTATCGTCAACTTTGTCGTTGCCACGATTGTGTCGCGCCTCACGCAAGCGCCCCCCGAGAGTGTCCGAGAACTGGTGGCGAGTATTCGTATTCCCTCGGGTGCAAGTGCAGCCCGAGATCATTAGTTGTGTTGGCGCAGCGAGCGCACTGCTGGTACATCTATCCAATCCAAAGCAAAGTCGCGGGCATGTGTTTTGCCTGTGTCTGAACTGGTTTGAGTGATAGCCGGCGTGAGCAGTAAGCATATTGTGACAGCATTGCTTGTCGCACCCGTACTGGCACTGCTTGCCTGGTTTATCACAGGTAAGTTCAGTGCAGAGCAGCCCCACGCTGCGAGAGGGGGCGAGGCCTACCCGCTTGTGGAAAAGAGCAACTGTCGCCGCTCCGGCGGCACCTGCGATCTGGTCAATGAGCAGTTCAGGGTGACACTCTCAGCGACAAGCGATAATAAGACCCTGGTGCTATCGGCATCGCACCCACTTGAGGGTGTGCTTGTTGAGATCGGTACCGACAGTGAAGCGCCATCACCTGAGCCTATGGCACAGGTGGATAACAGTGCGATGCAGTGGCGGCTCAGCCTGGCGTTCAAGCCCTCTAGTCAGCAGGCTATCCGTCTGGCCGCTGTCGCCAATGGTGCACAGTATTTCGCAGAGACAACGGCAGTGTTCTTGAATTGAGCTGCCAGGAGTCGCGCTCGCCGCGGTATTGGATGTTTCCTAAACATGGCATAAGCCCTTTCTAAGGTGCGCTCCGGGTTCCCTAAATTGTACCAGCGCGCACAAGCGCAGCGCGCGAACGACCCTGACTACAAATATCACCGTGTAATCGTTGCTGAGCGCGTCAACGAGTACTACGCTTGCCCGGCATTGTTGTAGGGAGACCATGCCGTTGCTGAAAGTGGATACGCTGATTGAGGATGCTCGAGCGGAGACGGGCCTCGCCGATTTTCGCGGAGAGGACTACCTGGAGCCCTTAACTCGACTCGTCAGTGCGCTTAATAGCGAAGCGAAGCTCAACGAGTTCGGCCTCTTACGTGCTCGCATGACGATTCACTCCGGCCTGTGTAGCAGACTCAAGATTGCTGACTACCTGAAGGCGCACCCGCAGGTGTTCGACGAGCAGATCAACAAACCCGTTTTTATCGTTGGCTTACCGCGAACCGGCACAACGGCGCTGCATCACATGCTCAATCAGGATACCGATAACCTGACCTTGAGGCTTTGGAGCGCTCAAAATCCTGTACCGCCGCCTGAGACGGCGAGCTATAACACCGACCCGCGTATCGCTATGCAGCGCGAAGGCGTGGCGTTAACGGAAACGTTCCTACCTGGCTTTATGGCAACCCACCTGCTGGAGGCGGAGGAGCCCGACGAGTGCTATATGCTGCTGAATCG
The DNA here is from genome assembly GCA_039025905.1 of Pseudomonadota bacterium. Lineage (GTDB taxonomy): Bacteria > Pseudomonadota > Gammaproteobacteria > Pseudomonadales > Halieaceae > JARRPM01. Next base: position 2,228 of record JBCCNJ010000088.1, on the reverse strand, counting down.
CAATTTCATGTCGGTGGAGTATTCAGCGGTGTTTCATATACCGAGCTATGCGGACTGGCTGTACGCGAATTTGTGCACACGCGACAGCTATTGGTGGCACAAGGTTCAGCTGCAGTTGCTGCAGTTTAAACATCACGGCCGCTGGATGTTAAAGGCACCCTTCCATCAGCTGGGCCTGAAAGAAATACTCAAATACTACCCCGATGCCATTATCGTGCAGACGCATCGCGCACCCATGACGATTGTCGCGTCCGGCTGTAGCTTCAGTGAAATTCTGCGTAAAAGCGCGTCAGATCATGTAGACCGCGAGCAGATAGGGCGGGACTGGATGGATATGCTGCGCGTCTATACCCGTACTTTTGAAGCCGATCGACTTCAGCTAGAGCCACAGTACCCGAACCAGTTTTTGGATCTTTATCACGATGAGTTCGTCGCCGACCCCTGGCCCTGCATTGATAAAATTTATCAGCTGGTGGGCTCGCCGCTCTCCACAGAGGGCAAGGCGGCGATGCATACCTGGCTGGCTGATCACCCCCGTGGTAAACACGGCAAGCACGAGTATGAACTTGGTGACTACGGCATCAGTCGAGCACAGGTAGAGGACGTGTTCGCAGACTACTGTGAGCGTTACACATTGGAACTAGATTGAGGAGCGAAAGACATGAGCGATGACTCTGCCAAAGCGCGAGTGCAAAGTGGTGCGATCTGGGAAGAGTTTTGTGACGCTCTCAAAGAAGCGGGAGCACTGCTGGATAGCGACAAAGCGCCACAAGATCCTTTTGATCGAGCCGAGGGTTATCGCTACCTGACCAGGATGCTGCGCGCTGGGCTGGAGAGCTTTCTGGAGGCGGGCGACCCGGCGTTCCCGGTGTTGCGCTGCCCAGCGCACGAGACCATCAAGATGGGAGCAGACAATCCGGACAACTACTATCAGACGGCCACGATCAATCCGCAATACGACTATCGTATTACCGGCAGTCGCGGCACCGTCGACTATCTGGGCTTCTCCACGGTGATCAATCGCTACAGTACCGGCGGCGGCATGAAAACCGATGGCTTTTTGGATTCACGCAATATAGAGATCGATGCGGAAGGGATGCTGGAGATCATTGTCAGCCAACAGGAAAAGCCGGGCAACTGGTTGCCTATGGGCCCTGAAACGAACGCGATTAACGTGCGCCAAACTTTTCAGGACAGAGATAAAGAGGCCCGCGCGGAAATTCGCATCGAGCGCATCGGTGCTGAGCAGGATCGACCGGAACCGCTGACGCCTGAACGATTGGATAAAGCCTTGCTTGGTGCGGTCACCTTTGTCCGCAACACCACCGGCTTGTTTGAAGGTTGGGCGGAAGGTTTTTTGCCCACCCTCAATCAGGTTGCACCGGCAGATCAAGCGTTTTGTCAGGCGATAGGTGGCGATCCGAACATTTACTACTTTCACAGCGCTTGGGCCCTTGAAGATGATGAGGCCTTGCTGATTGAAGCCAAGGATATTCCGGACTGCCAAACCTGGAACTTCGTGCTCCAGAACTGGTGGATGGAATCACTGGACTACCGCTACCACAATATCCATTTCAACAAGCACACCGCAGACTATGAGGACGACGGCAGCGTTATCATTGTCGTGTCGCACCGGCAGCCACCCCAGGCTAACTGGGTGGAAACGGCCGGTCATCATAGGGGTACGCTGTGCTGGCGCTGGATTGGTGCCCAGCGCCACCCCGGTGTCAATGCCAGGGTGGTGAAGTTTAGCGAGCTCTAGGGCAGCGCAGCGCCAAAGGTGGTTTGCTTTATGCGGCCGCTAAGCGCGCTTTTGCTGCTTCATACTCGCGCTCCAGCCGCGCCACGAGATCGCCGGCGGAGAGCACTGACTTGACAGCGCCAATGCCCTGGCCACTGCCCCATATGTCCTTCCAGGCCTTGGCGTCGGTGTCGCCGCCAGAACCGAAATTCATGCTGGAAACATCCCCATCCGGAAGATTGTCCGGGTCCAAACCGGCTGCTGTAATGGATGGCTTGAGATAATTGCCGTGAACGCCGGTAAACAGGTTGCTGTTGACGATATCTTTTGAGGCGTAATCCACAATAGCCTGCTTATAGGCTTCAGTCGCATTGGCTTCTGTGGTGGCAATAAATGCCGAGCCGATGTAGGCCAGGTCTGCGCCCATCGCCTGGGCCGCCAGAATGCCGTCACCGGTGGCAATGGAGCCGGACAGCAGCAGCGGACC
>JBCCNJ010000087.1:0-18831 GCA_039025905.1 Pseudomonadota bacterium | reverse complement strand
GCTGCAGGATCGCACTATCTTATGCGCTATGGGTGAGCGTTACCTCTCTTCGAACGGACTCACGTTGGCTTATCAAGAGTTCGGCAAGGTCAAAGATCCGGTGATATTGATGATCATGGGCCTTGGCGGACAAATGATCGAGTGGCCGGAAAGCCTGTGTGAAGACCTCGCATCCCGAGGCTATCGCGTGATCCGCTTCGACAATCGCGATATTGGTCTCTCTGAGAAACTGGAGCAATCTCGAGGCCCAGCGGCGTTTAAGATGGCGCTGTGTTCAATATTAAAGCTCCCTATTAAAGCGCCCTACACGCTGATGGATATGGCCGACGATACAGTGGGATTACTGGATTCGCTGGCCATAAACAGCGCCCATCTAGTGGGCCTTTCAATGGGCGGTATGATCGCCCAGATCATTGCTGGGCAGCGCCCCGAGAGAGCGCGTTCTCTCACTTCGATTATGTCATCAAGCGGCCGTCGATCCTTACCGGGCGCCAACCCAGACGTTTGGTTGCACATGGCGATGCGTCCATCAGGGAGCCCAAAGAAACTGCTGGAGAACCACGCCGTGCGCACGCTGCAGATGATCGGCAGTCCAGGCTATGCGCCGAGTAAGCACGCGTTGCGCAGCAGGGTCGTCAAAAGCTTCAAGCGCTCTTACTATCCCCAAGGGCAACGACGCCAGCTAGCCGCCATTTTGGCCAGCGGTGATCGCGTATCCATTTTGCAAAAAATCACTGCACCCACCTTGGTTGTGCACGGCAAACGCGACCCGTTAGTCCCCGTTGCGGCTGGTGTTGACACTGCACTGCAAATACCCGGCGCCAAATTGGAGTTGATTGATGGCATGGGGCACGATCTACCCGACCCATTGCTACCGCATCTCGCGGATCTCATTTCCAGTCACGCGGGTCAGTCATAGCAGGTCCAGCCGCTACGGTCCGGCTCGTTGACCTACCTGTTTCAAATTTATTTGGTAGCGCGCGTACGGCAAATTGCGGCTCTTCTGACTGGGTAGGCTGCTGCCAAACCATGCATTCGAGGCTAGCAGGTGCAGGCTGGGTAATGCGGCAAATCCCGAGGACCAGCGCTCCTCAGATTGGCCATCGACTGATCGGCAGGGCCCCAACAGAAGCCGGCCCCTATTGAAATCGATAGCGCAGGCTAAACTCAAAGGTACGCGGAGGATCTATGTGGCGGAAATAAGTTCCAGAAAATCCCAGTTCTGCCAGCGGGACTTCGCCCCCGGACGGGAAGGTTTGCTCATCAGTGAGGTTTTTGCCCAGTACTGCGATGGTCCAACGCTGATCGATGTCTGAAAGCGCAATGCGGGCGTTAATCTTGTCATAGCTGCTTTGCACCAGGTTTTCGTCGAGATCAGTCTCAATATAAAACTCATCGGTCCACAAATAATCCGCACTGATCGCCAGGGCGAGCTTGCTGGTGATTTGCGTATCGTAATAGAAACCAAAGTTAAAACTGTACTCGGGAGCGTATTGCAGGGTTTCTCCGCTCAAATCCTGGGTGCATCCCACGCGGCTGCCGGTTTCAGCCTCTAATTCCAATAGCTGGGCTTCATTGCAGGGTGCGTCCGGAAAAGAGTCGTAGCTTGCGTCAAGCCAGGCGAAGGAGCTCTCGATAGACAGCTCGTCTGTGATGGCGAACTGTACGTCACCCTCGATGCCTTGCACCTCCGCCTTTGCCGCATTGCGGACAAAGTAGGATGCTGTGCCATCAAAAGCGCTTACCTGCAAGTTGTCGTATTTACTGTAGAAGTATGCGGCATTCAATCGACCGCGGCCGTCCATTAGCTGGAACTTGCCACCGACTTCCCAGGAGTCCACGGTTTCGTCTCCGTACTCTGCAAACTCTAAATTCCCTACAGCATTGTCCTCATCGAAGCCGCCGGCTTTATAGCCATTACTCCAACTGAGATACATCATCGCATCATCCGTGGCATCCCACTGCGCCACAACATGACCTGTCGTGTGGTTCTCATCCCGGCTCAACTCATAAGAATGGACCGTGGCAAATCCAAACCCTGAGTAGATGGCCTCGTAGAACGCGTCGGGCACGACACCGGGAATATTGGGTACATCAGCATCTTTGACGACGTCTTTACCATCCTGTGAGTAGCGAATGCCGGCTATCAAGCGGACTTCATCCGTCAAATGATAAGTTACATCGGTAAATACCGACCATGTTTCCGTGTCCTGCTTAAAGCTGCTAGGTATATCGCCATCGAGCGCACCTGAGGGCAAATCTAACCCCAGCTGTGAAAATATCCCCAACTCTATCGGCGGTAATGCACTGAAAAGGACTGGGGTGTGGCGATCATTTTTGAGGTTTTCATACTGATAATAGGCGCCTGCTAGATAATCAATGCGATCACCGAAGGAAGACGTCCACAGAAATTCCTGACTGAACTGATCGTGTTCCTCAACTCGCCCACGATCGATAAATCGTAAAGGGCTCAAATCTGCGCTCAGCTCGTTCTCGAATTTATATTCCGTATACGCAGTGATCGAACGTAGGGTAGACTCACCTAGCGCATAGTCGGTCGTTAGCTGTATAAGCCGAGTTTCCGTATCGTCCCAGATGCCTTCCTCATCGACGCCCAATGTCCACTGATCGTAGTTGAATCCAGGGACGAACGAGGGATCGCCGTAAGTTTGGTACATAGCCGTTGCAAAGGGGTTGGCTTCAGAGATCACAGTCATGCGGCCATCGACCTTAAATTCGGCACTTTCGGCTTTCAGTGCAAACGTCAGATTCTCGGTGGCATCCCAGTCCAGCCGCGCGCGAACGCCCCAGTTATCCTGTTGGGGGCTATCATCACCGCCTTGCGCTCTATTTTCGACATAGCCTTCATCATCATATTTGGCTGCGGCCAAGCGCCCTCTCACCGTGTCAGAGATCGGCCCAGAAATCATACCTTCGAATCGCGTGCCCTCTAATTCAGTTCGGTAGCTGGCTTCAAGATAGGCATCAAATTCGTCGGTTGGAGCGACCGTAGTAATGTTCATGGCGCCAGCAATAGTGTTTTTGCCGAACAGCGTAGACTGTGGCCCCTTCAGAACCTCAACCCGCTCTACATCCAAAAAGCGATTGCGCGCGCTGCGACCACGGCCAAAGTACACACCATCAATAAAGGTGCCGACAGATTGCTCAAACCCAAAATTAGACCCCGACCCTACGCCCCGAATAAAAATATTGGTATTGGCAGGACCTTCCGCAACGAACACGTTGGGCATATACACGGTGAGATCTTCCAGATTTTGCAGCCCCATCTCCGCCATCCTTTCTCCTTGCATGACAGAAATCGAAATGGGCACGTCTTGTAGGCCTTCAGCCTTCTTCGTGGCAGTAACAACAACTTCTTCTAGCATCTGCGCGACCGCTGAAGTAGTGGTAATGCCCACGGCGCAAGAGATGGCGGATGCCAGAAGCATCTTTTGGTTTAAAGGCATGCCGAATATCCTCTTATTCTGGATTATAAATTACGGTGCATTTAATTAAATACTGATTCTGCAAGGGGCCGTGTACATGACCTATCGTCTAAATCGCAGCACAGTATAGGCTTTAAAATCTATATAAAATCACGACGAGCGCACAGGTCATTTGTTTTCTTATCGCGGGTGGCATATTCGCTCAATCATCACAGTAAGGTCACTTTTGCACCCGCTTCTACCACTCGCACCGGTCTATTGCCGGCCCTTTCCCTTGGTGTTCAGCCAGCACTGGCCAACAGCGCTCGATACGAGTCCTGTAAACATGCTTCGTACAACCGCGGGTCTGGCATCATCACGCGGCAGCAGGTGAATGACATTGAAATCACACCCGCATAACTTGTCACCACATTAAAGAGCCCGAGATTGTTCATACAAGGCCCGGCGGATAGGGAGCGCACCATCTTCGCGCCAGACATATAAATCGGTACCTGTGGACCAGGTACGTTGGTGATCTGCGTGTTAAATACGGGCTGAGATTCGCCGAGCAGACTGGCGGCAGCCGCCGCCCGAAAGCCCAGTGACGTCACCAGCGCAGGTAGACTGTTGCTAACGTCTGTCATCGCTCGCGCTCCGATCGCGTTATGGTAGGCCTTGGATCTAACCGCTTCTTCGTGCACCGCCCTTAGCCGCTGCATTGGGTCTGCGATGTCTGTTCGGATGGCGATACTCATCACTGAAACGATATTGCCGCCTGATTCCGCTTCGTCCTCACTGCGCACATTTACAGGTGCGCCCGCGACCAGGCTTTTTTCCGGTAGCGCATTTCTTTTTAAAAGATAGCTTCTAAGCGCGCCGGAAATTATCGTCAGCATGACATCATTCACTGTAGCGCCTTTAACTGATTGCTTTACCGCGCGAATCTTGGCCAGATCACAGTCGACGGCCCCAAACACTCGCTGGGTAGATACGCTGGCGTTGAAGGGTGTCTTTTCTTTTTTCCCAAGGCGTCGAAATCGATTACTCTGCTCGCCTTCCCGAATTCGCTGCATCATCGGCACACCCCTGCCAATGAGCTTTGCCATTCTCATCGGATGACCAAGACTGTTTACCCACGCGCGCCATAACATTCGCGAGGTGCTGGAGGTGTTTTCGACGGGGGCAGGCTCGGTCAGGACTGCGTTTACCTCCGCCGTGAGGTCGTGGACCGCACCCATTATTTGCGTACCCGTGGCTCCATCTATAGCGGCATGGTGAACCTTGACGAGCAGCGCGAACGGTTTCGACGCCGGAGTGTCGATATTGCCCATGCCTTCAATCATGTACGCTTCCCAAAGCGGTCGCGTCATATCGAGGGGGCGTGAATGGATCCGCGCCACCAGCGCACAAAACTGATCCCAGTCACCTTCCTGAGGCAGTGCGACATGACGCATGTGAAACTCCAAATCGAAGTTCTCATCCTCGACCCAATAGGGTTGATCCAGATCCAGTGGAACTCTTAAAAGCTTGCGACGAAAGACAGTCGAGCGATCCAGCCTGCTGCGAAATGTATTGACGATATCTTCAAATCCGACACTAGCATTGGGCGCCGTAGCGGCATCATAGAGCAGCACCGCGCTCAGCTGCATGGGCGCATTTTCTGTTTCGGAGTACAAGAACAGTGAATCCGTCCCACTCAATTGTTCCATCCGTAGACCTCCCGGAAAATCCCGCCGATGTATACCGTTCTGACCTGCCGATACAGTCCCCTCTCACGTCGTTAACAAGCTATACAGAACTCACCAACTAAGCTCACTGCGAGTCGATGACGGTTATGGCTTGGCATGCAAGACTCGGACACTACGAGAATCCAGCTAAGCGATTTCGTATGCTTATTCGCACCAGAAGCTGGGTTTTCACAGGGAATGTATCGACGAAGACAGCCTGATACTAGGACACTTGTTTGAATTCGAGGGGTGACACTTTTGTTCACTTTGGACACAGACTGCACCGGTTTCAGCACATGCCTCAAATGCCCATGCGTCTGCAGGGTGTCAGCTGAAATTCTCGCCCACGTAGATAGGGTTGTCCCACTAACACAGCCCCGGGTTTATCGTAACCGATCACGGGTTCGCATTGGGAACATCCCTCCTAAAGGTCTGCTACCTAAGCCAGCATTCTGAGCACCAGTGCGAGAAACAGGCCGTTGCAGGCGCGAACGCCATGACTAACAGACCGATTACATTTGGGCTAGTCTTGAACAAGGATTGCCCAAGAACGGCAAACGCGTCGCATCAGACAGATCCGTCATTTGATAGGGCGACAAATTCGATTAGCACACTACTTGCAACTGGCCCGCTATGGCCTGGGATTGAACATTACAGAAATAATCTTCATCGGATGTCCGCAATCTAGGGAACGGTGCCTTGCAGCCCGCTGACTAGGGTTCCAGCTCGCGTGTGAGATCCGCTATCTCCATTTCGCCTAGCCCAAAGTTGTACAGCACAAACCTGGCCCAGACTAGGCTGTCCGCTTCTTGGGTACCACGCTCAATCGCAGCAATGACTAGCCCCACGAAGCCCCACGTGAGGATAGGTGCCAGTGATTCCAGCGGAAAAACGGGGTGCAGGCGATTGCTTTCCAAGCCCAGGATAAGATTGGTCGTGATGTAGTCTCGCTGGCTCTCCTCAATCGCCTCGCTGAGTATCTTGGGGTGGTGGACTAAACGCGCTGTGAGCGGGTCCTCGGCAATCGCCAGAAAAACCCTAGATGCCATAGCAGCCAGCACACGCGCCTCATCGCGCCCTGGCCCTACCTCGGGCATAGTTGCAGCGACCTGTTCTGCATAACGCACAAACTGGCCTGTCAGCGCTTCAATTACGCATTCACGCTTGTTGATGAAGTGGTTGTAGAACGTTCTCCTGCCGATGTCAGCATACTCAGTGATCTCATCGGTCATCATGTCGTCGTAGCCTTTCTGCTGGAGCACCGCTAGCGCAGCCTCCAGGAGATATCGCCGCGTTCTTTTCTTGCGCCTGTCCTCGGCTCGCGGGACTGACTCTGTCTCTTCTGTCATTCATCTCTCCGTTTCAATGACCGGATTCCCAGTGTTCAGACCATCGATTTTAGCAATTATTGCACATGAATGTATATTTTCTCAATATTGTATTATTGCACACATGTGCATTTTAAGTTATTGTGCTCACCCTCTCGGCCCTCGGTGGCCGAGGGCGCAACATCTTAAGCAGGGAGTTCAATAGATTCAGATGAAATACGGGAGAGAAGCCTACCGTCATCTCGCTAACCTATCGGGTACCACATTCGGTTACTCCCAACCCCTACACAGCCAGCTTAGGAGTCACACAACATGAGACCTCAGAATAATCGCGAACCCTCACAGTCGGTTGCTCGTTCAATGCGACAGTTCCAACCAAGTATCCCAGCCGCTCTTATCAGTGCTCTGATCGTCCTACTACTCATCGCCTGTAGCGGAGGAGGTTCCTCCCCAGACACGATGGGCAGTAGTAATGCCAGCAGCGAAACCACGGTGGATGATGATCCTTATCCTGTCCGACTGTTAGATACTTCTGATATTGAGGCGGATATTACAATCGAAGACGACGTTGGTGTTGTTGTCAGAGACGGCACACGCCTATCAGCTAGGGTGTTCCGGCCTGCGGGTTCCGGTCGTTACCCGGTCGTCATGGCTTTCACGAGCTATGGGAAAGACAGAGGTCCCGATGAATACCCTCCCGTTCTCGACTTTTCAGCTGAGCCCGAATTCGATATGGGCAGGTTCGAAGTCAGTTCATGGACAACCTGGGAAGGCCCCGATCCTGCATTCTGGGTGCCACAGGGCTATGCCGTCGTCTACGTCGACGCACGCGGTTATTACGCTTCAGAGGGTGATGCAAGTGTTATAAGTGAGCAAGATAGATTGGATTTTCACGATGTTATTGATTGGGCTGGGACACGCCCTTGGAGTAACGGCAGTGTGGGCCTCACGGGGGTATCTTATCTGGCGATATCGCAATGGGTCGCCGCCGGGAATGCCCCCACCTATCTGAAAGCCATCATGCCTTGGGAAGGTCAGACCGACGCCTATCGCGAGGTGCTCTATCATGGCGGTGTGCCGGAAACCGCGTTTACTGAGTTTTGGGTGGGGCGCGTCAACAGTGGCGCTGCCACTCCGCCCCTTCCGGCGGTAGCAGACTTTCAAGAAATTCATCGATTTCCCCCTTTTATGAGGCAACTCTTGTCACGCTCCCCGCAAGCGGCACAGCCCAGTATTGTGACCGTGCCGGCGTTGATCTGCGCGACCTGGTCTGACCATGGGCTGCACACTCGCGGTTCCTTTGAGGGCTATAAGCACATCGATACTCAGCAAAAGTGGCTGTACACGCATGGCCGACCGAAATGGTCCACCTACTACAGCGAAGAGGCTCTCCTTATTCAGAGGGATTTTTTCGATCACTTCTTAAAAGGTGAGAGCAACGGATTTGAGAACACGCGATCGGTCCGACTGGAAGTGAGAGAATCTCTGGACCGCTACGAGGTGCGTTATGAAGACGATTGGCCGATACCAGATACGGACTATATGCCGCTGTTCCTAAATGCAAGCTCTGGAAAACTCATCGATACCTTGACCAGGCGGAGCACTACCGTGACGTATGACCCAATGTATGACAACGCAACCTTTACGGTGAAATTCGAGTCCGATACTGAGATAACCGGCAATATGAAGTTAAAGCTCTGGGTGTCCACCACACAGGGAGAAGATATGGATTTGTTCGTGGGCATCAAGAAGCTGGATGAAGAAGGAAACGAAGTCACGTTCTATGCAAAATCCGGCTATACGCTAGGCCCTGTCGCCCTGGGTTGGCTGCGTGTCTCCGAACGTGAACTGGACGAGGCCAAATCAACAGCCTGGCAACCCGTTCTAACCCACGATAACCCACAACCGATCGCACCCGGCGAGATAGTACCCGTTGAAATTGAAATACTACCAAGCAGTACGCTATTCAAGGCAGGTGAATCCCTGCAGCTGCTGGTTCAGGGCGCGGACCTGTTCGAACATCCCTCCCTCGCTCACGCTTACTCGCAAGAGGTCAACGTGGGTGTACATACCATCTACAGCGGCGGAGAGTACGACTCTCACCTATTGATACCTGTCATTCCGTGACAAGAGAAACACTAAACGGATTCAAAACTAGATTGTCGGAGTTATGACTGACCTGGTTCTTGTTGAACGGTGGGCATGCGCCATCAGGCTTCTACCGCAACGCTTTCATAAGCCAGATCGCCGCTAAATATCACTCGGCAGCTTTTCACCCAAGCAAGGAAACCGAGCGCACAAGTCAAGGCGTATAGACTGCGGCCACCCTTGTTTACGAAATCGTTCACAGGGGACAACACCACAGCAAGTAGAGGGGAAACGCATGCACAACGCGATAACTGATAAATTTACTCCCGCGCTCATGTTCGCAGGTACCCTGCCCTTTCTATTTGGTGCTCTCTGGCTGCTTACCGGACAATCAGTGCCCCTCCTCAACATTCCCACTGTATTGCTCTTAAAAAGCTATACCCTGGCTATCGCATCGTTTATGGCGGGAGTTCATTGGGGTCAATCTCTGAATGAGCCGGCAATGGGCGCTGCCACACGCCTATCGAGCAATGTCTTTTGTCTGATACCGTGGTTGCTCTGGATGGGACAGGCCAGCAACCCCCTATTTTTCAGCGCGTCGGCGCTGGTGTTTGCGGGCCTGCTGTACTTTGATCACAGGCTGCTCGTTGCCCGTATGATAAAAGGCGATTATTGGCGCTTGCGGAAAAACGTCAGCGCCATAGTCATCATAGCTTTGGTCTTGGCAGCATTCTTGAGTAAGCCATGACCACAGTCGCAGTTAAGGCAAGCAAAAATCAGCAAGCCTGTGGAGCAAGGCGCCGCATACTAACGGAATTCCACACCCGCGCAGCTGCCCTCCTCGCGCCAATCAGCTAGCTGCTGAAAAAACATGTGCGCGCCGCCGCCGTAGACCTCATCGAGCACCAATACGGCATCGCTATCACCCTCGTTGTTAAAATAGCCGGGGGTACAGGCCTCGAAAAAGTCTTTGTGCAGCGGATCTATCAGAGTATTGAACTCTTCAACAAAGCGATCCTGTGCCGCTTCAGATACCTCGACTTCCTTGGCATCGCGATTCACCGCTTTCTGCAGAATGTGCGTGACATGATTTGCACCCTCTGCCAGCGCGTGCGTCTGGTTAGGAGTCCATCCATTGTGGCCAATCGCCAGGTTAAAGAGATTAGGGAATGAATGCACCATATAGCTCTGGAAGGATCGTCGCCCTTGACTCCAGTACTCAGTCAGAGACACGCCATCGCGACCGTAAATCTGATAGTCACAACGCCGACAAAACTCTGTCCCCAACTCAAAGCCGGTAGCAAACACAATACAATCCACTTCGTAATCGGTATCACCGACCCGCACGCCGTTTTCCAGAAACTGATCGACACCCTTTCCTTTTGTATCCACTAAGGTCACATTGGGTAAGTTAAAGGTTTGCAGATATTCGTCGTGAAAGCAGGGGCGCTTGCACATCGCGCGATATTGCGGCTTCAAGGCGTTGGCCACATCGGCATCTTCAACGATGGAATCGACACGATCATAAACCTCGTGCATCTTTTTGTAGTCTTCCATTTCTACCAACCAGAGCGCTTCTTCCTCGCTCAGCTCTCGGTCCAGTTTTTCCATCATCTTGATCACCGCAGAGGGGCTGACCCGACCGAGCAACTCAGTCCAGCCATCTTCTACATCGTCTTCGGCGGGCGCTGCACCCTCCATATGGCTTTGGAAGTTATTCATCCTAGCCCGCTGCCAATTGGGTTTAGCGCGCAGAGACTCGGCCATTGCCTCGTCTGTCTCGCGATTATCTCTCGGATTGACCATCGAAGGCGTGCGCTGAAATACATACAGTTCTTTTGACCACTCGCCCAGATGTGGAACGCATTGGATCGCGGTAGCTCCGGTTCCAATCACAGCAACGCGCTTATCCTTTAGGCCGGTCAGGCCGCCGGTAGTATCTCCGCCAGTATAGGCGTAGTCCCAGCGGCTAGTGTGAAAACTGTGCCCCTGAAAGTCGTTGATGCCGGGAATGGCAGGGAGTTTCGGACGGTTCAGCGGCCCGTTTGCCATCACCACAAAGCGAGCCCGCATGCAGTCGCCTCGATTCGTTTTGATCTGCCAGTAACATTCCTCTTGCAACCAACGCAGCTCAGTGACGGCTGTTTGCAGGCAGGCGTTTTCGTACAAATTGTAATGCGTGGCGATACGTCGGCTGTGATCCAAAATCTCAGGACCAAGGGAGTACTTGTGCTCGGGCATATAGTCCAATTCCTCCAACAGAGGCAGGTAGATATAGGACTCCACATCGCACATAGCCCCGGGATAGCGATTCCAATACCAGGTACCGCCAAAATCGCTGCCCTGCTCAATCATCCGAATATCCTCAAAGCCCGCCTTGCGCAGATGCCCACCCATCAACAGCCCGCCAAAACCACCACCGATGATGGCCACCTGCACCGTATCGGTGAGTGGGTCGCGCTCCAGCACTTCCTCGATATAGGGATCATCTTTGTAGTTAGAGAATTCGCCCGTCACTTCGATGAATTGATCGTTTGCATCCTTTCGCAATCGTTTGTCGCGTTCCGCGAGAAAGCGATTTCTAACAGTATCCGGATCAAAATCCAGCTCGCCCAGTGCTGCTACCAAGTCTGATTCCACTGCCACAGTTATTCCTCCTCAATATCCAACACTATTAGCTTGATACACCCGGCCCACTTTGTCTGTGAGCAAAAATTCTCAATTGCACAACCATCGAGGCTCTAAACCGCAAGTTTCTTATTTTGCCAACTAGCGTGCGGCCAACTTCGCTTTCGCCGACCTCACCACGCCAGGATAAGGAATTGTAATGGACTGGTCGCTCGAAGCCAGTGACTGACAATTTTTGTCCATAGCTGACAGTTAAAGCGCCCGGCGTCCAAACCAAACAAATTATGTGATGCTCGCCCGGCGAAGTCCCTCCAAATCACAATCAGCCTCCTCTCGCTATCTGGCCCCGAGCACAAACTGGGCGCCATTAACGAGCAAAAGAAAGGTCAGCGAATAAGCGGCCTGTGGAGCGAGTCCGCAATCACATTCTCTTCGCGCGAGCTCCCACTGAATGCCTTCGAGCAACTGAAATAACGACAAGCAAGCTTTTTTTGACAAAAAAGAGAGAAATCACTTTCTGGCCCACAACTTGCTCTGCCTTCTACTCTCGCGACGCGCATCCAATAAATTACAGGGTTGAAGGTGTGAAATTAGGACAACGACAGGGATCAAATGGCATGGCGTTCAGGTGGGTGGTCGCCGCGCTGTACCTGTTCTTTCTCGCCGGTTGTCGTCTGGTTATCAGTACCGACGAGGGTGGTCACATTGAATCGGCATCTGGCAACGCAGACTGCAGCCGGGCCAGCTGCGTCGTCACCATCGATCAGTTTTTCGAGGATACGGTCACAGCTGTGCCCGCATCGGGTTACCGCTTCGTCAGGTGGAAAGGGCTGTGCGCTACGACAGCGGCAGAGGTCTGTACCATCAAACTTCTGCCCTTAACAGGAGAATTTCAGATTTACGCTGGCGATGTCGATCTATCAGCGGTTTTTGAGAAAGCCGAAACGGAAACAGTCTGGTATCGCGATAAAGACGGCGACTTCTACGGCACCGCGAACCAAAGCCTCATGGCTACTGAGAAGCCAAAGGGCTATGTAGCCAACAATGAAGACTGCAACGACAGCAGATCCGACATCTACCCCGGCGCCGAGGAAACGTTCGACGAACGCGACAATGATTGCGACGGCAGCGTCGACGAGGGCTTTACCGTCATGACGCTCTTTGCAGATAGGGATGGCGATGGCTTTGGTGATCCCGCACATCGCGAACTGAGCGTGGAACCGCTGTCAGGTTACGTAGACAACCAGCTCGACTGCGATGACACCCGGCACACTGTCAACCCAGACGCGAGCGAGGTGGTGGACGATCGTGATAACGACTGTGACGGCGAAATCGATGAGGGCGGCGAGCGCTACTATATAGATGGAGACGGCGATGGCTACGGAGCGAAACCGGACTACGTAACATCGCTAGAGCCCATTGCCGGTCGCGTCAATAACGATCTGGATTGCGATGACAACAACTCCGCAATCAAGCCGGGCGCAGCCGAAGAGTTCGACAGTATCGATAATGACTGCGACGGTAGCATAGACGAAGGCTTCACACCCAGTGAGTTCTTCCGCGACGTTGACGGCGATGGTATTGGTGACAGCGAAGACGTCGTCGTCGAGGTTATCGCTCCGCAAGGTTATGTCAGGCTGGCAGGCGATAACTGTGTGTCCATTGCAAACCCAACCCAGCGAGATATCGACAGGGACGGTATCGGAGATGCCTGCGACCCGTTCACCGATATCGATGATGACGGGGTTCAGGACAGTGAAGATAACTGCCCCTACAACCAAAACCCCAACCAACAGGATTCGGACGAGGACGGCAAGGGTGACGCCTGCGATAGCGAAAACGCATTTGATCGCGACAATGACAATGTCAACGATAACTCAGATAACTGTCCGAACAACTACAACCCGAGCCAGCAAGATCGCGACGAGGACGGTAAAGGCGATGCCTGTGACAGCGTTGACGATAGAGAGCAAAACAACAACGAACCACAGCCCGTCGAGGAGCCCGACTGCACGATGACCGCAGAAGATCGGGAAATGCTCGACGCCGTGAATGCGGTTCGCGCCCAGGGCAGAACTTGCGGCAGTCGCGGATCCTTCCCAGCGGTTGCACCACTCACCTGGAACTGTGAACTGAAGATGGCGGCTTTTGGCCACTCCAAAGACATGGCTACCAATAACTTCTTCAGTCACACCGGTACTGGCAACACTAACTTGGGCACACGGGTTACCAGCGCAGGCTATCGCTGGCGAGCAGTTGCCGAGAATATTGCCGCTGGGGTGTCTCTAAGCGCTGTCGATCGCGTGGTACAAACCTGGGTAGAGAGCCCAGGGCACTGCGAGAACCTGATGCGTTCATCCGTAGTGAATTTCGGCTCCGCCAAGTATTCCGACAATTCCAGCCGCTACACAGTCTACTGGACTCAAGTATTCGCGGCGCCTCTCTAATCCTGTAGGGGATGTGGTACTGGACCTACGGTCCAGCCCCTTTCTCAGCCTGGGGCATCCGGAAACGGTGCCCCCTTTTTTTGCCAGGTCGGATCACTATCAACAACACTATCAGCGGTAACAGCAGCAAACCTCGGGCATCGACGAGCGGGATATGAATCAGAATGCGGGGTGTTTACAATCACGGTGGCGCCGTTAGAATCCGCCGGCGCAAGACACCGACACTGCAAGCCGGAGTATAATGGCTGGCACCTGCGCTACGACTGTGCGCACTAGTGAAACTGGCACACAGCGCACTAATGTTTTAACTTCGCGTTTTAACTTCGACAAGAGCTTTTAACTTCCGCAATTAGGGCAACATGGCTGACTATCAATTTCAAGATATCGAACGAAAGTGGCAGCATTTTTGGGAAAACGAGCGGACATTTCGCGTCCCCAAAGACACCGACACCTCGAAGTCAAAATACTATGTATTGGACATGTTTCCCTATCCATCAGGCGTAGGGCTGCACGTTGGTCACCCCCTAGGTTATATCGCTACGGATATCGTCGCCCGCTACAAGCGCATGAAAGGCTTCAATGTACTGCATCCCATGGGCTTTGATGCCTTCGGTCTACCTGCTGAGCAGTTCGCGGTGGAGCACGGTGTGCACCCGCGGGTCACAACCGAGAACAATATCGAAAATATGCTGCGACAACTTAAGTCGCTGGGACTGAGCTACGATTGGGATCGCAAACTGGCGACGACAGACGTGGACTACTACAAGTGGACCCAGTGGATTTTCCTGCAGCTGTTCAACTCCTGGTACGATCGCGAGACGAACCGCGCTCGCCCTATTGCGGAACTACAAGAGAAGCTAGAGGAAGAAGATGACGGTTGGGCATCGATGTCGGCTGCCGATCGAGAATCCGTACTGTCTCAGTATCGGCTGGCATTTCTAACCGAGGTCCCGGTTAACTGGTGCCCCGCTCTTGGTACCGTGCTGGCCAATGAGGAAGTCACAAACGATGGGCGCAGCGAGCGCGGCAACCATCCCGTATTTCAGCGACCGCTTAAACAGTGGATGCTGCGCATCACCGAGTACGGCGATCGTTTGATTGCCGACCTCGACGGTGTTGACTGGCCCGAGCCGGTCAAACTGATGCAGCGCAACTGGGTGGGACGCAGCGAGGGCGCGAACGTTCAGTTCCAGGTTGACGGTGAAGACGCCTCTATACAGGTATTTACCACGCGACCCGATACGCTATTCGGGGCTACTTATATGGTGTTGGCGCCTGAGCACCCCCTGGTAGACATGCTGACGACCCCAGAGCAGCGTGAGGCCGTAACACGCTATTGCGAAGAGGCCGAAGCGAAAACCGATTTGGACCGCGGAGCAGATAGCCGTGTCAAAACGGGAGTATTCACCGGTGCATTCGTGATCAACCCGGTCAATGACAGCCGTCTGCCAATTTGGGTGGCCGACTATGTGCTGATGGGCTATGGCACCGGTGCCATCATGGCCGTACCAGCACAGGATGATCGGGATTGGGCTTTTGCCGAAGTATATGACTTGCCTATCATCCGCACCGTTCAGCCACCCGAAGGCTTCGACGGCAAGGCCTACACTGGAGAAGGCCCGGCCATCAACTCTGGTTTTCTCGATGGTCTGGGTGTAGCCGAAGCGAAGACCGCCATGATTCAGTGGTTGCAGGAGCATGGGCACGGTGAAGGCACCGTGACCTATAAATTACGCGACTGGCTCTTTAGCCGCCAGCGCTACTGGGGAGAGCCGTTTCCCATTTTACACCGGGAAGATGGCTCGGTGCGGGCCGTAGACGAAGCGGATCTGCCGGTTGCACTGCCACCGATGACGGATTTCAAACCGACGGCTAGCGACGACCCAGATGCCGCGCCACAACCTCCACTAGCACGTGCCGACGAGAGTTGGCTTAAGGTTGAGATTGATGGCGTTCGCTATCAACGGGAACTGAACACCATGCCGCAGTGGGCCGGCTCCTGTTGGTACTACCTGCGCTTTATCGACAACCAGAACGATAGCTGCTTCGTAGATCCCAAGCGCGAAGCCTACTGGATGGGCGAGAAGGGCGTCGATTTGTATATTGGCGGTGTTGAGCATGCCGTACTGCATCTGCTGTACGCGCGCTTTTGGCACAAGGTGCTGTTTGATCTGGGCCACGTTTCCACCAAGGAGCCATTCGGGCGCTTATTCAATCAAGGTTATATCCAGGCCTATGCCTATCGTGACGCCAGAGGTATTGCGGTAGAAGCGACAGAGGTCGTTGATCAGGATGGTCGTCCCGCGATGGAAGTACAAGATCAACCAGGGCGACAGTTTTTCTATCAAGGCGCAGCCGTTACCCAGGAATACGGCAAGATGGGTAAGAGCTTGAAGAACGCGGTATCACCCGACGAAATTATTGCGAGCTACGGTTGTGACACCCTGAGATTGTACGAAATGTACATCGGGCCACTAGAAGCGTCCAAACCCTGGAATACTCGAGATATTGTCGGCGTCCACCGTTTCTTGCGTCGCGTATGGCGCAATTTCGTGGATGCTGAAACAGACGAGTTGTTGCTCAGCGATGAAGAGCCAAGCGATGATCAACAGCGTCTATTGCACCGGACCACTGAGCGAGTAAGCGCCGATATGGAACGCCTCTCGTTTAATACCGCCATCGCCGCGCTGATTGAATGTCTGGCAGAGTGGGTATCACTGGAACGCATTCCGCGAGCCTTAGCCGAACCGTTTGTATTGCTGCTGGCGCCGCTGGCACCGCACATGGCCGAGGAACTGTGGCAGCGAATGGGCCACAACGCGTCTCTGGCGTATACCGCATGGCCCGAGGCCCAAGCACAGTGGTTAGTCGATGAAGCCATTACCTTGGCGGTGCAGGTCAACGGCAAGGTGCGCGGCACCTTCTCGGTTCCCGCAGACGCGGAAAAAGATGCGATCATCGCGGCCGCCCGCGAAGTAGAAAACGTGGCGCGTCACCTCGAGAGCGCCACCGTGCACCGGGAAATCTACGTACCGGGTCGACTGGTGAACATTGTCGCCAAGTGACCCGAACAAAACGCCAAGCGAAACTGCCGCTGACGATATGAACCACAACAAGCTTCGCAGAGTAGCGGCACTATTAGCATTCCACAATGCGTTGCGTCGACAGCAGACAGACACCGTCTTCGGAGATCCCACCTAAATTTCAATATCTCGCGATAGGTGCGACGCCTGATGAAGACTCTTCGCTCGCACCAGCGCTTATGGTGTTCAGGCTGCCGTTGCCACCTGTGCTCTCTGCAAGCGTCGCTCGCGCGTGATCAGCAACACGCGTCGCAATGCAGCAAGATGGGGAAACTCGACCAACATGCCAATGACCAGCGCAGCGTAAATCAGCGGTTGATCTGCCAGGGCCGCCATAGTGACTGCGAGCATAAGCGGCGCATTGCGCGCTGCAATCGTCATCGTCAACAGAGCATGCTCTGGATATCCAAGCCGGAACAATCGGCTCAAGCCTTCACTCAGTAAAAACGTCAATACAAAAAAGGTAAAGACAGCGAGGAGAACCCATACGAATACCGCAAGATGCGAAAGCATAACGCTGATATTGCCAGCGAAAGTCTGTAGCACAAGTAAGGCTGTGAGCCACGGTGTGACGTCATCTGCAGCGCCGAGAGCACTTTCAAACCATCGCGGTTTTAGCAGCAAACGCAGTATCTGGTGTGCCACGATCGCGACAACTAGCGGTATCAGAAACCACTGCAATAGAATGCTGGCGATGGTACCCGCCTCGACCTGAACACTGTTCTGAGTAAACCACTGTAAAAAAAACGGGTAGAGGAGCAATTGCACGGTCATATTGATCGGGATCAACGTCGTCCCCAGCGCAACATTTCCGCCGGCAAGCCGCGTAAAACTCAGGAACCAATCTGTGCACGGTGACATGAAATAGATGACTAAGCCAACCATGATCAGCGGGTGCGCCGACAGGAACAAGGAGGCGATACCGTAGCCGATCAGCGGTACGGCGACAAAGTTGGCAATGAGCGCAATCATCAAAAAGCGCAAATTGCGCACGGCTTGGAAAAGCGCGCCGAAACGCACCCCAAAAAACACCAGGCCAACGAGTGTCAGCAATGTGTAGTCCACACCACTGCCCAGCCACTCCCCTATGGCTGGCGATGCGTATCCAATCACCGAACCGGCGACTATGCCGAAAATCAAAATAAACGAGGTAATGCCCACTCCGGGTAAACGTGCCCCTGGTGATACATTCAACATTCGCAACCCTCACAACACTCGCTGTTGCCGAATGGCCCCCAGATGCCCCCTGATGATGAGTCCTGAGGCTGCATGGGGAGCTCCATTCGCTGGGCAATTTGGCGGGCAATGCGATCAAACCGCTGCCGGAACTTGTAGATAAAGCAATAAATACCCTGTGCTTGGCGTACTTGTGGCCCAACCAAAAACAGCCCGGGTGTATAGATAGATTCATCTATCTCAGTTAGCGCGATATGGCCTTCATCGTCCCACAACCAAAGGTCTTCAATCTGGCGAGCCCCGCCCCCCTTAAGAAAACCCGTGCCAAGAATGGGAGGCTGTTGTTCGTCCCAACTGCGACCATCGGCCGCATGTATACGAAATCCACCGTCGTCTTCCCGCGTCACCTCCGCCACATCGACGTCATAGACAATCTGCAGGCGCTGATCACTCTCAACGTCTCGCAGACGCTGACGGGTGTATGGCGACAGAATTTGGCTGGGGTCATACACATCGGGTTGATCCCAGGTTACTCGCCGCACCAGCAGGCGCACCTCGCAACCCAGCTTGAGTAAATTGATGGCTGAATCCAGGCCACTTTCATAGCCGCCTACGACAGTGTAAGAATCGACTTCCATAATCTGCCAGTCTTCGATATATGCATAGTGCTGACAAAAGTGACTACCAGGAAAGGGTTCCAAATCGGGAAACTGATATTCTCCACAGGCCCAAATAAGGTACTGCGTAAACACTTCGCCGCGTTCGGTATTCAAATGAAAGCCACCATCCGCATTCGGTTCCACCTGCAGCACTTTACAACCACCGAACACCGGTAGGCCGGTAGCAGTAACCAGAAATGTCAGATAGTCCGCGTACTGTGCACCACTCAGATGCTCGGTGCCCGCAAAGTGCGCCGGCGAACTTACGGG
>JBCCNJ010000086.1:0-19112 GCA_039025905.1 Pseudomonadota bacterium | reverse complement strand
GGGCAGTACGGAAGAAGACACGGCGGCAACGTTGGGAGGGTATATCGGTAAGCGCCTCTATCTCTCCTACGGCGTTGGAATTTACGAGCCCATCAATGTATTGACGGCAAGATTGTATCTGCAGACTCGACTATGGCTGGAAGTGGTTAGCCAGATAGAAAACTCTGTAGACCTTTACTATTCCTTTGACATCAACTGATAGCAATCTGATATGGACCCAATAACGCAGGGAACGCTAGGGGCTGCTCTCCCATCGGGGAGCGCAAGAAAACGCACGCAGGTCATGACAGCCGGTCTGCTTGGTTTTTTAGCCGGTATGACACCTGATCTGGATGTCTTTATTCGCTCCAGCGAAGACCCGCTGTTGTTCCTCGAGTACCACCGACACTTTACCCACTCGCTGATCTTTATACCGATTGGCGGCTTCATCAGCTCGCTGATACTGCATGCTCTGCTGGGGCGCAGGCGCGGACTGACATTTCGAGAAAGCTGGCTCTATTGTACGCTTGGCTACGCGACGCATGCGGTGCTCGATGCCTGCACAACCTATGGCACCATGCTGTTTTGGCCATTTAGCGACGAGCGCATCGCCTGGAACGTAGTGTCAGTTATAGACCCTCTCTTTACCGTGCCCTTGATAGCACTCGTTCTGTTGGCTGTATTCAGGGGAAAACCCTTATACGCGCGTCTCGGTCTCGCCTGGGTGATTCTGTATCTGTGTCTTGGCCTGATGCAGCGCAATGAGGCGACGACAATGGGTTATGAGATAGCCGCTGGGCGCGGACACGAACCCCTGAGCCTGGAAGCGAAACCGAGCTTTGGCAATATTCTGGTCTGGAAGGTGGTGTACGAAACACCCGATCACTATTTCGTTGATGCCGTGCGCGCGAGCATCGCGCCCAAGGTCTATGAAGGCGACTCCGTGGCAAAGCTCGATCTCGAGCGGGATTTGCCCTGGCTGCAGGCGGATACCCAACAGGCTAAGGACGTGGAGCGTTTTCGATGGTTTAGCAACGGCTATGTCGCCGCCGATCCTACGCATCCCAATCGAGTAATCGATATACGCTATTCCATGATTCCTAATGAGCTCGAGCCGCTGTGGAGTATCGAGCTCGATCCGGATGCCGCTGCCGACGAACATGCCGCCTACCTAACGCATCGCGATGCTGGCGGCGATAGACTCGTGCAAATGTGGAATATGCTGTTTGGATCTTAGCAAACGGGCAGCGTGTTTTTCGCGCCCACCCTAGCAGATGACTAAGCGGTGTTTTGAGCCTCAGCATAAACCGCGCGTGCTGCCGGAACGGCAACACCGCTGGCGACATCAGTCCCCTGATCAACGAGCACCGATTCCAAAGCGCTCAGGCAGTGCAGCACATTGCGTTCATTACTGGCGAAGCCCATTAGTCCGATACGCCAGGTTTTGCCCGCCAACGCACCCAGACCAGCGCCGATTTCAAGGTCGTAGTCGGCCAGAAGGGCGCTGCGAACAGCGGCATCGTCAACACCGGTAGGAATGGTCACGGAGTTGAGCTGAGGCAAGCGATATTCTGCGGCGACGGCCATTGCTATACCCATGGCCTCCAGCCCGGCGACCAGTGCGCGGTGATTGAGCCGATGGCGGGCATGGGAGTTCTCCAGGCCTTCTTCGCGCAGCATAACCAGCGCTTCGTGTAGTGCGTATAGGTCATTGACGGGAGCTGTATGGTGGTAGGCTCGCTTGCTTTCACCACCCCAGTAACCCATGACTAGCTGCATATCCAGAAACCAGCTTTGCACTTTATGGCTGCGGCTGTGTATACGCTCAACTGCGCGTTCGCTAAAGGTAACGGGGGAGATACCCGGTACGCAAGATAAGCATTTTTGGGTGCCAGAGTACACCGCGTCGGCGCCCCAGGCATCCACGAGCAACTCAATGCCAGCCAGAGACGTGACCGTATCGACGATTGACAGGGCGTTGTGTTGCCGCGCGATCTCGCAAAGCGTTTTCACGTCACTGCGAGTCCCGGTGGAAGTCTCCGCGTGTACGAATGCCAGTAGGTTTGCTTCGGGGTTCTGGGTAAAGGCAGTCTGTACTTTTTCAGGGTCCACCGGCGTGCCCCAGTCATCCTGAACCATGACTGCGGTCGCGCCGCAGCGCTCGACGTTTTCCTTCATGCGACCACCGAACACGCCATTCTGGCAGACGATAACCGTGTCGCCTGGCGATACCAGATTGACGAAGCACGCCTCCATACCGGCAGACCCCGGTGCTGAAACCGGCAAGGTGAGCGCGTTTTCAGTCTGGAACGCGTACTGCAGTAGGGCTTTTATCTCATCCATTAAATCGACGAAGAGCGGATCCAGGTGACCGATGGTCGGTCGAGCCAGCGCACCGAGTACGCGAGGTGACACGTCGGATGGTCCTGGTCCCATCAGGGTGCGTAACGGAGGAAAAAAACTGCTAGTCATGATACACGGTCTCTTTGCTTAATCGCTGGGGCGCGAACGTTAACAGATTTTTATCGCAATCTTAAGGCGGAATTTACGTCAGAATATGAGTTACGCATTTGCCGTTTCCGCTACTGCGATGGCTGTAGGCGAAATCTGAGCCCGCTTTAGTCCTGCAGTTTTGCACCCACATTTGCCTGTGCAGCAGCGATACGCGCGATTGGCACGCGGTAGGGGCTGCAAGACACATAGTCCAAGCCAAGATCGTGGCAGAAGCGAATGGATCTTGGATCGCCACCGTGCTCTCCGCAAATACCGTATTTGATGCCCGGTTTGCGACTGCGACTTTCCTGTACTGCCAGCGCCATTAGGCGTCCGACCGCGCGTTGATCTAGTGACACGAAGGGGTCATTTTCGACCAGCGCCTTCGTCAGGTAGGCCGGTAAAAACTTGCCGACATCATCGCGGGAAAAGCCGTAGGTCATCTGCGTGAGATCGTTGGTACCGAAGCTCATGAATTCAACGCTCTCGGCGAGCCTATCAGCGCCTAGGGCCGCTCTCGGGGTCTCTATCATGGTGCCGATTTTGTAGGGTATCGATACGAATTTACCTTCAAGGGCCTGCCGTATGGCGGTTTCAATGATTTCCGTCACCAGACGCACTTCTCGCACGTTGACCACCAGGGGGATCATGATTTCTGGGAACGGCTTGAGTCCTTTTTCTGTTGCATCGACTGCGGCGGTGATAATTGCGCGCACCTGCATACTGGTAATCTCTGGGTAGACGACTGAGAGCCGGCAACCTCGAAAGCCCAACATAGGGTTAACTTCCTGCAGGTCCTGCGCAATCTCTCGTATCTTGTCTGCAGATTTTCCGATTCGCTCGGCAAGCGTATCAATGTCCTCTTCGCTATGCGGCAGGAACTCATGAAGTGGTGGATCCAACAGCCTGATATTCACCGGTAAGCCATCCATCGCCTCGAATAACGCCAGCATATCGCTGTGTTGAAAGTCGAATAGCTTGTCGAGAAAGCCCTGCCGTTCGCTGAGATCTTCTGCCAGAATCATGGCGCGCATCAGGTCGATGCGATCGGCGTCGAAGAACATATGTTCTGTGCGACACAAGCCTATTCCCTCGGCGCCCAGTTCTCTCGCCTTGGCTGCATCGGCGGGTGTTTCAGCATTGGCACGCACTTTGAGCTTGCGATGCTTGTCAGCCCAGGATAGTAAAGTCTGAAAATCGTCGCTGTCACTGGCCTCTGTCTTGGCAATATCGCCCAGCATGACTTCGCCGGATGTGCCATCAAGTGTTATCACGTCGCCACGATTGATTTGAATGCCGTCAGCGGTGGTTACCCGGCCTTCTTCATAGCTGACTGAAATGCCGTTGCAGCCGGTTATCGCACAGACGCCCATACCCCGTGCTACCACAGCGGCGTGAGATGTCATGCCACCGAGCTCCGTCAAAATACCTTCTGCGACTTTCATGCCGTGGATATCTTCGGGCGTGGTTTCGCGGCGCACAAGAATGACACTGCGGCCTTCTGCCTTGGCGTCAACGGCCTCATCGGCTGAGAAGACAACCTGACCCGTTGCCCCTCCTGGGCTTGCCGGCAGGCCCGTGGCAACAATATCCGTCTTGGCGTTGGGGTCTATCATCGGATGCAGAAACGCAGCCACGTGCTCAGGTGAGACTCGCATCAGTGCTTCGTTTTCGGTGATCATGCCCTCGTTGACCATGTCGACGGCAATCTTGACCGACGCGCGACCCGTACGCTTGCCGGCGCGCGTTTGCAGCATATAGAACTGTCCTTCTTGGATGGTGAATTCCAGGTCCTGCATGTCGCGATAGTGCTTTTCCAAAAGCGCTTGGGTTTTGAATAACTCGTCATAAACGATAGGTTGCCGTTCTTTAAGGGCCTCCACCGGCAGTGGCGTGCGAATACCGGCCACCACGTCCTCACCGGCTGCATTGAATAGGATCTCGCCAAAAAAGTGATGCTCGCCGGTGGAAGGGTTGCGAGTGAAAGCAACACCGGAGCCGGAATCATCACCAAAGTTGCCAAACACCATGGCCTGGACATTAACAGCCGTGCCCATCGCGGGAGAAATATTGTTCATTTCTCGATACACCTTGGCCCGCGGGGTATGCCATGACAGAAACACCGCCTCGACTGCTTTCTTGAGCTGCACGAACGGATCTTCAGGGAAGTCCACTAGCGTTTTATAGATAGCGATAATGGCCAACCAGTCTTCTGCACTCAGATCGACGTCGAGTGATTTACCGTGCTCGGACTTATACCTGTCTAATTCACTTTCAAATTTCTCGCCATCGACACCCAGCACCACATTGGCAAACATCTGAATAAAGCGCCGATAGCTATCGTAGGCAAAGCGCGGGTTGTCGGTTTTCTTTGCCAGCCCTTCCGCTATTTCGTCATTCAGACCCAGATTGAGAATGGTGTTCATCATTCCAGGCATGGACACGGGGGCGCCTGAACGCACAGAAAACAAGAGCGGGTTTTCGGGATCGCCAAAGCGAGCGCCCATCTTTTTTTCGACGATATCCAATGCGACGCGGTATTCCTGTTCCAACAGCGAGGGTAGCTTGTTGCCGCCTTGAAAAAATTCTCTGCAGGAGTTAGTGGTGATGATGAAACCAAAGGGTACGGGTAGGCCGAGATTGGTCATCTCGCATAAATTAGCGCCCTTGCCTCCCAAGAGCTCGCGATCATCTTTGTCGCCCTCGTTGAACAGGTATACGCGTTTGGCCATGAAACCTCTCCGTGGATGATTGACTGTCTGCCGATAGAATGAGTATACCCGGTCGCCGCCATTACAGGTGAGCGCGCTGATAAAAGGCCGTTACCTTAGTGCATTCAGGCCGGTCCCGGTATCACACCGGGTGGGTGAGTGTCGTCGGCGCTAACGAGTGCCGAGGATGTCAGCCAGTCTGTCGACCTCGGCTAACTCTGCGGTCGCTGGTACCAGAAAAAAGGCATCACAGCCCGCTGCTTCAGCATTATCCAGTGCGATCCGAACCCCGTCTTGGCTGGATCGATTGACAGTCGCAGCCAGAGCCGTGGCGATGTCGATGCCGGCAATCACCATGTAGTTATATATATAATCGTGCAGTTTTTGCTGACCGTTATCCGCAAGTGTGTACCAACATCCTCCCAGTCGATAAGGGCGAGTGGTGCGTTCGGCTTCTTGCCAGGCCGCATCGGCCATATCAAAACTGCGCTGCAATTCCACCTGGTCGCCATTGAAGGACCAGGCATAGAGCCCTTCAGCCCACTTTGCGCTGCGCGCAATACCCTTAGGGCCTAGTGCGCCGCTGAGCAACTTGGGGCCACCTTCGGTGGTGCAAGCGGGGCCAATAGCGCCTGCCCCTGGGATCATTTCTTCACCGCGCCAGACTCTGCGCATTTCTGCAACCTGCGCATCCATGCGGCTGTAACGTCCACGGAAGGAGGCACCGACCGCCTCGTAGTCTTGTTCGCGCCCTCCGTAGCCAATAGAGATGTAGGGCATGCGCCCTTCGCCTGCTAGCACATCCAGTGTAGCAATCTCCTTCGCTGCGCGGGTGGCATTGTGCATAGGCAGCACGTAGAGCGTTGGGCATATTTCGATGCGGCGGGTGGCGGTGGCCGCGCTCGCGAGCAGTAGCCGCATATCCATTGTGGGCCCATGGATGCGCTCACCACAACACAGGCTGTGAAACGGCCCGTCATCAACCGCCTTGAACCACTTTTCGTAGTCCTCACGGGTGATGCCATGCTTCATATACGGGAGACAGATTCCAACTTTCACTGAGTAGACCCTCAACGCTGCGAGTATCTATGGTATCCGAGTTTGTGTCCTGCGCTGTCCATATTGTTGTACCGAGAGCTTCAAACCGTCTGCGACTTAGCGCGGACCACTAACTGCTTCGATTTTATAAGCACCGCCTGCTTCGACTTGGAAAGGCATTGAGAAAAACCTGAGCTCACGCACGTTGTACGTTGACGGATGAGGGGTGTGAGTTGAAGGAGTAAAGGCAAAACGTGATCTAGGTGGCATGGTTTTCCCGCGCGCTAGCCAAAGAGCGAAGAGGGGGCAGGTCGTCCCACTAGCGTTTTTGCAGATCAAGCTCGGAGTTGCAGTTGATAAACGCGCCCTGGCGATCTGTAAAGTCCACGGCCCGCGCGCCCTCTTGCAGATACCATTGATGGACGGCGCGATGTCCTGCGTTCAGATAGTCCGGCAGCTGCTCCAGCACCTCTGTTCGCATGATTGCGCACAGGTACTGTGAGCGATTTCCGTCGTGAACATAGCAGATGCGCTCTTGCGAATGAATAATCTCCTGTTCAAGACGTGAGCACATGTCTGGCGGCAGCAGCGGCGTATCGCAGGGGGCAACCAGCAGCAGATCACTCTCGATATGGCCGCGTACACTCTCTAGTCCCGCCAATGGGCCCTGGTATTCAGGTCGAACGTCTAACGCGGTGGCATCCGCCAGCGCGCGATAAAAAGATTCATTGCGATTGCAGCTGATGATTAGCTGGTCAACCTGTGGGCGCAGTCTGACGGCAACGTGGCGCGCCAATGGCTGTCCCTGCCACAGGAGCATGCCCTTGTCCTGTCCGCCCATACGCCTGCCGGCGCCACCTGCCAGAATCAGGCCAGTGATTGATCGTGTTTTTGGGCGTCTGTCCTTTGGGTCTGACAATGATACCTACCGGGTTTCGCCTGTGGGATAATGGGATCATAACACTGGGTGGGACGGACAATGGCTGGCATTCTGGCAATCGATACGGCGACGGACGCCTGCTCGGTTGCAACGCATATCCACGGCGAAACCCGTGAGCGCTTTGAAGTCATTCCCAGGGGGCACAGCGCGCGGCTGTTCAGCATGCTGCAAAGCCTGTTGCCCAACGGACAATTACAAGAGCACGGTATTGAGGCATTGGCCTACAGCTGCGGACCAGGCTCCTTTACCGGCTTGCGTGTGGGGGCTAGCGCGATTCAGGGTTTGGCCTACAGTAACGCGCTACCCACGGTGGCTGTTTCCACGCTAGCGCTACAGGCACAGACCGCATTGCGCCTTGGACTCGTCACTAGCGACGATGTATTACTGAGTATGATTGACGCGCGTGTAAATGAGATCTACACCGCGCAGGTTCGCTTTCTTGATGGACTAGCCACCGTTGAATTAGGCCCTACCGCTTGCGCACCTGAGGATGTAGCACTAGAGGACTCCACCGATTGGCATGCGATTGGCAGCGGTGCTCGTTTTGTTTCTCGCCTGCCTAAAGCTATAAGGGACAAAGTTCGTGCGCAACACTCTGATCTTCTGCCAGCGGCGCGAGACCTGATACCACTTGCACGGTATGCGCTCACAAAGGGTGAGACGCAATCGCCTCAACAGATTCAGCCGCTGTATGTGCGCGATGAAATCGGTTGGAAAAAGTTGGCCGAGCAGGGCAAGGCTGAATGATAGAGCCGTATCAGGCTGTTTTTCTGGCCATCATTCAGGGTTTGACGGAATTTCTTCCTATCTCGAGCTCCGCCCACCTGGTGATCCCCTCGCTGCTACTGGGCTGGCGTGACCAGGGCCTGGCATTCGATGTTGCGGTACACGTAGGGACACTGGCTGCGGTGCTCATCTATTACCGCAGCGACCTGTCTCGCATGGCAGTAGCGTGGACGCAATCCTTGCTCGGAGGGTCGGCTAGCGAAGAAAGCCGGATGGTGTGGTATCTGGCGGCAGCTACTTTGCCGGTAATTTTGGTCGGTTTGCTGGCGGGCAACTACATCGAGAGCCACCTTCGTACTCTGCCGGTCATCGCGACTACGACGCTACTGTTCGGACTATTGCTAGGTTTTGCCGACAGGCGTGCACAGCGCAACATGAGTCCTGTCAAGCTGGCTTGGGGAAGTGCGGTGCTGATAGGGCTGGCGCAAGCCGTTGCGCCCATTCCCGGTGTGTCACGTTCTGGTGTGACGATTACAGCGGCGCTGCTTCTGGGGCTGAACAGACAGGCGGCAGCGCGCTTTTCTTTTTTGTTGTCTATCCCCGTTATTGCGGGCGCTGGCTTGTTGAAGAGCTGGGATCTTGCTCAGGCTGAGGCGGCAACTGACTGGCTGCTGCTCGGTGGAGCAGCGTTGCTCTCAGGCTTGACTGCCTATGCCTGCATAGCGGTGTTTTTGCGCATCCTGGATAGGGTGGGGATGATGCCTTTTGTATACTATCGTGTGGCGCTTGCGGGCATACTGTATTGGCTGTGGCTGGCATAGATAGAGCTTTATATGATGGGAAAAACTATGAATCACAAGCAGTTTAATGAGGGAATGTGTGAGTTTCTTGCGGCGGCCACCACACCATTTCATGCGGTCGCAGAGCTGTCAAAACGACTGGACGCGGGTGATTTCATACGCCTGCAAGATGCTGACATGCGGAGCTTGGAGCCCGGCGGCAAATACTATATTACGGCGAACGACAGCTCGATTATTGCCTTCATCTGGGGTTCGCAATCTTCTCCCCTAGAGGGCATGCGAATGGTGGGCGCACACACCGACAGCCCCTGTCTGATGGTCAAGCCAGAGCCAGAAATGCTGCGCAAGGGTTGTTTTCAATTAGGTGTGCAGATCTACGGAGGCGCTTTGCTCAATCCCTGGTTTGACCGCGACCTGTCGCTTGCTGGACGGGTCAGCTTTGAATCTGAAGCGGGAGCGCTGAAAACAGCGCTGATCGATTACCGGGAAGCGATTGCCAGCATTCCCAGTCTTGCCATACACCTGGACAGAGAGGCGAATAAAGGTCGCACAGTCAACCCGCAAACGGATGTTGTGCCAATTTTGTTTCAACAGACTGGTAGCAAAGCCGCGGATTTTCGAGCCCTGTTAAAGGAACGCCTGCTGCAAGAGGATCCTGACTGTTCAGTGGCGCGTGTGCTTGATTTTGAGCTTGCGTTCTACGATACCCAGCACCCCGCCGTCATCGGTATGCAGCGCGAGTTTATCGCCTCGGCCCGGCTCGACAACCTGCTGAGCTGTTACGTGGGTGTACAGGCCCTGTTGAGCTGCGATGGCAGTGTCAGCACGCTGCTGGTGTGCAATGACCATGAAGAAGTCGGAAGCCAATCTGCGGTGGGCGCCCAGGGTCCGATGCTGGTGTCGCTACTGAAACGTCTAGCCGGTAGTGAACAAGACTACTCAAGACTGGCGGATCGCTCGCTGATGATTTCCACGGATAATGCCCATGCCGTGCATCCCAACTTTGCGTCCAAGCATGACGACAATCATGGCCCGTTGATGAACGCGGGACCGGTTATCAAAGTCAACGCCAGTCAGCGCTACGCCTCAAACAGTGAAACGGCAGGTCTCTTCCGCATACTGGCTGCGGCAGAAGAGGTGCCAGTGCAATCCTATGTCGTGCGCAGCGATATGCGCTGTGGCAGCACTATTGGGCCTATAACCGCAGGTGGCACAGGCATTCGTACGCTCGACGTCGGTGTGCCCACTCTCGGCATGCACTCAGCGCGAGAAATGGCAGGTGTGCGAGATGCCTATGAATTGAGCCGTGTCCTAAGACGGTTCTATGATCACAAGGGTGAACTTACCGCAAGCTGACTCTGTGAGAGTACTGCTGCTCTCTGCCTACGATGCCGCCAGCCACCGCCACTGGCAGCGCGAGTTCATAGCCATGTTCCCAGACTGGCACTGGCAAGTCCTTACTTTGCCCGCAAGGCATTTTGCCTGGCGCATGCGCGGTAATCCCCTATCTTGGGCGATATCTGAGGCGGATGTTCTAAAGCAGCACTACGATGCAGTTGTCGCTACATCTATGGTAGATCTGGCTACGCTGCGCGGGCTGATACCGTCACTCGGTGATATTCCAAGTCTGCTGTACTTTCACGAGAATCAATTTGTTTATCCGCAAAGCTCCCATGCTCACAGTTCGATAGACGTGCAAATGGTCAGCCTATACTCGGCGCTGGCGGCAACGTGTTTGGCATTTAATTCCTGCTATAACCGAGATTCATTTCTTGACGGTGTTCAGCAGCTGTTGAAAAGCCTGCCAGATCATATACCCCCCGGCGTGGTAGATCGATTGCGTGAAAAAGCGTATGTGATGCCGGTACCCTTGCAGGCTGATGCACAGGAGACGTCGCCATACCCCAGCTGGCCCGGAACTCAAGGCGAGCTTGCTGTGCGCTCGCTGCGTCTATTGTGGAGTGGGCGCTTCGAGCACGACAAGGGCGGACAATCGCTGCTCTTGCTGCTACAGGCCCTGGAAGTGCTAGAGATTGAGTACGAGCTAGCTGTCACGGGACAACAGTTTCGGCAAATACCCGCCGCCTTCAACCGCATTGAAAACGATTTTAGTCACCGTCTCGTGCAATTTGGATTCGTCCACGATGAGAAGATATTGCGCTCGCTGCAGTGTGCGAGTGACATCATCCTTTCAACGGCCGACCATGAGTTCCAAGGTTTGGCGGTGCTGCAAGCCGTTGAGCGAGGTTGCCTGCCGGCGGTGCCAGATCGATTGGCCTATCCAGAGATCTATCCCGAGCAGTTCCGTTATCCCAGCGTATACAGCGATCCGACTGCAGAAGCTGCTGGCGCCGCAAAACTTGTGACTGAACTCGAGGCTGGGTTGCGCAGCGGAACTATTGCTGTGCCAGATGTTTCACGTTTTAGCTCGCTTGCTTTGCGGCCGCGGTACCAGCAGATTATGCAAAAACTGGTGTTGTCCTCGGGATAGCCACAACTGGGCGATCTCAGTATCATTGGCGGCTTTTCGAAACAGGCGCAAACCATGACAAAGCTACGCGTGCTGACGGGGATCACGCCCTCCGGAACGCCACACATCGGCAATTTTGTGGGCGCTATTCGTCCCGCAATAGTCTCTTCCCAAGATGCCTCTCAGGAGTCTTTCTTTTTTCTGGCCGACTTTCATGCACTGATCAAAAACCAGGATCCAGAACAGGTTCGACAATCGAGTAAGGAAATCGCCGCGACCTGGTTGGCGCTGGGATTGGATACCGACAACGCGCTGTTTTACCGCCAGTCGGATATACCCGAAATTCCCGAACTCACTTGGATACTCAACTGTAGTGCCGCAAAGGGCCTGATGAACCGCGCACACGCCTACAAGGCTGCGGTGCAGTCTAATGAAGAGGCCGGCGAGGATGCAGATTTTGGTGTCACTATGGGCCTCTTTAGCTATCCCGTGCTTATGGCCGCCGACATTTTGATGTTTAACACCCATCATGTCCCAGTTGGACGTGATCAGGTTCAGCACGTGGAGATGGCGCGGGATATCGCCCAGCGTTTCAACCACAACTACGCCGAGTTGTTCACACTGCCGGAGGCAATCGTCGATGACAATGTCGCCGTTCTACAGGGGCTGGACGGGCGTAAGATGAGCAAGAGCTACAACAACACGATTGCCCTGTTTCAAAGCGAGAAAGGTTTGCGCAAGAGTATTAACAAGATCAAGACCAATCTACTGGAACCGGGTGAACCCAAAGATCCGGATGATTCTACGGTGTTTCAACTGTGGGAGGCGTTTGCGACACCCCAAGAGGGTGAATATATGCGTAAGGAATTTGAGAACGGTATCGCCTGGGGCGAGGCCAAGAAACAACTCTTCGAACTGATCAACTCGAAGCTGGTAGGCTCAAGGGAACGTTACCAAGAGTTGATGGACGATCCCTCGCATGTGGAAGCCATCTTGCTAAAAGGAGCGGAACGCGCTCGCGAGCACTCTGTGCCGCTAATGGAAAAAGTCCGTGAGGCTGTCGGAATAGGCAGGCTTAGATAAGCGCGGTTTATGTGCTCGCCAGATTACACCCCAAATGCACTGAGACTATAGCTAGCGACACCTGCGACATGATGAAAGTTGAGGCTGCATGGGCGG
Source organism: Pseudomonadota bacterium (assembly GCA_039025905.1). Lineage (GTDB taxonomy): Bacteria > Pseudomonadota > Gammaproteobacteria > Pseudomonadales > Halieaceae > JARRPM01. The sequence continues at coordinate 6,776 of JBCCNJ010000086.1, read as the reverse complement.
CGATGGAGTCAGTAACGGTCGAAAGCTAGCTGAGGTGCGTAACTGCCCCGACCATCTAATGACAGTGTTTAACGACTGACGCACTGAGTCATCCGCTACAGGATGAAGTCTTTTCGCTGAATTAGAGCGTCCGCAATCACTGTCCTGGCAAGCGCCTAAGTGCCGAACTGGTAGCTAATCTCAAAGTAAGCACCTCGTGGTTCCCCAACAAAGTAGCGATACTCACCGAAGCCAAAATCTGCGCGCTCGGCATAGTCTTTATCGAGCAGGTTGGTGATTCGCACGGTGCCTTGCCAGGCGTCTGTAAACATACTAGACAGCCTGAGATTGAACAGGGAATGGCCGCTGTAACGGTGCTCATTCGCCGGTTCTAGATAATACTCATCCATATAGACCCACTCTAACTCGGCGAGTCCACGGCGCCCCTGCAGGCTGGGGAAGTTCCATCCCAGTCGTGAGCTGCCAAAGAATTCGGGGGCTGTGTCTATAACGTTGCCATTGATGTCTGTGCTTGTGCCGAGTAGGTCGGGATCGTTGTCGTAGGTATGTTTTGCCCAGGTACCGTCGAGTCGGAAATACCAGTTCTCGGCGAAGCGGTAGTCCAGGCTCAGCTCAGCGCCGTAATGCTGCGTCTTAGCGCCGCTGATGTTAAAGCGATCTGCGTTTTGAAAAATGACATTGTCTTTGTGCATCAGGTAGATGGAGAGATCGTACTCCAGCGCATCTTGCCAGCCACCACGCAAACCAAGTTCGATATTGCTCAGCTCTTCTGAATCCAGGTCGGCGACTTCTTGACCTGATTGCAGGCGATAAAGCTCAGCGGTCTGCGGTGCCCTAAAGCCGTTCGCCAGTCGCAAATAGGCAATCGTATCGTCGGTGATGCTGTAGCTGGCGCCTGCGTTAGCACTCCAGTCGGTAAACTCATCATCACGGTCAGAGGGGCGGTAAAAGCGACAGGCCGTGGCTGTAGGCTCGCAGGCAGGCCCGTCCTCGGTTTTGTTATGGTAGTCGTAGTAGGTGTACTCCAAGCGCAAGCCCGCGCTGAGCTCCCATCTGTCGCTCACCTGGCCTCGCCACTGACTGAATAGGGCTGCCACCGATGCGTAGACGCGATAATCATAGTGAATACCCGCTGGTTGGTTGGGGCTGAACTCTTCGGCCTGCACTTCTTTCAAGCGCCCATCCGTGTACTCCAACTCGATGCCATTAGCCCAGCTATGATTCTCTTTCTCGGTGTTTAGTCGAACCCGCATGCCCAGGCTGTCGTGCTGATTTCTCTCCGTCGGCTGCCAGGGCAAGAAGTGCATCAGAAATTCCATCTTGTTGTTGCGCAAGTATGGTGTGAGCGTCAGGGTGTTGTTCTCATCTAACTCGCGGCTGGCAGCGGTATGGAACCTGAGTGAGCGCGCGTCGCGGTAGGCCTCTGGGTTCGGATTATCGCGCCGTATACTGTTATCGGCATAGGCTTTATAGCCGGGCAGGAAGCCAGCAGTCTCCTGGTTGAGATTGGCGAAATCCAATACGTTGCTGATGTGCCATAGATCATTGTCATAGTCGTAGCGCAGAGTGCCCTTTTGTTGATCGTAGCCGGAGTCGTCTAAATAGCCGCCGTCAGTGGTGCCATTGACGCGGACGCTAACGCCGTGTCTGCCCCAGGTGTTGCTGTAGCGGTATTTGCCTCGATAATAGTCGTAGGGTCCGGCCTCGACGGAGATATTCTGATCGTAGGTCTCACTGGGTGCCGCGCTGAGTACGTTAATAAGCCCGTGCATGGCGTTGGACCCATACAGCGACGTTGCCGGCCCCTTGATGACTTCGATTCGGCCCGCTTGCTCGGTGTTGGCATCGAACAGCTGATTGACGTTGCAAAAACCCGGAGCGCGTAGGCTGATGCCGTCACCGGCGACGAGGAATGCACCGCAGCTGCCAGCGCCAGTCAGCACAGGAGAACGCAGCGAGATCAAGCTCTCTTGACCGTTGCCGCGCGAAATCCAGGCGCCTGGCACCTGTTGCATCACCTCATTCACATGGGTGTGGCCAATAAATTCTAGTGTTTCCTCGCTGATGCTAGACCACGAGAGGGGCAGTTTTAGCCCGTCCTCTGGAACTTTGGTGGCGGTGACAATCACCTGTTCCAGTTCGGGTGTCTGAGACAGTGCTAATGACGACATGGCGAGAGTCAATGCGCCGACGGGGATAAAGCTGAAGTGCATGTGCCACGCCTCGGTTTTACGGCTGCTAGCACCAAGGTGGTAGCGACAGCCACAAGTCCTATCTTAGAGGACCTGTATCTTAGATATTATAGGGAGCTGGAGCATACCGTAACACGCCTTGACTGGTAAAGCGCCGCGGCGAGGCTGCTTTAGTGTGGCGCACGTCATCTTTTTTACAGGACGATTGCGATTACTTGCCACCATGCGCCTCGGCCGTAAGATCAATGGTTTTCACTGCTAACGACAGATCAATTGGTTGGCCGAAACTAGGGGTTCTATTCTGCTAGCAGTAAGCGCATAGCTGGGTACAGCCCCTCGCCGAGGGTGTCTTTACTCCTCGTGTTCTCGGGATGCTAAGCTGACGACCCATGCCGCACACTATCAAGTACAGAAGCCGATTCGTTGCCACCAGGGCAGAAGATGGATAACACGCCACACCCTATAGTTCAGACCGGATACAAGGGTTTGCGTCGAACCGTCAGTTTGTTGGTGCTGGTCGCGGTTAACCTGTTACCGCTGGCGGGTGTGATATTTCTGGGTTGGGATGTGGCAGCGCTGATGGTGCTCTATTGGTCTGAAAATCTCATCCTGGGATTCTTTACACTTATAAAAATGTTTGTGGTTTCACCTCTAGGCGCACTCGGAATGGGCAGTTTTTTTGCCATCCACTATGGCGGTTTTTGCGCCGTACACGGTCTATTCATCGCCATTCTGCTTGTGGATGAAAATATTGAACCGATGCCTGGCGAGCCCTGGCCCTTGTTTTTAGTCTTCATTCAACTGTTGGTTAACGTCGTTCGTCAGGTGCTGGCGCACGCGCCACCTGAATGGATATTCGCCTTTGGCGCTCTGTTTATCAGTCACGGCGTCTCCTTTGTGTTCAACTTTTTATTGGCGCGCGAACGAGATGATGTGACTTTGAAGAAACTTATGGGAGCCCCTTATGGTCGTATAGTCGTGCTGCATATAGCAGTGCTTTTCGGCGGTTTCGCGATTGCCGCACTGGGGCAGCCCGTGCTGATGCTGGTTGTACTCGTACTGGTAAAACTTGGTATCGACGTGGCCTTGCATCTGCGCGAGCACAAAGGGCTGGCAGCGCGAAGAGCGAGTGAGCAGCCGATACCATGAACACTTCAGGCGAGGGCTTTGGTAGTATGACCTTTTACATGCCGACTCTATTCCCAGCTCCGAAACAACTATGAGTCTTGCCGATACAGTACTTGCAAAGAACGACGACTTTCCGATCAGGACAGCAGCGCCTGTCCATAGCGGCAAAGTGCGATCGGTCTACTGGCTAACAGCCGAAGATAGCGCTCGCCTGATCGCACAGCGTGGCTACGCGGTCGCGCCCGAAGCGCCCCTGGCTATCATGGTGATCTCAGATCGAATTTCCGCATTCGATTGCATATGGCATGGAGAAGGGGGCTTAGCGGGAGTGCCTGGCAAAGGCGCTGCGCTTAATGCGATATCGAATCATTGGTTTAAGTGCTTTCGAGAGGCAGGTCTGGCGGAAAGTCATGTTCTGGAAGTCCCCCATCCACTGGTTTGGATCGTGCAGAAAGCCCGCCCCGTCATGGTCGAGGCGATCGCACGTCAATACATCACTGGATCCATGTGGCGATACTATGAAACAGGTGAACGGGTGATCTGTGGTATCGAGCTCCCCGATGGGCTAGCGCGGGACCAGCGCTTGCCTGAGCTCTTAATAACACCCTCGACTAAAGGGGTTATGAAGGGGCTAGCGGGTGTACCCGAGGCCGATGATGTCAATATTTCGCGCACCGATATATTGAATCACTACAGCGCATTTGGCTTTCGCCACAGTGACGATGTATTTGAATATGAGAGGCTTTTACAAGAGGGTTTCGCTGTTATCAGCGATGCACTAGCCCGGCTAGATCAGATCTTTGTGGATACTAAATTTGAATTCGGTTATGTCAGAGATCGCGCTGGTCAGAGCAAACTTATTTATATGGACGAAGTAGGGACGCCGGATTCATCTCGAATATGGGACGGACCCGCTCACCGGGAAGGCAGGATAGTCGAAAATTCGAAAGAGCGCTTTCGGCAATTGTTGCTTTCGTACTTCCCTGATCCGGACATTCTTTTAAACAAAAACCGAATGCAGGAGCGTTCTACGCTCGCGAGGGACACAACGTTACCGGTAGAAGCTTTGATGTCCGTCTCCAAAACCTATACCGCGATGGCAGAGAAGGTGATTGGCTCGAAGATGCAAATATCAGATAATCCCCGGGCCGAAATTGTCGAGGTCATGCAGTCTGAATTTGACCTGGTTATATGAGCTTTGTGGAAATGAGCGTCATGCTCAGAGAAGTCATGTCAAATCAGGGCAATAGTTAAAGCGCGGTACCACTGTCGCGGCACTAATTAGGGTACTTGTAAAAGAATGCAGATATAAAAGGATGCAGATCGTGAACCAAAACAGCTTTCAACGAAATCAAGTGTCAGTCTTTATTGCATTGCTAAGCACCGTATTTTTTTTGGCAGGCTGCGCCAGTAGTACCTCGGCGCCGGAAACATACGACGGCTTGGTGCTTGTGCCCGATACTAAGTTTGGAGTGGTCTACCGGCTTCCGGGCGTTGACCTGCGCAGCTATAGCGAATATGGCCTGGACAAGTGCGAGGTGGCATTCAAGAAAAACTGGCTGCGCGATCAAAACAACTCACGAATAGACCTCGGTAATCGAGTGACGCAGAAGGATGTCGATCGCATCAAAGACACTTTGGGTGCTGAATGCGAGACTTATTTTCGCGAGGCGCTAGAAGCGCCGCCCGCTTATCCATTGGTTGAGAACTTTAGTGATGGCGAAAACGTGCTGGTTCTGCGACCCGCGATCATAAATCTTAATATCAGTGCTCCGGACACGCGCAGTGCCGGCATGCAGCGAACCTATACTACACAGGCCGGTGAAATGACACTGGTGTTGGAGATGCTCGATGGCACCACCGGGCAGATGTTGGTGCGCATCGTTGATCGGTATCGTGCCCCCCAGACCAGCTGGCTGCAGTGGACAAACTCGGTGACCAATCAGGCTGAAGCGAGGCGGGTATTAAGCCGTTGGGCCGGGCAACTGCGCAAGGGCATGGACCAGGTTATTCGCGACTGAACAACAAGCCAGGTTAGAAGATGAGAGGTTGTGCCAATGCAAGCGCTTAAAATTACCGACAGTGTTGCGGTGTGCGGTCAAATTCTGCCCGAGCAGGTTTCGCAGATTGCCGAGGCCGGCTTCAAAGTCCTGTTGAACAATCGTCCCGATGGGGAGGAGGGCGGGCAACCCTCAGGTCAAGAGATTGAAGCCGCGGCCCAGGAGGCGGGTCTAAGCTACTACCACCTGCCGGTTACCGCTGCCAGTTTCCCGGGTGACGATATCGAAACCATGGCGGCGCTGTTCAACGATGAAAGCGCTCCAGTTTTCGCGTTCTGCCGCACTGGTACACGCTGTGCCAACCTATGGATCGCCACAAGGTTGCGGGATGAGCGAGAGGATGCACTATCAAAGATCCATTCTCTTGGCTTCGATATCTCCATGGCCTCGAGAGTAGTGACCTAGTTTATTGCCCAGGTATATACCAGATGGGTGAACTCCAGGCGCGCTCCTGAATTACGGGTTTGTGTTCGGCGGCGCAACAGCCCTCCAGCCCTGGTAGCATGCTAGACGGGTCTTCGCAGCTCACACCCGCCTGGATGCAGCTGTACTGACTCCAACGGCAGCTGGGGTTTTCCAGCAGTCGCACATAGTAAAAGGCCTGATCGCTAGGCTGGAAGTCGTTATCTTGCCAAACACGACACAGTTGCTGGTGGCCTTCACCACTGCGCTCGCAAGTATTTATGTTCACGCTCGCGTTGTTATCTCCGCCTGCGATGTCCAGCACACGCTCATGTAAGCTGCCGTTCCGATACCAACCTTTGATAATCTGTATCCGCTGCAGCGGTGTACCGGGATTGCTTTTAGTTCCAGGGTCCTGTGTGGCTTGAACGATAAAACGCGGTAGCGTACCACGCTCGGGTAGAGGTGCTAACGCGCCTCCCATAGGAACGCCAGCAGCATAGCCCTGACTGACAAGATCAGGTGATTCACAGAGCTTGTCGTCGTAGTCCCAGCCGCCAAAAAAACGCAGCTGCGGGCGGGTACCGCTGGTAGCGTAAGCCTCCCGGCGCTGCATGGCCGCAAATAGAGCATCGCGCGAATTTTCTTCAGCGTACAGCACCGCCAGACCGCCTGGGCCGTATTCAAGGTCATCTACCAGGCCCTCGGGTACTCCTTCTCCCGCTGCGATTCCTGCGCCGCCATGACCGGGAAAACCCTGCTCCGCCACCAGACCGGGCGCTGCAATATGGGTGTCTGTGCTACCGATTACCCCGTATTGGAAGCTGTTAACGCCCAGCTCTGCTTGCTGCTCCAGACCCTTCTTAAGGGCATAGCGAAGAAAATTAGTCTCGTCCGGCAGACGCGTAAAGGGCTTGTGTTCATCGGGAACAAAGCGAGTGACTAATCGAACTGGCGCACTGGCTGAAGCGCCCGTATCTTTGCCACCAAAAGT
>JBCCNJ010000085.1:0-19321 GCA_039025905.1 Pseudomonadota bacterium | reverse complement strand
ACGTTCAGATGGAAGTGACGTTGATAGCGCCGATTGCGATGGAAGATGGTCTGCGTTTTGCGATCCGAGAAGGTGGTCGTACGGTTGGTGCCGGCGTGGTAGCCAAAATTATCGAGTAAAAGACCGTTGTTTGACTGGGGTGTCACAGCACCCCTGAAGAGCGAGCCGAACCGCTTGAAAAAGCAGTTCGGCTTCGTTGTCTCAGTGAGGAGTTTAGGCCAGTAGCTCAATTGGCAGAGCAGCGGTCTCCAAAACCGCAGGTTGGGGGTTCGATTCCCTCCTGGCCTGCCACTTTCGGCAGGAGGCGGCATCCAAAAGGATGCCTTCTTTATATAGGTAAGCGTGAATGAGTACGGAACCCACCGCTAGCCGGTTTGACACAGTAAAGTGGATCATCGTTTTTGCGCTGGTCGCAGTCGCTGTGGTTGGAAACAGCTATTACGCCGACCAGTCTTTGCTTTACAGAGTCCTGGCTATTTTGGCATTGGCTGTTGTCGCGGCGTTCGTGGCGCTGCAAACCGCTAAGGGGGCCGCGTTTTGGACTCTGGTGAAAGGTTCGCGCACAGAGATTCGAAAAGTAGTTTGGCCGACGCGACAAGAGACGGTGCAGACTACGATGATCGTTCTGCTGGTTGTCATCGCAACGGGGCTGTTTTTATGGGGACTGGATTCGCTACTTAGCTGGCTAGTCTCATTGGTAATCGGTTAGGAAATCAGGACAAGGGTGAGCTGATGGCAATGCGCTGGTATGTCGTACACGCCTATTCGGGGTTTGAGAAAAAGGTTGCTGCCTCCCTGAAAGAGCGAGTCGAGCTACACAATATGCAAGACCGCTTCGGGGAAATCCTTGTACCCACTGAGGAAGTGGTGGAGATGCGCGGCGGCCAGAAGCGCCGAAGCGAGCGCAAGTTCTTCCCCGGGTATGTGCTGGTGCAAATGGATCTGGCAGATGAAACCTGGCATCTGGTGAAGGAAACCCCTCGGGTCTTGGGTTTTATCGGTGGTAAAGCAGATGCGCCTGCACCGATCACAGAGGCCGAGGCGGCGGCTATCCTGCAGCGAGTTGAGGACGGTGTGGAAGCGCCGAAACCGAAGACGCTATTTGAGCCCGGTGAGATGGTGCGGGTAATTGACGGACCCTTCAACGACTTTAACGGCGTTGTCGAGGATGTGAACTACGAAAAGAGTCGCCTGAACGTGGCCGTGCTGATTTTTGGGCGTTCCACGCCAGTCGAACTGGAGTTCGGTCAGGTCGAAAAAGCCTGACGCAGCAGTGAGGGGAGCCGCGTGTGCTCCTGAAACAAAACGGCAGCTTGTGCTGTCACAGGCGGGGAGCCCGCGCTCACAGTGTGATGTGAAGCAACGGCGTTTGAACCCGGGAGAGTCATTATGGCTAAGAAAGTCGAAGCTTATATTAAGCTGCAAGTAAAGGCCGGTCAGGCCAACCCCAGCCCCCCAGTGGGCCCGGCGTTGGGCCAGCACGGCGTCAACATCATGGAGTTCTGCAAGGCGTTTAATGCAGAAACACAGGGCACGGAACCAGGCTTGCCGATTCCGGTTATCATTACCGTTTACAATGACCGTTCGTTTACCTTCGTCAAAAAGACGCCACCCGCAGCGGTGCTGCTACGCAAAGCGGCCAAGGTGAAAAAGGGTTCGTCCACGCCCAATACCCACAAGGTCGGCAAAGTGACTCGAGCGCAGTTGGAAGAGATTGCAAACCAGAAGTGGCCTGACCTAACGGCTGCGGATATGGATGCCGCCGTGCGCACCATCGCTGGCAGCGCCAGATCCGCCGGCCTGGAAGTCGAGGGGGTGAACTAATGGCAAAGCTATCGAAGCGTGTGCGTGCCTTCAAGGAAAAGGTGGACCCGACGAAGGCCTATCCATTGTCGGAAGCTGTTGATCTCCTTAAGGAATTTTCCACCGTTAAATTCAATGAGACGGTGGAGTTGGCGGTGAATTTGGGTATTGATGCACGCAAATCCGATCAAGGTGTGCGCGGTGCCACAACGTTACCCCACGGTACCGGCAGCGATGTGCGTGTTGCCGTTTTTACTCAGGGCGATGCTGCAGAAAAAGCAACGGCGGCGGGTGCAGACCTGGTCGGCATGGAAGATCTGGCGGAGCAAGTGAAAGGCGGCATGATGGATTTTGACGTCGTGATCGCATCTCCTGATGCCATGCGCGTGGTTGGGCAGTTGGGCCAGGTTCTCGGCCCTAGAGGCCTGATGCCGAATCCGAAAACCGGCACGGTTACGCCCGATGTGGAAACAGCCGTCAAAAATGCGAAGGCCGGACAGGTTCGATTTAGGACCGACAAGAACGGCATCGTGCACGGTGGTATCGGCAAGATTAGCTTCGAATATGATGCTCTCAAGGGCAATCTCGAGGCGGTGCTTGCAGATCTGAGAAAGAGCAAGCCGGCGGCGGCCAAGGGCGTCTATCTGAAGAAGATTACGCTCAGTACCACCATGGGCCCCGGCGTGACCATCGACCAGGGGTCGTTGGAAGGTTGATTGAAGCGCCCTCACGAGGGGCGTTTCCTCAAGGCTCCCCATGGACGGGGAGTGTGTAGGTCGGTGGAGAGCTAACAAGCCAAAACCGATCCACTTTGAGGTCTTTGGAAAAGGCGAGGGTCGATAGATCCTATTTAGCTTTGAACTGAAGGCCATCAAAGACCGTAGGTGCCTAAACGATATTGGTTTTCGTCACGGGCTTAATCGGGAGTTTTTCCGGGTTCCACCCGGTACAGCTCAAGGCCTACGCAGATGGTGATGTGTTCACCGGGTAACCGGCATCGGATGACCCCGTCGCGACTATCGTACGGGCAATGAAGGTGCTTACATTTACAATCCAGGAGTATTTCCAGTGGCAATTGGACTCGAAGACAAGAAAGCGATCGTTGCTCAGGTTAACGAGACCGCCACCAGTGCCCTTTCCCTGGTTATCGCCGATGCACGTGGCGTAACCGTGGATGAGATGACAGCCCTGCGTAAGGATGCTCGCGAAAGCCAGGTAACGCTCCGCGTTGTGCGGAACACTTTGGCCAAGCGCGCGTTAGAAGGGACGGACTACGAGTGTGTCAACGACACGCTGACAGGTCCATCCCTGTTCGGATTTTCTATGGAAGATCCGGGTGCAGCAGCAAGACTCTTTAAGGATTTCGCCAAAGAGAATGAAGAATTTGAGGTGAAAGCACTGGCGGTTAGCGGCCAGATGTTAGGTGCGGATCAATTGGATGTACTTGCGAAGTTACCGACGCGTGATCAAGCGCTCTCGATGTTGATGAGCGTGATGAAAGCGCCGGTTACCAAGCTGGTTCAGTCAATGAATGATGTGCCTGGAAAACTGGTTCGCACGCTTGCAGCGGTACGCGATCAGAAAGAGGCGGCGGCGTAAGCCTTCGCAGTGGATTTATATTAGCTAAGTAGGAGACAAGCAAAATGGCTTTGTCAAAAGACGAAATTTTAGATGCAATTGCTGAAATGAGCGTGATGGATATCGTTGAGCTCATCAGCGCGATGGAAGAGAAGTTTGGCGTAACTGCCGCAGCAGCCGTAGCCGCAGCACCTGCAGCAGCGGGTGGTGAAGCTGCCGCCGCTGCCGAAGAGAAAACCGAGTTTGACGTGGTTCTGACCGCCGCTGGCGAGAAGAAGGTCAATGTCATCAAGGTTGTGCGTTCGGTGACTGGACTGGGCTTGAAAGAAGCCAAAGGTCTGGTGGACGGCGCGCCCTCTCCCATTAAGGAGGGAGCAAGCAAGGAAGAGGCAGAGGATATCAAGAAGCAGCTGGAAGAGGCGGGCGGTTCTGCCGAACTCAAGTAAGCGCTGTAATTGCTCGGCTTTAACCGGGCTTGGACGGGGCTGGCGAGCATTTGCTCACCGGCCCTTTCCCGCTTCTGCGAAGCAGTGATCTATGGACGCGTTACGACAGTAGCCGTCTACCTGTAACCCGCCAGAGGCGGGTAAATCGGTCGCTAAGGGTGGCCGTTTAAATGTCAATATGTTGGGGAGTACTGATGCCATACTCGTACACAGAGAAAAAACGTATTCGCAAGGACTTTGGCATGTTGCCAAAGGTGATGGACGTACCGTACCTGCTTGCGATCCAATTGGATTCTTATCGGAAGTTCACCCAACAGGGAACACCATTAGATGAGCGCGGCGATTACGGTCTGCACGCCGCGTTTAAATCTGTGTTCCCAATCGTCAGCTACAGCGGCAACGCCGCGCTGGAGTATGTGGATTACAACCTGGGCACGCCGGTTTTTGACGTTAACGAATGTCAGCTACGCGGTGTGACCTACTCCTGCTCCCTGCGCGTGAAGGTTCGATTGATCATCTACGACAAGGACTCGTCCAACAAAACAATCAAGGACATTAAAGAACAAGAAGTCTATATGGGCGAAATTCCGCTCATGACTGAGAACGGCACCTTTGTTGTTAACGGCACTGAGCGCGTGATTGTCTCTCAGTTGCACCGTTCTCCAGGCGTATTTTTTGACCACGACAAAGGCAAGACTCACTCCTCTGGCAAGCTCCTTTACTCTGCCAGAGTGATCCCTTACCGCGGCTCCTGGCTGGACTTTGAGTTTGACCCTAAAGATCTGGTCTATGTGAGAATTGATAGGCGCCGCAAACTACCGGCAACCATCTTGCTACGGGCGTTAGGATATGAGGCGGAAGAAATCCTCGAAATGTTCTACGACGTGAATACGTTCAGTGTGGACGGCGATGGGGTTTACAAAATGAACCTGGTGCCTGAGCGCCTGCGCGGGGACGTTGCGGTATTTGATATCAAGGCCGGTAAAAAGGTTATCGTCGAAGAGGGTCGACGCATCACCGCTAGGCATATCCGCCAGTTAGAAGAAGCGAATGTCACCCAACTGGAGATTCCGGCGGATTATGTTCATGGTCGAGCACTGGCCAAAAATGTAGTCGATACCAACACCGGCGAAGTGCTTTTCGAGTGTAACACCGAGATCACCGAGGAAGTACTGACGAAACTGGCCGAGGCCGGTGTCGAAATGATCGAGACGCTGTATACCAATGAGCTCGATTGTGGCCCGTTCATCTCGCATACACTGAGACAAGACTCCACCCGCAACGAGCTTGAAGCGCTGGTAGAAATCTACCGCATGATGCGACCGGGAGAGCCGCCGACTAAGGAATCTGCTGAGAACCTATTTCAGAATCTATTTTTCTCAGCCGATCGCTACGACCTGTCGGCCGTGGGTCGCATGAAGTTTAACCGTCGCCTGGGTCGTGAAGAGGTCACTGGCAGCGGGGTTCTGGACAAGCAGGATATTGTGGATGTGTTGCGCACTCTAGTAGAGATACGTAACGGTCGGGGTATGGTCGATGACATCGATCACCTGGGCAACCGCCGCGTGCGCTCCGTGGGTGAAATGGCTGAAAACCAATTCCGTGTTGGCCTGGTACGTGTTGAGCGTGCTGTCAAAGAACGGCTTTCCATGGCGGAGAGCGAAGGTTTGATGCCACAGGATTTGATCAATGCCAAACCCGTATCTGCGGCGGTTAAAGAGTTCTTTGGATCCAGCCAGCTGTCACAGTTTATGGATCAGAACAACCCGCTGTCGGAGGTGACACACAAGCGTCGCGTATCAGCTCTCGGGCCGGGTGGTTTGACTCGCGAGCGCGCCGGGTTCGAGGTGCGTGATGTACACCCGACGCACTATGGCCGGGTTTGCCCTATTGAGACACCGGAAGGTCCTAACATTGGATTGATCAACTCGCTGGCGACCTATGCGCGCACCAACGAGTATGGCTTCCTGGAGAGCCCATATCGCAAGGTGGTCGACGGCAAGGTAACGAACGATATTGAGTATTTGTCCGCCATCAACGAAGCCGAGCACGTCATTGCTCAGGCCTCCGCTGAGTTGGATAAGAAGATGCAGTTTGTGGACGATCTGATCCCGGTACGTCATCTCAACGAATTCACCGTGATGCCGCCGGAGCGCGTCGATTATATGGACGTGTCGCCCAAGCAGGTTGTATCGGTAGCGGCAGCGCTGATTCCCTTCCTGGAACACGATGATGCGAACCGCGCCTTGATGGGTTCGAATATGCAGCGTCAAGCAGTTCCGACTTTGGTCAGTGATAAGCCCCTAGTTGGCACGGGTATGGAGCGCTATGTCGCCGCGGACTCAGGCGTCTGTGTAGTGGCCAAGCGCTCTGGCTTGGTCGATTCTGTCGATGCCAGTCGCATCGTGGTTAGAGTCAATGATGCCGATGTCGGAGTGGATGAAGCCCCCGTGGATATCTACAACCTGACAAAGTACACGCGTTCTAACCAGAATACCTGCATTAACCAGCGCCCAATTGTTAAGCAGGGCGCTGAAGTCAATCGCGGCGATATTCTGGCTGATGTCCCATCTATCGATATGGGCGAGCTGGCGCTAGGTCAGAACATGCGTATCGCGTTTATGCCCTGGAACGGCTACAACTTTGAGGATTCGATTCTCGTATCCGAGCGGGTGGTAAAGGAAGATCGCTTCACTACCATCCACATCCAGGAGCTCACCTGTATCGCGCGTGATACCAAGCTGGGATCTGAGGAAATTACGGGCGACATCCCCAACGTGGGCGAGAGTGCACTGGGCAAACTTGACGAGTCTGGCATTGTGTATATCGGTGCCGAAGTGGATGCGGGCGATATCCTGGTTGGCAAGGTCACTCCAAAGGGCGAGACACAACTGACTCCGGAAGAGAAATTGCTGCGCGCTATCTTTGGTGAAAAGGCATCTGATGTAAAAGATACCTCGCTGCGCGTTCCCTCCAGCACCAAGGGCACCGTGATCGATGTACAGGTCTTCACCCGAGATGGGTTGGAGAAAGATGCCCGAGCTCTGCAAATCGAAAAGTATCAGTTAGATGATTACCGCAAGGATCTGCGAGAGGAATATCGGATCTTCGAGGAGGCCACCTTTGCTCGCTTGGAGAACCTGATCAGCGGCAAGAAGACCGTCAGCGGAGGGGGTCTCAGCAAGGGCACGACGCTGAATGCGGCTGTTCTGGCTGAACTTGAGCGCGAACAATGGTTCAAACTCAAGCTGTCTGACGCGGAACTCAATGAAGCCCTGGCTTCTGCCCAGCGACAGCTTGACGAGCAGAGTAAGCTCTTGGAAGAGCGTTTCGAAGACAAGAAACGCAAGCTGCAGAGCGGCGACGATCTGGCGCCGGGTGTACTAAAAATTGTCAAAGTCTATTTGGCGATTAAGCGTCGCATTCAGCCGGGTGACAAGATGGCGGGTCGACACGGAAACAAGGGCGTTATATCGGTTATCATGCCGGTGGAAGACATGCCTTACGATGAGAACGGCGAACCGGTCGATATTGTGCTCAACCCCCTGGGTGTGCCCTCTCGCATGAATGTGGGTCAGATTCTGGAAACCCACCTCGGTATGGCCGCCAAGGGCCTGGGCGATAAGATTAATGCGATGGTTAGGGAGCAGAAGAAAGTCGCAGAGATTCGCAAGTTCTTGGAGACCATCTACAACAATGGTGCCGGTCGTAGCGAAGATCTGAAGTCATTGAGTGACGAAGATGTGGTAGAGCTGGCGCACAATTTGGTTGACGGTGTGCCGATGGCAACGCCGGTATTTGACGGTGCGGCGGAAGAGTCTATCAAGGAGTTATTGAAACTTGCCGATATGCCTGAAAGCGGCCAGTTCGTCCTATATGATGGTCGCACGGGTGAGGCATTCGATCGCTCGGTAACGGTCGGCTACATGTACATGCTCAAGTTGAACCATCTGGTCGACGACAAGATGCACGCCCGATCAACGGGTTCTTACAGCCTGGTTACTCAACAACCGCTGGGCGGCAAGGCGCAATTCGGTGGCCAGCGCTTCGGTGAGATGGAGGTTTGGGCACTGGAAGCCTATGGTGCTGCCTACACGCTGCAAGAAATGTTGACCGTGAAGTCCGACGATGTTGCTGGGCGCACGAAGATGTACAAAAATATCGTCGATGGAGATCATCGAATGGAGCCGGGAATGCCGGAGTCGTTTAACGTGCTAGTGAAGGAGATTCGCTCACAGGGTATCGATATCGAGCTGGAGAGCGAGTAACGATACCAGCAATGGACTCAATGGTATGCGGCGTGGTGTCGTGATACCCGATAGCAATTAAGCTAGTGGAGGAAAGGCCTTGAAAGACTTACTGAACTTGTTGAAGTCCCAGGGACAAACAGAAGAATTCGATGCAATA
Organism: Pseudomonadota bacterium; assembly: GCA_039025905.1. Classification (GTDB taxonomy): domain Bacteria; phylum Pseudomonadota; class Gammaproteobacteria; order Pseudomonadales; family Halieaceae; genus JARRPM01. Next base: position 11,087 of record JBCCNJ010000085.1, on the reverse strand, counting down.
CGTATCGGCCTGGCATCGCCGGAGATGATCCGGTCGTGGTCTTTTGGTGAAGTAAAGAAGCCAGAGACCATCAATTACCGTACGTTCAAGCCAGAGCGCGACGGCTTGTTCTGCGCCAAGATTTTTGGACCTATCAAAGACTATGAGTGCCTGTGCGGTAAGTACAAGCGCCTCAAGCACCGTGGTGTCATTTGTGAAAAGTGTGGGGTTGAGGTTGCTCTGGCAAAAGTGCGCCGAGAGCGTATGGGGCACATCGAACTCGCAAGCCCGGTGGCACATATCTGGTTTTTGAAGTCACTACCTTCGCGCATCGGTCTACTTTTGGACATGACCCTGCGCGACATCGAACGGGTGCTGTATTTTGAATCCTATGTGGTCACCGATCCAGGCATGACCACTCTGGAGCAGGGTCAGCTGCTATCCGATGAACAGTACTACGAGGCGATGGAAGAGTTCGGCGACGAATTCGCCGCCAAAATGGGTGCAGAGGCCATTCAGGATTTGATGGTTCAGCTGAATCTGGATGAGGAAATCGCCACCCTGCGGGAAGAGATTCCCGCCACAAACTCTGAAACCAAGATCAAAAAGCTGTCAAAGCGTTTGAAGCTGATGGAGGCCTTTGCTGGTTCTGGTAATAAGCCTGAGTGGATGGTGCTGAAAGTACTTCCAGTCCTGCCTCCAGATTTACGCCCTCTGGTACCGCTCGATGGCGGCCGTTTTGCCACCTCGGATCTCAACGATCTCTATCGTCGGGTCATCAATCGCAACAACCGCTTGAAGCGTCTGCTTGATTTGAACGCACCAGATATCATTGTGCGCAACGAAAAGCGCATGCTGCAGGAATCAGTCGACGCGCTATTGGACAATGGCCGTCGCGGTAGAGCGATTACGGGGTCCAACAAGCGTCCTCTCAAGTCGCTGGCCGATATGATCAAAGGTAAGCAGGGTCGTTTCCGTCAAAATCTGCTGGGCAAGCGCGTAGATTATTCTGGTCGATCCGTCATCGTGGTTGGTCCAACTTTGCGCCTGCATCAGTGTGGGTTGCCAAAGAAAATGGCGTTGGAGCTGTTTAAGCCGTTTATCTTCGGCAAGTTAGAAGCCCGCGGCCTGGCGACAACAATCAAGGCCGCCAAGAAAATGGTCGAGCGTGAACCTCCAGAAGTCTGGGATATCCTGGCGGAAGTGATCCGTGAGCACCCCGTGTTGCTGAACCGAGCTCCCACTCTGCACCGTCTCGGGATTCAGGCCTTTGAGCCGGTACTGATTGAGGGTAAGGCCATTCAGTTGCACCCGCTGGTATGCGCGGCATATAACGCCGATTTCGACGGCGACCAGATGGCTGTGCACGTGCCCTTGACCATCGAAGCTCAGCTCGAAGCCCGAGCGTTGATGATGTCTACCAACAATATTTTGTCTCCTGCCAACGGTGAGCCGATTATTGTGCCTTCTCAGGACGTGGTTCTGGGTTTGTACTACATGACTCGTGAGCGCGTTAATGCGAAGGGCGAGGGACGTAGTTTTGCGGATGTGTCGGAAGTGCACAGGGCCTATTTTAGTGGTCATGTTGAGCTGCAGGCTCGAGTTAAGGTGCGTATCGATGAGGTGGTGAACACCGATGAGGGAGAACGCATAGAAAGTAGCTTTGTGGCGGATACCACGGTGGGTCGCGCCCTGCTCTGGGAGATTGTTCCCGAGGGCATTCCCTTCGAAATGGTCAACCAGGACATGGCCAAGAAGGCGATTTCTCGCATTATTAATCAGTGCTACCGAGCGGTTGGCTTGAAGGCTACCGTGATTTTCGCGGATCAATTGATGTACACCGGGTATGAATACTCGACTCGCTCCGGATCGTCGATCGGGGTGAACGATTTTGAAATCCCCGAGGAGAAGGCCAGTCTGATCGCCCACGCCGACGCGGAAGTGAAGGAGATCGAGCAACAGTATGCGGCGGGTCTTGTCACACAGGGTGAGAAATACAACAAGGTGATTGATATCTGGTCTCGCGCCAATGACCTGGTGTCCAAGTCGATGATGGAAGGACTCTCGAAGGAGACGGTGACCAATCGAGAAGGCGAGGACGAACAACAGGCGTCATTTAACTCGGTCTATATTTACGCCGACTCAGGTGCAAGGGGCTCGCCCGCCCAGATTCGCCAGCTTGCGGGAATGCGCGGATTGATGGCCAAGCCAGATGGTTCGATTATCGAAACGCCAATCACCGCGAACTTCCGCGAGGGTCTTAACGTACTTCAGTACTTTATTTCGACTCACGGTGCTCGCAAGGGTCTAGCCGATACGGCATTGAAGACAGCCAACTCAGGTTATCTGACCCGACGTTTGGTGGATGTTGCCCAGGATCTAGTTGTTACCGAGGTGGATTGTGGCACAGATGAAGGCCTGTTGATGACGCCGGTTATTGAAGGCGGCGACATCATAGAGTCTCTCGGTGATCGCGTACTAGGTCGTATTGTCGCCCGCGATGTATATCGTCCCGGTAGCGATGAGGAGATCGCTATTGTCGCCGGCACCATGCTCGACGAGCTGTGGATCAAACGCCTCGAAGAAATGGGTATTGATGAAATCCAGGTGCGCTCGCCGATCACCTGTGAGACACGTCACGGCATTTGCAGTGTTTGCTATGGCCGCGATCTCGCCAGAGGTCACCGCGTGAATATGGGTGAGGCGATCGGTGTTGTCGCCGCCCAGTCCATCGGTGAGCCGGGCACGCAGTTGACGATGCGTACTTTCCACATAGGTGGTGCGGCATCTCGAGCGACTGCTCAGGACAACATCCAGGTGATGAACGATGGCACTGTGCGATTGCACAACCTGAAGTTTGTTGAGCGAAAAACCGATGGCTACCTGGTGGCCGTGTCTCGTTCTGGCGAGTTGTCGCTGCTCGATCATCGCGGTCGAGAGCGAGAGCGTTACAAGCTGCCCTATGGCGCATTGATCAAAGTAGCCGACCATGCTGAGGTATCTGCTGGCGACGTGGTCGCAAACTGGGATCCGCATACACACCCGATTGTCACAGAAGTGGCAGGTACCGTTAAGTTCAGCGGGATGGAAGAGGGTATTACGATTCGTCGCCAGACCGATGAGCTCACCGGGCTGTCCAGCATTTCAGTCATGGACCCTGGTGAACGCCCGGTGGCGGGTAAGGACATTCGTCCAGCGGTTTCGCTAGTAGATGGTAAAGGCAAGCAGCTGTGCCTGGCCGGTACCAGCGTTCCCGCACACTATTTCTTACCTGCGTCAGCGCTGGTTAGTCTCGAGGATGGAGCCAAGGTGGAAGCGGGCGATGTGATCGCGCGTATCCCGCAGGAAGGGTCTAAAACAAGGGACATCACCGGTGGTTTGCCCCGAGTTGCCGATCTGTTTGAGGCTCGCAAACCAAAAGAGCCTGCCATTTTGGCGGAGATCTCAGGCACTGTTAGCTTTGGTAAAGAAACCAAGGGCAAACGCCGACTGGTGATTACCCCGACGGATAGCAGCACGCTTCCTGACGGGTCAGATCACTACGAAGCATTGATCGCGAAGTGGAGGAACATGTCCGTATTCGAGGGCGAATATGTTGAGAAGGGCGAAGTGGTATCGGAAGGACCTCCCAGCCCTCACGATATTCTGCGGCTCAAGGGCATCGAGGAATTGGCGAAATACATCGTCAATGAAATCCAGGAGGTGTATCGACTGCAGGGTGTGAAGATCAATGACAAGCACATCGAGGTAATTGTTCGACAAATGCTGCGTAAAGTTGTGATCACGTCCTCGGGTGACTCCAATCTGATTAAGGGTGAGCAGGTTGAGTACACCACCTTCCTCGAGGAGAATGAGCGGCTGCAGGCAGAAGGTCTGATTCCAGCTACTGGAGAGCGGGAGCTGCTTGGTATCACTAAAGCGTCGCTGGCGACAGAGAGCTTTATCTCTGCGGCATCCTTCCAGGAGACAACACGGGTGCTTACCGAAGCAGCTGTTACCGGTAAGCGCGATTACCTGCGTGGCCTCAAGGAGAATGTGGTAGTGGGTAGATTGATCCCCGCTGGTACCGGTCTGGCTTACCATGCCGATCGCAAGCGCAGCAAAGAAAGCAAGTCCGAGGTGACGGTATCCGCACAGGAAATCGAAGCCGCGCTGACCGAAGCTTTGCAAGCCGACAACTAAACGCCGACATTAACGCAAGCAGGGGCTGCTGGATCTATTCCGCAGCCCCTTTTTTTCTTCGGGTCCCACCGCAATCTTGTGAAAACCCTAATGTCGTCTATGCTCAAACATGCGCCTGGAAGCGCTGATAACCAATAAAGCTGCCGCACAGAGGGCCCTTTCATGAAGCATATCTTTTTAGCGTTGATCGCATCCTTGGTATTCAAGATCGTCGGTGGCACACCGGCGCTTGCCGCGGACACAGCGATTCAGGCTAACCCAGTTGAATTCAGAACTTGCACTTACCGCGAGGGTAAAGACCGATTGGATCTGCAACCCTTGATGGTTAAGTTTCGAAACTACACCAAATTACGGGATGTGGGTTATGCAGCGTGGTTGTTAACACCCGAATTACATAGCGGCCCCGATTTCGATTTTGCTTGGCTGGGTTCCTGGCCCGATGGCGTGTCCTATGGCGTTAGCATGGAACGCTGGAAAACGCAGGGCAGGTCGCTGGCCGCTGAAATGGATGCGGTAATCGATTGTGGTGCCATGCACGAGATGTCGTATGCGTATCCGATAAACGCGCCTGACGGTACGCCAGAGGCCGGTATTATTTTGATATTTGCCTGTCACATCGATGAAGGTAAGACATTGCAAGAGGCCTACGTTGCCCAGCGCGAATTCGGTCAGACCATGAAAGCCAATGGCTCCCAATCGATATCCTGGTTCTACCAGCCGGTGGCGGGTGCCGGGCCCGATGCACCTGACTATTACTACGTTGTGGGGTTTTACCGCTATTCCGATTTTGGCGACACGCTAGATATGTTTATCAATAGAGGCGGTGTTGCACTGCAGCAGGAAGTCATCACACCCGTCTCGAGCTGCCAAACTCCTGATGTGTACGACGCTGTCAGCATTCGGACCCACGACGAAACCAGAGAAGCGCTAAACTAGGCTGTAAATTGGCGATGTTGGCCTAGCCTTTTCCACAGGCAGCAAGGCGCTTCAGACGCGGATTTTTAGCCGCATTTTCACGGTTGACTCCTCTCGGCGGCGTCTATAGAATGCCGCCTCCTCCCATCGGGGGTGGTTTCCTCTGCTTCGTCACTTTGATTCAGTCGGTCCCACCCGGAAATCTTTGGGAACGGCCGTAAGGCTTTAACACGTAACGAGATAATCTGGAGTTCACACTCGATGGCAACGATCAACCAATTGGTTCGTACGCCTAGAAAGCGCAAGTTGGAGAAAAGCGACGTACCCGCATTGCAAAGCTGTCCGCAGCGTCGCGGTGTATGCACTCGTGTTTACACAACCACACCAAAAAAGCCGAATTCTGCGCTGAGAAAGGTGTGTCGTGTTCGCCTAACCAATGGTTATGAGGTGTCTTCCTATATCGGCGGTGAAGGCCACAACCTGCAGGAGCACAGTGTTGTTCTTATTCGTGGTGGCCGCGTAAAGGACTTGCCTGGCGTACGCTACCACACCGTGCGCGGCAGCTTAGATACATCCGGAGTGTCAGATCGACGCAATGGCCGATCAAAGTATGGCGCAAAACGTCCTAAGTAAGGACGAACAGAGGAATCTAACCACCAGTTTGTAAGTAAGGCCGAACCCCTGTCTCCCCCGCCTATGTGGCAGGACAGTGTTCGGATCAACCTGAAGAGAGAAGGACAAAGGCATGCCAAGAAGACGAGTCGTCGCGAAACGCGAGGTACTTCCAGATCCTAAATTCGGCAACGTAACGTTGGCCAAGTTTATGAACCACGTTATGGTGAGCGGCAAGAAGTCGGTTGCTGAAACGATTGTTTATGGTGCTTTGGACATTGTGCAGGAGCGCCTGAACAAAGATCCGATTGAGGCTTTTGATGAGGCGCTTGAGAACATCGCGCCCATGGTTGAAGTGAAGTCCCGTCGTGTGGGCGGAGCGACCTATCAGGTTCCCGTGGAGGTGCGACCCTCGCGGCGCATCGCACTTTCCATGCGCTGGCTCGTGGAGTACTCGCGAAATCGCGGTGAAAAATCCATGCGCCAACGCCTGGCCGGCGAGATTATCGACGCCTCACAAGGCAAGGGAAATGCCGTTAAAAAGCGTGAAGATGTTCACAGGATGGCAGAAGCTAACCGCGCCTTCTCTCACTACCGTTTTTAACCCGTTGTCCAACAACCAGTTATTGGGGATTTAACCGTGGCACGTAAGACACCGATCAGCCGATATCGAAATATTGGTATCTGCGCACATGTGGACGCAGGTAAAACTACTACGACTGAGCGCGTCCTTTTCTACACAGGTTTGTCTCATAAGATTGGTGAGGTGCACGATGGTGCGGCCACCATGGACTGGATGGAGCAGGAGCAGGAGCGTGGAATCACCATTACCTCCGCTGCTACCACCTGTTTCTGGCGGGGCATGGACGCGCAATTTGAAGATCACCGTATCAATATTATTGATACCCCTGGACACGTTGACTTCACCATTGAGGTAGAGCGTTCGCTGCGCGTGTTGGACGGTGCGGTCGTCGTGCTGTGCGGTTCCTCTGGCGTGCAGCCGCAAACGGAAACCGTTTGGCGCCAGGCCAATAAATACGAAGTCCCTCGTATGGTGTTCGTGAACAAGATGGACCGCGCTGGTGCTGACTTTCGTAAGGTGGTTGGGCAGTTGAAGGATCGTTTGGGCGCCGTTCCGGTCCCGTTGCAGATGACCATTGGCTCGGAAGAGGACTTTAAAGGCGTTATCGATTTGGTCAAAAACAAGGCCATCCTTTGGAACGAGGCCGATCAAGGCATGACCTTTGATTATGCTGAAATCCCTGACGACCTGGTTGACGAAGCAGAAGAATTGCGCGAGCAAATGATCGAAGCGGCAGCCGAAGCCACTGAAGAGTACATGGAAAAGTATCTCGAAGGCGAAGAGCTGACCGAGGAAGAAATTAAGCAGGGCATTCGTCTGCGCACTCTGGCGAATGAGATCGTCCCCGTTTTGGGTGGCTCAGCGTTCAAGAATAAGGGTGTTCAGGCCATGCTGGACGCCGTCATTGACTATATGCCTTCACCGAATGAAGTGAAGGCGATTGATGGAACCCTGTTGGACGCTGACCAGACGCCTGCAACGCGTGAGGCCAGTGATACCGAGCCCTTCTCTGCGCTTGCGTTCAAGATTGCGACCGACCCCTTTGTCGGAACGCTCACCTTTTTCCGCGTTTACTCAGGCATTCTCGAGAGCGGCACCGCGGTCTATAACTCCGTGCGAGAGAAGAAAGAGCGTGTTGGCCGAATGGTGCAAATGCATGCGAACAGCCGCGAAGAAATCAAAGAAGTACTGGCCGGCGACATTGCGGCAGCAGTAGGTCTGAAGGATGTGACGACTGGCGACACTTTGTGTGACATTGACAAGCCTATCGTACTGGAGCGTATGGAATTTCCCGAGCCGGTTATTTCGGTAGCGGTAGAACCCAAGTCCAAGCCGGACCAAGAGAAAATGGGTATCGCACTCGGCAAGTTGGCCCAGGAAGATCCGTCTTTCCGTGTGAAAACTGACGAAGAGACTGGCCAAACGATTATCTCCGGTATGGGAGAACTGCACCTCGATATACTGGTTGATCGTATGCGCCGAGAGTTCAGCGTAGAGGCCAATATCGGTAAGCCGCAGGTGGCCTATCGAGAGGCGATTCGCAACAACTGCGAGGTTGAAGGTAAGTTCGTTCGACAATCAGGTGGTCGAGGACAGTACGGGCATGTCTGGGTACGTTTCGAACCCTCTGAAGAAGCCGGCAGTGACGGTTTGGAATTCGTCAACGAGATCGTTGGTGGTGTTGTACCCCGCGAGTATATTCCTGCTGTACAAAAAGGCATTGAGGAGCAGATGAAGAACGGTGTGTTGGCGGGCTTTCCTCTACTAGGCCTGAAGGCGACACTTTACGATGGGTCATTCCACGATGTTGACTCGAACGAAATGGCGTTCAAGATTGCCGCATCGATGGCCACCAAAAAGCTCGCCGAGTCTGGCGGCGCAGTACTGTTGGAGCCCATTATGCAAGTTGAAGTGGTCACTCCCGAAGAGAACATGGGCGATGTCGTCGGCGACCTGAATCGCCGTCGCGGTCTCATTTTGGGCATGGACGAAAACGCCATGGGCAAGGTGGTGGATGCCGAAGTGCCACTGGCTGAGATGTTTGGCTACTCCACGGATCTGCGCTCAGCCACTCAGGGGCGCGCGACTTACACCATGGAGTTTTCGAAGTATCTGGAAGCGCCGAAAAACGTGGCTGATGAAATTATTGCCAAGAACCAGACCAACTAGCATTTATTTAACCTAGTAAGAGGTGATAGAAAGTGTCGAAGGAAAAATTTGAGCGAACGAAGCCCCATGTGAACGTGGGGACGATTGGTCACGTGGACCACGGTAAGACGACGCTGACGGCGGCGCTGACACGGGTGTGTGCGGAGGTCTGGGGCGGTGAATCGGTGGCCTTTGATGGAATTGATAATGCCCCCGAGGAACGCGAGCGCGGTATTACGATCGCCACCTCCCACGTGGAATACGACACCCCCAGCCGTCACTACGCCCATGTTGACTGTCCCGGACACGCGGACTATGTGAAGAACATGATCACCGGTGCGGCGCAAATGGACGGCGCGATTCTGGTATGCGGAGCCACAGACGGCCCGATGCCGCAAACCCGCGAGCACATTCTGCTCTCACGGCAGGTGGGCGTGCCCTACATCGTGGTATTCATGAACAAGGCGGACCTGCTGGCGGAAGATTGCGGCGGAGCGGACTCTGAGGAATACCAGGAGATGAAGGAACTGGTGGAGATGGAGCTGCGTGAGCTGCTGGATCAGTACGAGTTCCCGGGCGACGACACGCCGATTATCTGTGGTTCGGCGCTGATGGCGCTGGAAGGCAAGGACGACAACGAGCTGGGCACGACGGCGGTGAAGACGCTGGTTGAGACGTTGGACAGCTACATTCCGGAGCCTGAGCGCGCGATTGACGGTGCGTTTTTGATGCCGGTTGAGGACGTGTTCTCGATTTCGGGTCGCGGCACGGTGGTCACGGGTCGTGTTGAGCGCGGTGTGATCAAGGTGGGTGAAGAGATCGAGATTATCGGTATTAAGGATACCCAGAAGACGACATGTACGGGCGTTGAGATGTTCCGCAAGCTGCTGGATGAAGGTCGCGCGGGCGAGAACGTGGGTGTGCTGCTGCGCGGTACCAAGCGAGAAGAGGTAGAGCGTGGTCAGGTACTGGCGCATCCGGGATCGGTGAAGCCGCACACGAAGTTTGAGGCGGAGGTGTACATTCTGTCGAAGGATGAGGGTGGCCGTCATACGCCGTTCTTTAAGGGTTACCGTCCGCAGTTTTACTTCCGTACGACGGATGTGACGGGCGCGGTTGAGTTGCCTGAAGGTGTCGAGATGGTGATGCCGGGTGATAACGTTCAGATGGAAGTGACGTTGATAGCGCCGATTGCGATGGAAGATGGTCTGCGTTTTGCGATCCGAGAAGGTGGTCGTACGGTTGGTGCCGGCGTGGTAGCCAAAATTATCGAGTAACGCTCGCGTTACAACTGCCGAATGAAAAGCCGGGCAATAGCCCGGCTTTTTTGTTTGTGGTTATCCTGGAAATCCGATAGCTAATAATCGCTGTTAATATCGGCCAATTGCTCATTCAGCGTTAAAAAATCATACAGCACGCCGACCATTAGCAGTCCGCCAGTAAACAGGTAGAGGATCCCTGTGATGAACTTGCCCATGTAAAAGCGATGGATACCGAGATAGCCGAGAAAGGTCAGCAGTATCCAGGTGATGTTATAGTCCACGGGTCCGGGTAAGTAGCGGCGATCCGCATCCCGATCCATAGCGGGGATGAGAAAAAGATCAATGATCCAGCCGATAAACAATAACCCCAAGGTAAAAAACCAGATCACACCGGTTATCTGTCTGCCATAGTAAAAACGATGGGCGCCGATAAAGCCGAAGATCCAAAGTAGATAACCCATTAGAACAGAGTGTGATTTTTCTGAATACGCCATACAGGGCACCTTTGGCCTAACGAGGGTGGTAGCAGCATCTTCTGGGCTGCCGAGCCGCTCGTCAAGATAGGGAGGGTGATTGCGCGCTCGGAGTGAATTTCAGGATTGCAGCGACCGCTGGTTACGCTATGCTGCGTAAGGTGCAAGAATCTTCAAATAAGGAAAGTACATGTCTGTTGAACACCACGACCTAATCCACGAACTGCCAGAGCTCAAGGACAGGATTCACGAACTCAAGGTCAGCGACCATCATTTCAGAAGATTGTTCGATGCCTATCACGAGCTCACGAAGGAAATTGAAAAGATGGAGGATGAGGTCACGCCTGTTGCGACTCATACTGAGGAAGAAGCAAAAATCCGGCGTTTGCGTCTTAAGGACGAGCTCTATCGCATGCTCACCGCCTAAACCAGAGTTTTCGGCCTGGCCCCGACTGGCAGTGCACTGATCGTTCTGCAACCGACAGGCCCATACGATCGATAACTAAATGATATCTTGAAACCAGCTGAAAGTTGATTGTGGTTATATGTTGAGATACCTTCCCGCACCGGTAAACGAAACCTTCAAAGCTCCCTAATCCTTTGTAAATAGGGCCATTATTTAATCTCTGGCCGCGCTTGACAGGGTAGGGTGCGGTCTTTAGAATTCGCGTTCCTTTTTTCAGGGGGTTCCCTTGCGAGCCTCTGGTTTTTTATTGATTGGAGTTAGATTCGATGCAAAATCAACGCATTCGCATCCGTCTGAAGGCGTTCGATCACCGGCTGATTGATTCTTCAACACAGGAGATCGTGGAAACTGCACGCCGCACCGGGGCGCAAGTCAAAGGCCCGATTCCGCTTCCGACTCGCAAAGAGCGTTTTACCGTCTTGATTTCACCTCACGTTAATAAAGACGCGAGAGATCAGTACGAAATT
>JBCCNJ010000084.1:0-19321 GCA_039025905.1 Pseudomonadota bacterium | reverse complement strand
TTACCAGCGCATCACCCCAGCGCAGCTTGTCTCTGCAGCTGGCAAAAAAACTGTGCCCTTTAGGGTGCAACAGCGTCAATCGATGGCTTTTTTTGTTCAGATGTACGGAGTCACCCGGACTGGCGGTAATATTGACCTGGCCATCGCAGGTGACTGGCGGGTGAATGCGGTTGCGCTCCAGGATGTCGATACGGATTTGCGAGGCTCCCTCAACGACGATGGGGCGGCTGCTCAGGGCGTGCGGAAACATCGGAACCAGTACCATGGCATCCAGGGCTGGGTGCATGATCGGTCCACCTCCCGACAGTGAGTAGGCTGTTGACCCGGTGGGTGTGGAAACGATCAAACCGTCTGCCCTTTGACGATAGACGAAACCATCGTTGATGTAGAGCTCAAACTCGATCATCTGAGCGGAGGTGCCCGAGTTCACTACCACATCGTTTAATGCATCCGCCCGGCCCACCACCTCGCCATCGCGACGAACTTCGGCATCTAGCAGGAAACGATTTTCACTGTCGAACTGCCCGTCCAATACCGCGGGTATCTGGCTATCGATCTCATCGGGCATGATGTCGGTTAGAAATCCGAGCCGACCCCTGTTTACACCGATCACCGGCGTGTCATATTTGGCTAGCGTGCGTGCAGCGCTCAGTAAACTGCCATCGCCTCCCACCACGATGACCAGATCGACGGACTGACCAATTTCGTCACAGCTTGCAAGCGGCTGATGCGTCTCCTGCACAAGCTCGCCCAGTCGGTCTTCTAACACAATATTGAGACCACGCTGTTCCAACAATGCGAGAATCTCCAGCACGACCTCTCGCAGGCCGGACTGTTTACTGCGCCCCACCAATCCGATTGTCTTAAACATTGCCTGCATCAGGCCCTCTGCCCCCCGGAGGACTGGTATTATAAACATGAATACAGTGGAAAATCGCTGCGATGTCCGCTTTTGTCCATCACAATCAGGCCGTTCGCGACCTGGCCTGGTCATGCTTCTCAGCTTCGTTAATTTCTGGCGAGGCCCTGGCGGCCCAAGACCACTCCCTGCAAAACTGCGAGCCTGCCCTCAGCCCCGAGAGAAAGGAGTGGTTGCTGCGACTGGATCGCAAGCCAAATAAGCTGCTCGCGTATCTATCCGAGCGGCCGGCTAAGCGCTTAGGCATCTACTTTGAGCGCCTTTGGCAGTTTTTTCTCAAGGAAGATCCCCGGTTCGAGCTGGTGGCGCACAATCTGCCGGTGAGAGATGGCGGCGCTACTCTGGGTGAATTCGATATCATCTACTGGTGCCATCAGCGCTGCAATCATGTTCACCTGGAGCTGGCGGTGAAATTCTATCTCGGCCATAACTCTGGTAATCACGTGGAGAATAGTTCTAGCAGAAAGAGCCAATGGCGTCAGTGGTTGGGGCCAAACGCCAAAGACCGCCTCGATATCAAACTAAACCGATTGCAGCAGCATCAAAGCGTGCTAGGGCGGTTACCGCAAGCGCAGGCGCAGTTGGCCGCTTTGGGTGTGGGAACTGTCATCCCCGAGGTGGCGATAAAGGGTTATCTCTTCGCGCCGCTATCACCCACAATGGACACCCCCTTGGGCTATAATCCTCGCGGCACAATGCAGCGGTGGCTTTCCATTGAACAGCTAAACGCAAGCGCAGCAGAGCTGCAGGGAGACTATTTTTTACCGCTACCGAAAGCGCGCTGGCTATCGCCAGTCTGCGCTGCTCCACTAAAAAAATGCGTTTCAAGAAGTCAGTTAACCACTACGCTGCGGTCCTTACTCGCAGAGACGGAGGGTCGGCCGCAGCTGACAGCCGCGCTGGACGCTGACGGCAGCGAGCTGTATCGCTTTTTCACAACACCTGAGCATTGGCCTTACAATCAGCCCAACAAGAAACCCTAGGAAAAACTATGACCGCCCAGAAATCGATTTTGATTACCGGCGCAACACGGGGACTCGGCAAGCATCTAGCGACCCATTTTGCACAGCGGGGATACCGGCTAGCGCTTACGGGTCGCAAGGATGACGACCTCAGCGAGCTGAAGAGCGCACTCAGCGAACCGGGGGCTACTGTCATAACCGAAACGCTGGACGTAACCGACTACGATGCCATCAAACCCGTTATTAACCGCTGCGCAGAGCAACTGGACGGGATCGATATCATTATCGCCAATGCCGGCGTCGCACTGACTACGCCTGTGGGTAAGGGACACTTCGCTGAAATCCGGCAGACCATTGACGTCAACTTGACCGCAGCGATCGCCACCTGCGAGGCCGCAATCGAACTCTTTCGCGCACAGGGCCGTGGGCAACTAGTCGGTGTCACATCGGTGGCCGGTGTGCGCGGTATGCCGGGGAGCGGAATCTACAGCGCCACCAAGGCCGCGTTCGGTCGCTATCTGCAGGCCGTTCGCATCGAGACGCGAACAGAACGTATCGTGGTAACGGAACTGGCGCCCGGGTTCATCGATACCGATATCAATCGTGACATGCCCAGCAGACCCTTTCTGGTGACCGTCGAGAAGGGCACAGCAGCAATGGCCGATCTCATCGAACGAGAAGTTGAATTTCGCTACGTACCGCCATGGCCCTGGTCCATCGTAGCGCCCGTGATCAGGCTGCTGCCTCAGCGCGTGATGGCTAACATGCGATAAGTTAATGGCGAAGCCAGGGGTAGCCTCTGCGCCCTTGCAAGCCACCGGTGTGGACTGCCAACACTGGCTTGTGGGTCGGCCAGGCCCCTGAAGCGAGATGCTGATGGATTGCGTACATAACCTTGCCAGTGTAGACCGGCTCCAAAAGAACGCCATGTACATCCTCAAAGGCGAAGATAAAGCGCTTGAGATCCGCGCTGACTTTTGCAAATCCACCGCAATGCTCGTCGTGCATAATCCGCCACTGCGCGAGCCTGTTTCTGCCAGCGTTCTGGAGTAAGGCGGTAACCGTCGATTCTAGACCCAGGGCTCCCTTTAGTGCCGACACACCGGTAACGCGATATCCCCGTCCCAGACCCGCGACTAGCCCCGCTAGCGTGGTTCCCGTGCCTACACCGAGGGCAATGTGGTCAATGCTGGGTGCGTGTTGTTTAACCAAGTCGGCAATCGCAGCACACCCAGCCATACCCGTCGCGTTGGCACCGCCTTCAGGTACGATCATGCAGGGTTCGAATCGACGTGCAATGTCATTAATATAGGCAGCGTCGTAGCGTCTGCGGTATTCGCCGCGCGATACCGTGATCACCTCCATCCCGAAACGGCGGACATCTTCCAGCATCGCGGTGTCACAAGCGTCATCGCCCCGAACAATCCCCACCGTGGAGAAGCCCTGTTCCGCTCCCAATGCCGCCAGTGCGTGTAAATGGTTAGACCAGCGCCCGCCAAAAGAAACCAATCTCTCAAGTCCCTGGGCTTGAGCCCGCTGCCAGTTGGCGATCAACTTAAAGGATTTATTCCCCGGGGCAGCACCGCCCATCTGATCGAGGCGCAACAGCGATACAGCGCTCATATCGACCCCAAGAACAGCTGAGGCGGACAAACGTGTTACCAGCGGTGCCGTATTTTCAGTTCGGGAACTACACACACGTTCAGGCTATCAGCGTTGGTTTGTTTAACCGTCTGAGCAAGAGATTTGACTTAGACAAGCGCCGAAACGCGATGCAGGTCGAGCCAACCCGCGACCTATTCGAGTCCAACGTTATTTTTTTGCAAAACCTGTTCGGCGCGATAGCTGGAACGCACGAAAACCCCCGACACGACCTCGAGAAAGCCTTTTTCAAGGCCCCATTGCCTGTATGTGTCGAATTCCTCAGGTGTTACCCAGCGATCAATGGGATAATGATGTGCGGTCGGTTGTAGGTATTGACCAAAGGTGACAATGTCGACCCGCGCGTCACGTAAGTCGTCCAGTGCTTCGATAATCTCAGCATCCGTTTCACCCAGGCCCAACATCAGGCTGGTTTTTGTCAAGACATCGGGCCGATACTGCTTGGCATGGGCAAGCACCGCCAGTGTTTGCTCATAACTCGCTCGCGGGTCTCTAACAGGATGAGTGAGGCGTTTTACCGTTTCAACATTTTGTGCAAACACCTCGATACCTGAATCGAGCACAGTTTCCACATCTTCGAGCACACCCAGAAAATCGGGTGTCAGTGCTTCGACGGCTGTCTCCGGGTTCTGCTCCTTAACCCGGCGCACGCACGCTGCGTAATGGGCAGCGCCGCCATCGGGGAGATCATCCCGATTTACTGAGGTCAAAACCAGATACTTCAGCCCCATCAACTGCGCCGAGCGCGCGGTATTGTTCGGCTCATCCGGGTCCAGCCAGCCTTTGGGGTTGCCTGTATTGACCGCGCAGAAGCGGCAGGCACGCGTGCAGACGTCTCCCATTAACATGATGGTGGCGGTGCCCGAACTCCAGCACTCACCCATATTTGGACACTTCGCCTCCTCGCAGACGGTGGCCAGCTTGTGTTCGCGGACGATATCCTGCACGCGGTCGTACCGGCTGCCCCCCTTGACCTTGATTCGCAACCACGAGGGCTTGCGCATCCGGGGCGTATCGACAACGCTGGCCTTAATGCCGTCTTTGATCGCCGTTATACCTTTGTCGTTAACAAACTTAGCACCGCTAGGTACTTGAACGACGGGAATCCTATTACTGTCCTGCATGCTCGTCCTTGGCGTTTCTAATAACACTAGGCCCAAAATTGTAACCGATTGTCCAAGCTGCGTCTCACAACTGCCATGGCCGCTGCGAGCGTACACTAACAAGGATGACTATTGTGCCTAACCGTTTGCTATGCGGGTTCAAGCTATCGCCCAGAGGTCGTCTTTAAGACGACTTCGTCCACGATCAGACTATCTATCCTGTAATCTTGTCTTTACTATTGGCACCGTCAATAAAAGGATAACAATAATGTACGATATCGCTTCGCAGGTCTCGCGTGTCGCCAACAACACCTACGGGCACACGCGCCGTATTATGCCGAAACAACCCTGGTGGCAGACGCTGGAGACCAGCTTCCATAAGTTCCCCGATGATTTTGAACTGGATCTGCGTACCGAAATCACCGTCGAAGGCACCGCACTCGCCGACTATATGCTGCGTACCGCCGGCGCTAGCCTACTGGGTTCGCTTGCACTGCCGTTGAGCGCATCTCCCCGTAAACTGCGCCGCGATATGGAAATCATCGATTTCTATCGTAAACATGCAAACTCTGGAGACCCCGCAAGCTATTTCAAAAAGCCAAATTCATCCAGAGTGAAAGTAGAGTCCTCCTCGGCTGGATTTTTCCGTTTCAAACCAGAAGACGGTAAGTGCGAACTGCTGAGCTTTGAGAGTCCGTTTAAAGCCGTCAATCCCGCCATGCGCGATCGCTACCCCAAGGCACGCCGCAACACGCGTGCCATCGCCCAGTACTGGCGTCATAGCGACGGTCCGAGGCCAACAATCTGCGTCATCCACGGCTTTATGGCAGACCCCTATTGGCTCAATCGGATGTTCCTGGCACTGCCGTGGTTCTATCGGCAGGGGTACGATATTTTGCTGTTTACACTGCCGCATCACGGCAAGCGGCAATCTCGGCTCTCTCCCTTCAGTGGTCATGGTTTGTTTGCGGGCGGCGTGTGTCAACTCAATGAGTCGATGGCCCATGCCGTTCACGACTTCCGTATCTTCATGGACTACCTGGAGTCGCGAGGGGTTGGAAAAATTGGAGTGACAGGTATCAGCTTAGGCGGCTACACCTCCGCTTTGTTGGCAACCGTCGAGGACCGTCTGCACTTCTCCATACCCAATGTGCCCGTGGCCAGTCTGCCCGACCTGATACTGGAATGGTTTCCCATTAACCTTGCTATCAAGAGTCTGTTGAAAACCACTAAGACCAGCATTAGGGAGGCGCGGCACATGATGGCCGTCCACTCTCCGCTTACCTATCAACCGCTGATACCGAAAGAGCGCCTAATGGTTATTGCGGGGGCAGGAGACCGTCTGGCACCACCGAAACACGCAAGACTGCTATGGGACCACTGGGACCGGTGTCGTATTCACTGGTTTCCGGGCAATCACCTGCTGCACCTGGACAAAGGAAAGTACCTGAAAGAAATCGCACGCTTTCTAAAGGAGATCGAGTTCGATAAAAACTGATTGCCACGCCGGCAGATACAGTGGCCACATAAGGGGTGGGTCTCTAATCTCGGCGCAGCGTTTGGCCGACGGTGGCAGGACGACGATACCACGACAAGGGTCGGAGTGACATCAAGCTAGTTCAGCAGCTGCAAAGCAGTCGGTCAGTCCAGTAATCGACTCACGGTCTTGGAGGTCGCTATCTTTCCCTGGTCAAAATATGCTTCGTGGTTTTCTTCGATTTTCGCCAGATCATAAAGGTAATTCACCATAATCCCGGCTGACTGCTCGCGACCCTTTGCAGACAAGTCGGCAGCCCGGTGAATGCGGTACAAACATGCGCCGTTACCCAGGTGAAAGCGCGCAACGGGATCACGCGGGGCGCCTTTTGACTTCTCTAGCACCAGATAATGCGCACACAATTTCAGCAACGCCTCGTAGACGTTCGCCTCAATTACCTGGCCCATGGGTTCTTTCACCTTAGCGACCAGCTCTGCCTCCACCAGATCGGTTAGATCGGCCTCGAGCAGCCAGCGGCGGAACCCGGGCACCGGCGACAGCGTGACAAAGGTCTTGAGCGCCGGCATTTCCTTGGTCAATTCTTCTACGACGTTCTTGATCAGAAAATTACCAAATGAAATGCCAGCTAAACCAGGGTGACAATTGCTGATCGAATAAAACACGACCGTGTTGAATTGTTCATGCGGTGCAGTCTCTCGCCCTTGCACAAGCAGCGGGGCAATATCGCCCGGTACAGCATCAGTAAGCGCGATCTCTACAAATACCAATGGATCGTCGGCGAGGGCCGGGTGAAAGAAGGCAAAACAGCGGCGATCCTCGCGCAGTCGACTGCGTAAATCATCCCAACCATTGATCTCATGGACAGCTTCGTAGTCAATAATGCGTTCCAGCACAAAGGCTGGTGATGACCAGTCGATCCGACGTAGCTCAAGGAATCCTTT
This sequence comes from Pseudomonadota bacterium, assembly GCA_039025905.1. GTDB lineage: Bacteria > Pseudomonadota > Gammaproteobacteria > Pseudomonadales > Halieaceae > JARRPM01. The sequence goes on along the minus strand of JBCCNJ010000084.1, from coordinate 12,236 downwards.
GTTAAACCAGGAAATAAAAAGGTGGCGCAGATCAGAATCAATGCCGCGAAAATCCGGGTTGGTTCGCAACATTGGCAAAAGATGCCCGCGCATCGAAACCAGGGTGCGCGTGCCATTGGGTGCCATATTGATGCGTCTAAATAGCTTTTGTCTTGGCGCTTCTACGGCGCGCGTCAGATTCCAAAGCTCTTCCAGGTCGGGGCTTTCACTGTACTGCCTGGCTGCCTCCAAGATGGCCTCTGTCTCCACATCGAATTCAACAACCAAACTCGCAAAGAAAGCGGACCGCTCACTCTCGGGCATCGCGTTGTAGCCGGCGATAATCTCTCCAGCAAGCGCCAGTCCGGATGCCTCCCCACGGTGATCAATGAGATCTCTGCAGAGATTGACCAGGGCGAGCGCCGTGTTCGCCGTGGGTGCAGCGCCGCGCCGTCGTCGAGCAAGAAGTTCCCTGCCCACGTCCATTACTGAGCCAAGGGTACGCCCCAATGTCGTCATTGCACCCTCGGAAGGCTTATCGACCATGTCGGGCGTGGGTGATTGTTCCTGCACAGAATACCTCCTGTTCTCGAGTCGGCCTGCTGGCAATCGGCACGACGCCTCGCTCCTGAGGCGCAGATGATCCTACAGAATCACCCCAGCCGACGTCGAAAGCAAGAGTCAGTTGTGACCCGCCACGCAGAACCCATATTTTTAGCAGAAACCCGCCGGCGACGTGTACGCGCCTATACGCGGAGTCGGGTCGCGGGCAAGGCGGCGGCGCTGCGATTTGCTGCAGTTTTTTAGCACATCAGACCACTCCCTCGTCGGGACTAGATACGCTCGCTGCCTATGACGCTACGCCTCTGGTGCGAGGAAACTACGTGCGAGATAAGAGCTTGGAAGGCGGACAGCGCTAGGTTTGTTCGATTGGGAAAGACGCCCTCGCAAGGGCCTCTCGCGGCTCCCTAAGTCGACAGGCCGCGGTCGACTTTACATCAGCCAAGTGCACTGTAATCGAAACACGGGTGGCCGCTGGCGCAGAGGTATCGATACGAGTGTATTTTTTTGGAATTTGCGACCAAAGACGCCGCAAATGGCGTCATTATTCCCGCAAAATTTCGGTGAACCGCGCTGAACCAATTAGCTAACATACGGACAAATAAGCATCGATAAACGTCGGAGTGGTTTGATTATGAAAAAAGGGATGATTTTTGGTCGACAGCTAGGCGTGGCAAGCATGGTAGTCGCATTACTTGCCGTTAGTGCCTGCGCCACTGGCCAACGCACGGGTGACAGCACCCGCGTAAACGTCGGTATTGTAGAAAACAAGCAACGCGTCAATTTGCAATCCGATGCCGGTCGTAACGCTCTTGTCGGTGGTGCGTTGGGCTGGGCACTGGCCCGCAATCAATCCAGTGGCACGCAAGCCGCGGCCGCGATGGGCGGCGCCATGGTGGGTGCTGGTGCAACTAGCGCAGCTGAAGGCGCTAACCAGGGTATCCAGTACACTGTTCGCACCAGCAATGGTAGCGCCATCCGCGTGATCACTGATCAATCCGAGATCCTGGTAGGAGACTGTGTGGTCGTTGAGGAGACAGGCAACCACGCCAACATCCGCCGACAGAGCCCCGCTCTGTGTAAGCCTGCTTCGCCTCAGGTGGTAGCGGAGGTACAGGATGAATTGCAGGAAGAGGCCAACGAGTGCGACGCTGCCAAAGAGCGGTTGTTTGAAGCTAAAACACCGGAGGAAGTCGAAGTCGCCAGACAGGTGATGGAGATTCTCTGCAACGGCTAACATCAGATAGCGCTCCTCGTTCCGGGGAGCGCTGGGCCGAGGCTGAGCTCGCCAGAACTCAGTTACAACCATTGGTGATTTCGTACCGACTCACCAATCTCGATGACAGGACACTTACCTGCTCGTGATATTAAGCCGATGCTTGTGACGACATATTGAACGAGCGCTAGCAGCTAACACAAGTAGCCACGCAACTTTTCGGGATTAGAATTCGAGCCAACTGCCTCTGTCTAGCGGCGGTATTTTGTCAGTTCGCTGTAAAAAACATCGCACCACTGCCGTTTCCCAGCTCCAGTACCAGTGCATCTTCGAACACCTGGTAGTCGACGACGCGATGCAAGTCGGTGAGAAACATGGAATCAAAATCGCTGGTCAAGCATGACGCTGCCAGCACCGGCTCAATATTGATATCGATCGCACCAAAGCTAAAGCTGTAGACAGAATCCAACTCCCCACAACTGAGCGCAACCTTCAGAGCCCCTCTTTCCAAGAATTGTGCGGTATATGCAGTATCTGGGGTATTCGCCATCCAAACCTGCCCTGCATACTGCGTGCGCTGCCACGTCCATATTTTGCCTAACAACAGTCGTTGCGTCAGCCTCTCCTCTTCAAACAGCTCCGTCGCTTCAACTTCACCTTCTGCTGGCGGTGGCCAGCTCAACTCTACGGAGCGTATCCAACTTGATTGAATCGTGAACTCGCCGTCTCTCCCGATACTGCGTTGATATCGTTCCAAATCTGTATGCAGGTCTTGCAGCCAGATCGGCGGCTTCGGACCCGTGAGCGTGAGGCCAAGTATTTTATTTTCGCGATCAATATTCAAATCCACCAGCGTTTGACTGTTCTCGAGCAGCCAGGTCTGAAGAATGTCTGACCTCGCCGCTTCGTAATCATCGTCGAACCAGACCTTTTGACTGTAGTAGTAGAGTGGCACTGAAATCACCAGCACCATCAGCAGGAAGAAGCCAATCTGCGTGCCTATAAATCGTGCGGATTCCCGACGCTTATGTCCCGGCGTGACACCGGTCATCAAAAATACCACCGTCGCTGCGAGCGTCATGGCAAAAAAGTTGGTCGTGAAAAGTATGAAGGCACGAAATGCGAGATCGTACTCAACAAATACAAGCAATATTCCACATGATGCCAATGGTGGCATAAGAGAAACCGCCATAGCGACACCAGGAATTGCGCTGGTCTCTTTGCGGGTCATCGTATAAGCACCACCGGCACCCGCGGCCAGTGCGATAACCAGATCGAAATAAGTAGGCTCGGTGCGTCTTAGCACCTGCTCCGGTATCTGCACCATATCGGGTGCCAATAGGGCAACGACTACGGCGATTGACGTGGACGCCACCGCCATACCCAAAACCATCAATAGCGCACCCGTCAAACGATCTGGCCAACCCATCACAATCGCGCCAGCAGAAGACATGACCGGCCGCATCATCGGTGCGATGAGCATAGCGCCGATCACGACTTCCGCTGAATTTGCCAGCAATCCACAGCTTGCGATAACCGTGGACAGAAACAGTAGAACCCCCATGCGCCGAAGAAATGGCGCCTCGTTTTCTTTGCCGAACACGAATAGGTTTTCTAGAACCGCTGTTCTTTCTTCTTCGGAGAGCTCGACTCCCAGTAGGGATCCCCGTTCAGCTCGAGTGCTCATCTTCTCTGCTCCTCTTATTTATTCTATGGTTGCTTGCAAAAGTTCCACGTCATTTCTTGAACATCTCGCAAACAATCTCCGAATTCGCATTCTCTAACCCCACCCCTTCTGAGGCACGGATTGGTTGAAACTACCGGCGGCTCAATAATAATACTATCATTGATATTACACTCATTGACTATTTTATCATTGACAAATATGTCATTGATAGTAATATCAATAAAGATTTAACGATTGAGTGGTTTTGAGCTTGTGCAGCCATTGCGCAGCTCGCTTTACAGCACCAGGTGAATTCGAGAAATGTCAACAGATACCACTAAACGGTCTAGAGCGGCACAAATGGATCCTTCTGAGCGGCGTCAGCAATTGCTGCATGCAGGGGTCCAGTGTTTCGCTGATAAAGGTATCGGAGCGGCAAAACATGCGGATATCGCCAGGAAATGTGGGGTGTCGGTACCCACGGTATTCTCGTACTTTGCCACTCGCGATGAACTTGTTAGCTCAGTACTGGCTGAGGTGGGAAATACCCTGCTTGACAAGGTACTCGAACCGGCCAGAGCATTGCCGCTAGACCAACAGCTTGCCGCGACCGCACCGCTTTATATGAGACTGGCTACCAACCAGCCAGAATATGTGAAGGTATGGTTAATGTGGAGCACCCATTTCGCATCCGACATCCAGCATCAATTTCAACTATTTGAAACGCGCGCCATCGACATGCTGGCCTCTATGTTTATTAGCGAAGATGAGGATCAGGATCCGGAAGACTTGAAAGACAAAGCAAGAATGCTGTTCGCTTCGTCTGCTTTTCTAGCAAAGATGTCGTTCGATGGCATTTCCGAATCCCGGCAGCAGTCGTTCGCCAACCAGGTATTGAAATCACTCGCACCCCAGCACGCACAAATAACTGCTGAACTGCAAAGCCTCAGCACCGAAGAAAAAGGAGAGATATGACATGAACGCGACGTTAAGCAAAATGATGGCGAGTGCGGGGGCCAGGCTCTTATGCCTTTACAGCGCCGCGCTTTTGAGCGTCCCAGCTATAGCCGCAAAGCCGGTCATACACGACGCAGAGTACTATATTCTTGCGGCTCAAAACGGAGAGAAATGGGCAGTTGACGACAAGGCGATCGATGCAAAGTTAGCGGAGATCCGCAAAAAAAATGGCGGCAAGCCGCCCAATATCGTCTACATCCTGCTCGACGATTTGGGCTACGGTGAAATCGGCACACCTGGCCTTACACCCAGCCGGGGATATTCCACGCCCAATATTGATGCCATTGCGAGCAACGGCTTATCGCTTATGCGCTTGTACTCAGAGCCTTCCTGCACACCCACTCGAGTCGCCATGATGACCGGACGCTATCCAGTACGCACGGGCCTGACCGAGGCCAAGGCCACACTTGCGGGAGACGGTTTATCGGCAAAGGAAATTACGTTGGCTGAAGTACTAAAAGACGCAGGCTACTACACGGCCCACGTGGGCAAGTGGCATATGGGAGACATTGAACAGGCCTACGCCAACAATCAGGGTTTTATGCATGCGGAATTTCCTATCCATCAGCAGGGCCAACTCGCCATCATGCACGAGGATGCCCAACTGGCAGATGTTATTCGCGGTGTGAATCCAAACACCCAGCTACAAACCTACACGCTAGATCAAACTTTTGTCGCCAATCCCAGCCACATGGTGACAGGTGTTGAGCAAGGAGACGACAACAAGCTGTATGAAATCGACCTGGAACCCGGCGAGGAATGGACCCAGGAAAAATACCGAGCGATGAACGAGCGCTACCAGCGCAATATGATTGCGCAACTGCAAAAGCTGGCGAAGCAGGACAAGCCCTTTTTTCTCAACTACTGGCCACTGTTCCCTCTGACCTTTGTTCCATCGGATATTCAAAAAGTGCGGACGCTAAATGGCGGCACCGTTGCCGAGAGCATCGCTGAAATGGATGTTTGGATAGGCGACATCATGGACGAGATCGATCGCCTTGGCATTGCCGACAACACCATTGTCCTGGTGATGGGTGATAACGGCCCGTTTTTACAATACGCCGGTATCACCGGCGTCTCGGATCGCGTCTATCGTGGTGGCAAAGCGGATGTTCTCGAGGGAGGCATTCGCGTTAACGGCTATATGCAGTGGAAAGGCGTACTGGAACCAGGCAGCCACGCTTCAGATATCATCCACGTCTCAGACTTCTTTACCACCTTTGCACGCTTAGCTGACGCCTATGACGAAATTCCACGAGATCGCGTGATAGATGGTGTCGATCAAAGCGGTGTTCTACTGTTAGGTGAAACAAACGGCCGTCGCGATTACGTGCACGTATACGACGGCCCTGCACTCAAAGCTGTGGTAAAAAACAAGTACAAGATGCATTTACCACCCCCTGGTACGAATCCTATCGCCGCCTCAGTGTTTGACCTTTATCGGGATCCCAGAGAAGAACGTCCTCTGGATTCGATCAAATACGGGCCCTGGGCCGGTGGACAGTTCGCTGGCATGGTGAAGCGACATATGGCTTACAAGGTGAAGTACCCTGATCGCCCACCAACGCTGGGCATCCCCTACGAGGGCATTGAAAACCTGCGGCCGGAGACTGAATTTATGGTAGAGATATTCAATGCCGGGCGGCCACAGAAGCCAAAATAACGAGGCAGGCCAGTGCGATTGTTACCTGTTATAGAAGGCTCAATTGCACACAGCCTTACCAACACACCACCCGGCCCACCGGGTGGACACCTAACAGGATTATGATGCGAGTAGGACTATGCGGGCACTCCGTTCAACAAGCGTTGCGCCGCTTGAATCACAAGGATTCAATTACGGGCGACACATGATGATTGAGTTATCTACCAAATCTCTTCACCACTACTCGATCAGCGTCCAGTCAAAGCTACGAGAGAATACCCCTATAGAAACTAGCGAAGCGCTACGGCGAACATAAAAAATTGCAAGTTTTCAGAACCTTCAATTGCATTGACTAAGGATAGTCCATGGTTACTTGCGCATGTGCATCTGCACATTTGCATCGGCCTACATGTCGCTAACATTTAAATAAGAGTAAAAGAGGTACTTATGGTATCTGGGCCAGTACGCATAGCCACAGGCTTACTGATTGTGACAACGCTTGTCGCCCAGGCGTTCGCACAAAACGAAAAGGATTTAGCAAAAAAACTAGCCAACCCTGTAGCGGCGCTCATCAGCGTTCCCTTCCAGGCCAACTTTGACGAAAACTTGAATACAGATGAGCAGGGAGAGCGATGGCAGATCAACATCCAGCCTGTGATTCCGGTTTCTATAAGCGAAGACTGGAACCTCATTTCGCGCACCATCCTGCCACTGATTGATCAAAAAGATGTGCCAACCCCGGGGCAAGATGAGTCAGGTATTGGCGATACTACACAGAGCTTCTTCTTTTCTCCCAAAGACCCGTCAGATTCAGGCTGGATTTGGGGAGCGGGGCCGGTACTCCTTCTGGATACGGCAACCGATGAGGCGCTGGGTGCTAAAAAATGGGGAGCAGGCCCCACTGCCGTGGCGCTAAAGCAGGCTGGGCCCTGGACGTACGGTGCACTGGTCAACCACATTAACTCCTTTGCCGGAAATGGAGATTGGCAGGATATCAGTGCCAGTTTTGTGCAACCCTTTTTATCCTATATCACATCGACGAAGACCACCTTCACAATCAATTCAGAGTCCAGCTACGATTGGAAATCGGATAACTGGACCGCTCCCGTGAATTTGCTGGTAGCGCAAATGTTAAGGGCTGGCGATCAAGTCTTTCAGGTGCAGGCTGGCGCGCGATACTGGCTAGAGTCTCCCGACAGTGGCGCCGATGGCTGGGGCGTGCGCTTACAGTTGACACTGCTATTTCCGAAGTGACTGTGAGGATTCATGGTGCTTGCGACGATCAACATCGTCCCGTGGTCCTAGGCGCAAGTTATCTGCACGCGTTGAGTTCCCGCGGTCGTATACAGCGAGTTTGCAGAGACATTAGATAGGGCCACGTTTTCTGAGCTCGCACTAACATTCCATCACAGGACCGTTGCGTTCGGCTGGAACGCACTTAGAAGAGATAACGCACCATCATTTGTATCTGCTGTGCGTCACCGTCTTCACCGTCTTTATTTTCCCTGCGGCCCCAAAGGTACTCGATTCCGGTATCGATTCGAGGCGTAGGATTCCATAGTAGGTTGGCTGATGCTCTTATGGTGCGTTTATAGGCGTCGCCATCGACAAACTCAGGGTTGTTGACGTCAACCAATCCCAGAGTAAAGTTGGACCGCATGGTATCGGCCCACCAGTGTTGTAGCGAACCGTATCCAGCAAATACATTGAAAAGCTGCAGTTTATTTGTCGCTGGATTGAAAATGCCGTCAAAATTACCGATGCTATTCAGGTCATTAACGTAGCGTCCGATCCCGTTGCCCCGATTCAGCTGAAACAACAGCTTATCGCGACTATCAAACAACGGAGTCCGAAAACTTCCACTCAGACTAAAGCCCCAGGCATAGCTCTTGTCGACGCCACCCTCCTCTACCCCGCCGGGCGTGTTGGTGGGTATGACCTCTTGACCGCGGATTTGTCGGCCTAAGATTGCTGCCCGCACATGCAGTCGTTCATGGGGTTTGAAGCGTGCTGCCATCACAATGTCTGGCACGCGGGTGACGCCATTGCCATTCTGGATTTGCGGGTTCGGGTCTTCCAGAGAAAACTGCAACCTAAAATCGTCGCCAATAGGTGGCGAAAAGCGCACTTGGCTTTGCCGCACATTGATGCGTCCATTCAAGCCTTCAAAATCTACCGACTCGGGAGTTGCTTCGGTGTCTACAAAGGCTGACCAGGTTTGACCGGCGAGCACCCTGTCCCATTGACCGAAGGCATGCCGCAGTCGAAACGTATCGCCGTCACCAGTAAAGTCGCCCTCAATAAACGCCCTTAAAATCCCCGCACGTGTACTCTCCCTCATATCAAAGTTCAAACGAGATTGATTAGCGGTAACACTGGACTGCGCGGCGTTATCGCCGTCGGAAGGTAGTCCCACGGGTATTGAACCAACGATAAAGCGATCTGGTATCTCTAATACATCTTCATTCAAAACGATCGCCGTTCGAATATATCCGCCGATGCTAAATGCGGCGCTGGTTCCGGGCAATCGCCAGGCGCCAGGGAAGCTACTGAGTAGATCTTCGGTCGGGTCATCGGCCTGCGCCTGCTCCACCTGTGCCTGCTTGACCTCCGCTGCAGTTTTTTGTCCACTCTCCGACGCCACCACTGCCCTAGAATTTGAGACGTTTTCCATAGAGTCTATCTCCACGCGTTCTTGCTCAAGGACGGGGTTTGATTCAGTGTCGATGGGTGCCAGGGTGCTTTCAGCGATACCAGGCGCACCTCTTAGGGTATCCAGTTCTTGAGTCAGATCGGCAATAACTCTGTCCTGCGCATCCAGTCGTGCACGCTGTGCGGCTAGCTCTTCCTGTTGCGACTGCAGCATCTCAATAACCTGGTGTATGCTCCATTCAGGTGTCTGGCTTGCGCCCGTGTGCGCGAGAGATTCCGCGGATAAGCTGGCAGCGGAAAATAGAAAGGAAACTGCAAGAACTAGAAGACATTTGCCGTAAGTGCTCATTTCTAATTGATCTCCTCAGGTTGTACTGGCCTAAGGCACTGATCGAAACAGTCACCCGGAGAGTCGGTAAGGAAATCTGTCTTGGATCACTCCCCAGATAATTGAAGTTCGAAGCCCCTGTCGGCAGGCTGTCTCGCATGTGTACGCACAAACAAAGTGCTAAAACGTCCAGTTGGCATTCACCATGAATTGCCACATTTCGTTATCGGTGTATTTGCCTCCAAACGACTCTGCCTCGATACGCGCCTTTCCCAAGTCTGCGTAGTTCACGTAACCGCCTACCGTCAGAGTGTCGCGCACGTCGTAGCGGGCACCGAATGCGACGCGTATCTGGCGATCGATGGGAAGTTGCGCATTGCGATCTCTGGCATTTACGGGATTCGTATCGTAGGCAAATCCAGTAGTAACCGTCCAACTCGGGTTGAGGCGGTACTGCGTTCCCCAGGCGAAGTGATAGGTGTCGCGCCACTGCGTCGGTATACCGAGCGTGCCGCGTTCGGTGGATAGAATGATATTATCCAGCTGACTCCAGTTATCCCAACCAATCGTAAAGTCAACCGACCATACGTCACTCATGTCCTGATGAATGGCAAAACGCACGAATTCGGCCATGGTCAGCTCGGTATCTGAGGCTATATCTAGATTATCGTCAAGCGGTGGTGGGCTGTCCGGCAGGCGCAGCTTGACTTCACCATCAAACTCTGGAGCCAACTCGCTCTGATAGAGGATACCGAAGCGAGTCGTCTCGCCCAGTTCGTACATTGCTCCCAGTGTGAAACCAAATCCCGTGTCATCACCATCGATCGTGGCACGACCATCCGGTCGTGTAATATTGACCCTTGGTACTGCTACTTTGAGTTCCAGGTCTGCATACCAGTACTGCAGTGATGCACCGATCGAAAGTGCATCCGTTACTTTGTAGGATACGGTCGGCGCTAAGGTGGCAATCAGAATGCTTACCTCTTCGGCCTGGTAGCGACCTGACCATTTACTGCCATAGTCCAGGCCGGCACCGGCCGCTGCGCCGAGGTAGACACCTGCCGCCCAACGTTCAGAGTCTAAATCATGGACATAGGCGAGGCTACCGGAAGGGGTTAGAACCCCTGCATCCTTGCCATTGTTGAAACCATTGCGAGGAGAGCTGTACTGCGTATCGAACTTAACGGTGGGTGCCAACAGGCCGGCCGCGGCGAACAACTGGCTGCCCTCAAGTCTTGTTGCACTTGCGGGGTTATGCATGATGCTTGCTGCGTCATCAGTACCTGCAGGCGCGCCGGCGCTTGCTCTGCCACCCGCAAAATCGTTGACCTCATTTAGCCAGAGGCCGCCTGCATAAGATGAGGCTCCACACACTGCGGAAAAAGTGCATAAACAAATGTGCGCGCATTTTTTCATGCGAAGGCTCCTCTCATTCTTGCCATCTTGGTCGAGCGTTTCTTAGGCTTAATTATCAGAGCAACCTCGACCTAGAGGGGGTTTGCGTTATTCGTATACAGCTCCCTACACCGAAATATCGGCCTTAGGTCAGCGTTATCAGCACGGTAATCAGGCTGCACTAACCCAGGGGGTATCGAGATCCGGGCGCAAGCCATTTATTAACGCCAAAGTCCACTCAATATGATACTGGTAGGCTGCTTCAGCTCCCGGGGCATCGCCATTCACAATCGCATCCGTCACGCGTTGGTGATTACGGATGTAAAACGTCCCGTACTCGCGGACGGGAATGAACTTGGGAAAGAAAAAGGCCCAGAAGAAAAACCCCAGTCTACGACTAGCTTCATTGAGTTGTGGCATCTGTGCGACATCGTGCACTACCATGTGGTAGCGCAGTAAAACCATCAGATATTGAAAGGCCTCCAACCGTCCTGCGTGCCGACGAACCAAATCCATCGCACCGGACATCTTCAGTACGTTATCGTTGCCATGGTTAATGCGCTGTGCAGCGAGTCCGACACCCAGCTTTGCGTTTGCACCCATAATCAACCACCAAGCGCCCACTTCGTCTGCGTTCATGTCCCTGATCCTCGCTCCTTTACGAGCGGTTAGGTCAATCGCACCCTCACCCGCGAGAATGTGAATCGCTTCCCGCACCGGCACAATACTGACATCCAGTTCTTCAGCAAGCTGCCGGGCTACCACCTTTTCGCCCGGTTGGAATCGACCGTCAAGCAGACCTTCGATAATCGTTTTCAGAACCTTATCTGAAGACGCTCGACCTGTTGTAAGACTTGCGAAGATCTCAGGAAAAGAAAAATCTCTAATCTCGTCCACAGCTATCTCTCAAGATGTTGTTTCGTTCGAGGCATCTAACGCAACACCTACCAATCGGACACTTTTCGTAAGAAAGCAATACAGTCAAGTCGCGTGGCCCGACAACTACCACCTATCTTGACGCCAAAAACTCATCCAGCGTTCTGTTGTATTGAGCCAGCCAAAGATCAAGCGTTGGCTTAACGTCATCAAAGGTCAGTTCGTCACCGCTGCGCTTCTCAGTTTCCGATATACCCTTCGTGACAATGGCCGCTGCACGCTCACCGCTCACACTATCTACTAACTCAGCCTCGAACATGGCATCAATATAGGTAGCAACTTTTCCGGCCGCCGTTTGGGCGACCCGGAAAACCGCGCTTACGGGAATAAAATTGTAAGGTTTCAAATCCTCCTTCGATTTTTCTACTCCGGTAATCGCGATTTTCAGCTTCAAAACGTCCGGACCGGCCTGCTCTGCCAGCAGGTCTTTACTGACCAATAGATCAACAATACCGTCGTTCAGATAGGCAGAGGCTTGCATTGCAATGGTCGTGTCCCTCTCTGCATCCCGAGCGTAGACAGTAACCGAATCAACCATCACTTTTTTGTACTTGCCTCTGGCGGCTTCGTTGAAAAATACAAATGCATTTCTTTCTTCCACGTAAGACAGCGAGTCGTAATCATCCATCCAACCTGAGAAGTCCTTTGTGTTGACTTCACGAGCCGCCAACGCCGGATTGGCAAAACACGCAATTAAGGTTGCGATGACAAGAGGGCGAAAGAGAATTTTCATAGCTCACTCCAATGGTTAACCGAAGATAAGGATCACACTCGATTGTTCTGCTTAGCCATCCGCAAAGGCGCCGAAGCAATAGTTCAGCACTAAGCAATTCTTATTTTATTA
>JBCCNJ010000083.1:0-19555 GCA_039025905.1 Pseudomonadota bacterium | reverse complement strand
TGCTGTTGGGGCTCACCCTACTATTCAGCGCTGTTACAGCGGGTATTTCCATTGCTGTAGGACTGAGTCAGGGCGCTGCCCTGGTGCTCTTCCTGGTCGGTTTTGGCCTGCTGTTTGTAGTCAACAGAACAGCTGATTCAAGCAAAGGTCTGTTGGCGATCTTCGCCTTCGCCGGCGTAATGGGTGCCTCCCTAGGACCTATGCTAGCCTTCTACCTGTCGATGCCCGGCGGGCCGGCTCTGGTGATGCAAGCACTAGGCGGCACGGCCATTGTATTCTTTGGTCTGTCCGCGTACGCGCTCACCACACGCAAGGACTTCTCTTACATGGGTGGTTTCCTGATGGTGGGTTTGATCGTGGCCGTTGTGGCAATGATCGCCAACATCTTTTTGGCCATCCCCGCGCTGTCGCTGACAATATCAGCTGCGGTGGTCATGATCATGTCTGGCCTCATTCTGTTCGACACCAGTCGAATTGTGAACGGCGGTGAAACCAACTACATCCGAGCCACCATCGGTTTGTACTTGAGCATCTACAACCTGTTCGTACACCTGCTTAGCCTGTTAACCGCCTTTGGCGGCGACGACTAAAAGCCGACTCAGTGAAGTAGCATACGCAAACCCCGGCTTCGGCCGGGGTTTTTCGTTATTTAGCTCTTTCCTCTATGCGCTACGCTCTACTCGTCACTTCTTCTCCCTTTTCAGGACAAGGGGCAGCCACTGCCGCGCACTTCGCCCGCGCCCTATTGGCGCAAGGACACGAGCTGTCGAGTGTTTTCTTCTTGGATGCAGCAGTAGAAAACGGCGCCGCTTGCGCCGTTCCACCGCAGGATGAGACCGATGCATTGCCAGTTTGGATCGAGCTTGCTGAGCAACACGGTGTTGAGTTGACACTCTGCGTCGCATCCGCGCTACGCTACGGCGTGTTGGATACGCAGGAGGCAGAACGACATGAACGTTTGGCAGCAACCATTCACCCTGCTTTCACTATCGCTGGGCTAGGACAGCTGGTAGATGCAGGCTCGAAAGCTGATCGGCTCATCACGTTTGGCGGCTGAACATGTCTGACAATGCCAGAAAACGCACATTATTCACGATCCGTCGTTCGCCCTACGGTAGTAGTTTGGCTCGCGCTTCAATCGAGGCCGCAATGGCCATGGCTGCCTTTGACCAAACCTGTAACCTACTGTTTTTGGGCGATGGCGTACTGCAGCTCATGCCGGGTCAACAGAGCGAGGCTTTGGGTGTTCGCAATGTGAACAAGCTGCTGCAATCACTTCCACTGTATGATATCGATCAAATCTATGTGGACAACCACGCGGCTCAGCGCTACGGGGTTGATCTGAGCAAACTTCCTATGACGGTTCATACATTGAGCGATAGCGAGATGCAAAATCTACTGTCCGAACACGATCATGTACTGGGGTTTTGAGCGTTGATTCTACACACGGTGAGTGCATCTCCAGCATCGGCAGTATTTTCGGATTGCCTACGTCTCGCGGGGCCAGAGGATGGCCTCCTCTTACTTGGGGACGGCGTTTATGCGTTATGCGATAGCACGGCAATGGATAAATTAGGCAAGATGGGAGTACAACTGTACGCACTGGCGGATCACGCCTTGGCTGCTGGAATCGGCGAGGGGCACGAGGCCAATGTGCAGATAATTGATATGCAGCAGTTTGTAGCCTTAACTGAACGGTTCCCTCGTCAATTAGCCTGGTATTGATTCTGTGTTACCGCCTGAGGCGTTTGACCGAGAGGGCTTCCTGAGAGAGCTAGACGCTTGGTCCCCGGACGTTGCGCGACAAATCGCTGAAGCCGAGAAGTTGGAGTTGACCAGCGCGCACTGGGAATTGATAACGCTACTGCGGGAGTATTATCACGAGTTTGATAGTTCGCCCGCGATGCGGCCCCTGGTGAAATATTGCCGGCTCAAGCTAGGAGACGCCAAGGGTAAAAGTATCTATTTGATGAGCCTCTTCCCGGGCTCTCCCGCCAAGTTGGGCAGCAAAATTGCCGGACTACCCAAACCCGATAACTGTCTGTAGGAATAGCGTGTCGAGTAACCGCCCAATATTGCCAACACAGGAACACCAGTTTGCGTCGTACGTGCGAATTCTCGGCAAGGGCAAGACCGGCAGTCGATCATTGAGTCAGGAGGAAGCCAGAACAGCGTTCGGTATGATTTTGCGCGGCGAGGCCCGAGAGGTGCAAGTGGGTGCCTTCCTAATGCTGCTGCGCGTCAAGGAGGAAACGGGGGAGGAATTGGCGGGTTTTGTGCAGGCATGCCGCGAGCAAATGGCGCAACCCGCCCAAAATTTAACTGCGGACCTGGACTGGTCAAGCTACGCGGGTAAAAAGCAACAGCATCCCTGGTTTGTTCTGTCGATTTTGCTGCTCGCGGGCGCGGGATACCGGCTCTTTGTGCACGGCGCCGATGGTCATACACCCGGTCGCCTTTATACCGAGCAGGCGTTAGAAGACCTTGGCTTGCCCATTGCGCAGCACTGGTTAGACGTCGATACACAGCTAAAGCACAACAACTTCAGCTACCTGCCTCTGCGTCGTTTCTGTCCTGCGCTCAACGATCTCATTCAATTGCGGCCCTTACTAGGTCTGCGCTCTCCGGTTAATACACTAACGCGCATGCTCAACCCGTTACGAGCACCCTGCAGCATCCAGAGTATTTTTCATCCAGCCTATGCTGCCTTGCACCAGGAGGCGGACGTACTATTGGGGCAGGAACGCGCGGCTGTATTCAAAGGTGATAGCGGTGAGGTAGAAATCAAACCACAAGCCGATACGCGTATTATGAGTTTGCTGAATAAGGAGCGGTCAGAGACTGTGCTGTCGCGGCAACTCACTGATCGTCCCAGTACCGTGGAGCAGCCCGCTGTCGAACCGCTTCGCGCGCTCTGGCGCGGAGAGTCTGATGACAGCTACGGCACGCTGGCCGTACAGCAAACGGCCTCTGTCGCTATGTGCTTGCTGCAGCCAGAGCTCGCGATGTCGGAGGCCGCTGCGCGTGTGAAGACGCTTTGGCTGCAGCGGGACAAGGCGCGACTGACGTAATGCCATTGCCCGCGGTCGCGCCTGATCAATACGCGTCCTTACTGCAGGCTAAGTGTGCCCGTGTCAGTAGCCTCCTTGAGCCGCACTGTCCACCTGCCCCGGAAATTTTTCCGTCTGACCCGCTCGCATATCGCATGCGCGCCGAGTTCCGAATGTGGCACACGGACGAACATCTCGACTACGTGATGTTCGATCCGGTTGACCCCAAAACACCCGTACCTGTGAAAGCCTTCCCCATCGCTTCTGCGCGCATTCAATCATTGATGCCGCCCCTGTGTGACGCGCTGCGCAAGAACGAAGTTCTGCGTAAAAAGCTCTTTCAGGTAGAGTTTCTTTCTGCCTTAACGGGACAGACGCTAGTCACATTGGTATATCACCGGCCACTACAGGGTGACTGGGAAGATGAAGCTCAGGTTTTGGCTTCGCACTTAGATGTTTCCATCGTTGGGAGAAGTCGCAGGCAGAAAATAGTGATAGGCCAAGACTTTGTGCAGGAGGTCCTACCAGTTCATGGGCGCAATTTTGTCTATCGTCAATACGAGCAGAGCTTCACTCAGCCCAATGCGGGGGTCAATATCCACATGCTTGAGTGGGCCTGCAGGCAGGCGTCATCTTGCTCGGGTGATCTTTTGGAGTTGTATTGCGGAAATGGCAACTTTACGCTTCCTCTGTCGCAATACTTTGATCGTGTCGTTGCGACAGAGGTGTCGAAGAGCTCAGTGCGTGCTGCGCAGGAAAATATCAGTGCAAATAGCATTGAAAACGTCGAAATCGTCCGTTTATCTGCCGAGGAAGTCACGCAGGCCTTACGTCAAGAGCGACCTTTTCGACGCCTCGCAGCGCTGGCAACGCCGCTCCACGAATACAGGCTGAACACACTATTTGTCGATCCGCCTCGAGCGGGCTTGGATGAGAAAACGCTGACCATGGCCATGGGTTTTGAAACGATCCTGTATATCTCCTGTAACCCGGAGACGCTACAGGCCAATCTGGCTTCCCTGTGTGCTAGCCATCAAATAGCGAGCTTCGCGTTGTTTGATCAGTTCCCCTACACGGAGCACATGGAGTGTGGTGTTTTGTTATGCAAGAAATGACTACTATTGCGTCTTTAAAACGGATATTCAATTCGGCAGGTTCGCTATGGCGATAGAGAAATTAAGTCCCTCGGAGCTGGAGCAGCAGCTGCAACACTTATCCGATTGGGTGATCGCCCAGCAGAAGCTATACCGCTTGATCACCTTCGATAATTTTGTCGATGCGTTTGGCTTCATGACACAGGTAGCGCTATTGGCCGAGTCCGCCGATCACCATCCCGAGTGGTCTAACGTATACAATCGTGTAGAGATTTATCTCACAACACACGATGCGGGTGGCATATCCGAGCGAGACTTTGAGCTTGCTAAGAAGATTAATGATCTGCTGGCTGAGTGATCGCTAGTATCGCACCCCAAACGCCAATAGTTTGCGGCCAATCACCTCATCCAGATTATCGATGTCCGCGCTGTTCACTTCGATGTGGCGTAGCTTAAGGGACTCATAGAGCTCGCGCCGATGCAGCATGGTCGACAACGCTTTGGCGGACGTGTCTTCCTCCCAGCAATCTATATAGACGCCGCCGCTAGGGACGTAAAAGTCCGATAACACCAGCTCCTCACAAGGCAGTGGTCGACGATAAGCGTGTGCCAGCTGCGCTAAATAGAGCCAGTCACAGACGCGGGTTTGCAGCGGTGAATCCAGCACATGCCCATCTATGCCAATGCAGCTCACCTGGGTGGCACTGAACAAGTCGGGTTCATCGCCATCATGGGACGCCACCGGCTGGCCCTGATCAGAATAGCGCGTCAGCTCGCGATGAATCACAGGATCGTCAATGATTTCATGCGGCCAGGTCACGTAAAAGGCGCCGCTGTTCTGCGATTCTTCTTGCTGTCCTCCCAGCGCTCGACCGTGGTTCGTGAGCTCCCAGCCCATGATACTGTGGCGCTGCAAACCCAATTCGGCGAGAGCACGGTTCATTTGTCGTGCATCGAGCCTGGGATAATAGCGACGCATAGAAGCGGCGGTAATACGCTGATTGGATTCAATGGCGCTTAGCAGTGGATGCACTTCCAGGGTACTCGGCCATACGACGTAACGGCCGTAGCGTTTGCTTTGCTGATACTCGCCACCTTCAAACTCACCTTTCGCCGTTAGCATCCAGCTATCGCCTCCACGTTCAATCCAACCATAGTCACGCAGCGTGGCAAATAGCTGCTGGGCAGGCAGATGCAATTTCCGCGCAAGCGCGGTAGTTGACACCTTGTCAGCGTTCTCGGTCATGCGCTAATGCGTTAGATCCAGTTCCCGATAGCGATGCTCAAGTGCTGCATAGACGTCTTCGGCAAAGCTTTTCGCGTCCTGATCGAGATCCTCAACAATCTCGGACAGATGTTCGTTGTCTTCGCGCCCCGCCCAATTTTTAATATAGCTGCCATCTTTATAGCCGTTGTCCTGACGAAAGAAATTGAGCACGTTCTTGCCGACATAGGCCGTGTACAGCCCGCTGAAATCGAGACCAGAGGCAAGCATCAAGTTCCAAAAATAGGAGGGCGAAAAGCTATGTGTTTGTAAGCAGTTCAAAGCCAGTTGCTCTGTCGCCTCCCTGACGCCCATGTCTTGACTTGGGTTGCTCTGTAGATCATCGATAATTTCGCTGGCAATAGTTTCAATCGATTTTCCGTCTACAAACAATGCAGATAGACCGAAGTGCCAGATGTCGATGACCTCGAGACGCACCTGATCCATATCTGGCGTTTGTTTTTTCCACCATTTGTAGCCGTAGTGATCAATCAGTTCACCGCACTCTACCCAGGCCGCGCGGTACCAGGCAAAATCCTGATCAACCCAGTTTTCATGCACGCGGGTGTTCATCCTGTCTTGCATCTGCAGCATATTGATTAAGGCTTGTTTCAAATTTGCCTCCTGTTTACATCGGCGTTCTTAGAATCAGCGTCCCCTGGACACAACGCCATGATAAACAGGCCGTGAGTGCTTTGATAGAGCGAGTGATCGGCCGACCGTAGCACTTGAACTGAAAACAGGACTGGTCTTAACTAGGTAACTTTCTCGCGAAACGTCGGTCCAACTGCCGGATTCCAACAGCCAAAACGAGGGTAAACAGATGAAGACAATCCTGAAACTGTTCGCAGCAAGTCTGGTCATACTGGCGCTGCCCGCTACCAGTATCGCGCAAATGAGCGAGCTACAAAACTCCACACCAGAGCAGCGCGCCGAGATTCAAGACAAGTGGATGCAGGACAATCTCTCACTGGATGAGAAAACCACCGAGGCAGTCTCGGCCATCAATCTAAAATACGCAAAGGAAACACAGACCTTAATCGACTCAGATAGCCCCAACCTACAAAAGTTAAAGGCATTTAGAAGCAGCGCGAAGGCGAAGGACGCGGAACTCGAGTCTGTACTCTCGCCTGAGCAATACAGCCAGTATGAGGCCAAAAAATCTGAGCTCCAGTCACAGATACGGGAAAAGCTGCAACAGCGCCGACAGGCTACCGACACGGCCTCGTGATCTCGCTGCACCCGTAATGTAATGTTCAATGAATACGACTACATAGGCTACTTTTATGTAGAGTCTGGATATCACTTCAGGTCGTATCTCGATGTCAAAAAGAAGCCCGGCTGGTTGGGGCGCAAGCTGCGACGCGTGAAACCCCGCTTCGGGGAAGGCAATCCAGATCTTATGGTGGTCATGATGAACCCCGGGGGTTCCACTCCACTCCAGGGAGGCGACGATGGGCGCGCTCCCTACCCCACCAACCCTGACCTCACACAAAAGCAGATCGTAAAGTTAATGGCGCAATGCACTCTGGACTACGCGCGGATTGTTAATTTGTCGGATCTGCGAGACCCAAATAGCGTGGACTTTCTGTCTGAGTTAAAGCCCGTGGACGCGGCGGGCATTGCTCACTCCATTTTCGATCCGACGCGCACAGAGGAATTTCAACAGGTTTTTGTACAAACGGTACCGGTTGTACTAGCCTGGGGTGTTGACGAAAGACTGCGACCGCTAGCCCGCAGAGCATTAGAACATATAAAGAATCCAATCAGGTTAGGCCAGAAAAAGGGGGGCAATGACTGGGCCTATTATCACGCCAGGGCGCGCGGCAAAGATCCTCAAATCTGGGTGGATGAGATCGCCAGGCAACTTTAGACTCAAACAACCGTCAATCAATAATACGTTAAGCAACACAACAGGAGCATCCGTATGCTAAAAGCACAATACGAAACGCGTGGGCCTATCCCTCAGGATGTGATCGAGGCGGTACCCTTTGAGAAACCTGAGCTCAGCGATGGCGAGGTGCTGATTGAACTTTTGGCAGCACCCATCAATCCCTCGGATGTGTTGACGCTAACGGGTCAATACGGGATTCTTCCACCACTGCCCGCCATCGGTGGCGGTGAGGGTGTGGGGAAAATCGTGGAACTGGGTCCTGGTGTAGATACCCCCGCCATTGGTCAAACCGTGCTTCTTCCTCTGGGCATCGGTAGCTGGTCGACCCATATGGTAGCCGGTGCTAAAGCGCTGATACCCATGCCTGACGATATCGACCCGATACAACTTTCAATGATTACGATTAATCCCCCTACCGCTTCTCTGCTATTGAGTGAGTTTGTGGACCTCGAGGAGGGAGACTGGGTCATTCAAAACGCGGCAAATTCGGGCGTCGGATCCTACCTCATCACTTTGGCCAAATTGCGTGGCCTGAAAACAGTGAATGTTGTGCGCCGCGAATCACTGATCGAACCGCTTTTGCAAAGCGGCGCAGATGTGGTGCTTGTTGACGGCGATGTCGACGGTAAGACGCTTGCGGAGCGGGTTAGCGAGGCCACCGCCGGAGCGAAAATCAAACTCGGCATCGATGCGGTGGGTGGAGCCGCCACAAATCGTATCGGCGACGCGCTGGGTGAAGGCGCGACCTTGGTCAACTACGGTGCTCTGAGCGGCGAACCCTGCATGTTGCACCCGGCGAACATCGTATTTAAGGATATTAGGGTGCGCGGCTTTTGGTTGGTGATATGGTTCCAGTCTGCCACGCCAGAACAGCAACAAGAACTTTACGGGAATCTCACCTCCCTTATGGCGCAGGGTAAGTTGTCGACGGCGATAGATTCGACGTTTCAAGTGAAGGATATCAAACAGGCTGTTGAGCTCGCCGCCGGCGGAGGTCGTAACGGCAAGGTCGTGATTGTCGGAGATTAAACTCGGCAAGCGGTTCGATTGATCTGCCGTTTGTGCGCGATCTATTTCCGCAAAGCAGATAGATGATCGATCGGACGCCATCCAAAGACCGACTTTGGTTTAGTGCCAACCTGAGGACTCGTCGCATTCGATGCGCAGCGAATTGCTAACGCACGGCGCTCAGACCAGGGCTCAGTCATCGAGAGTAATTTACTATGGCCAAGATAGCGATTCGCGATGTCCTGAGCTCCGATGCCGGGCTAATTGTTGATATCTATAACCACTATATCGAGCACACCATCATCACATTTGAAGAGGCCGTTATCAGCGCAGCTGAGATGGCCTCGCGTATATCTGAGACATGGTCTAACGGGCTGCCTTTTCTAGTGGCGGAGTATGGGGATCAGGTGGTGGGCTACGCCTATGCGAGTGCGTGGAAAGGTCGCTGCGCCTACCGCTACTCAGTTGAGACCACGGTTTATCTCGCTCCGGACATGACTGGCAAGGGAGTAGGCTACCCCCTGTATCAAGCGTTGTTTTCCAAACTGAGAGAGGGCTCTATACATGTCGCGATAGCCGGCATTGCCTTACCCAATGAAGCAAGTGTCGCGCTGCACGAAAAATGCGGGATGTACAAGGTTGGTCAATTTGTTGAAGTTGGTTTTAAATTTGACCGTTATATTGACGTGGGTTATTGGCAATTATCGCTTTGAGACAGGCAAGGACACGGTCGTCACCTCCGCAGCACTTCAATCACCGTTAACTCATTCTCGTGAGTTTCAGCCCTGGCAACGTAGCTCAAGCTGTTTGTTCCCAGGGCGGAAACGGGTCGAACATCGTTAGCCAATGTTGCTTGCCCCGCAGCAACTCTTCCTCGTCCAGCAAACAGGCATTCAGTGCCGCAGTCATGCGCTCTTGATCGAGATCCTGGCCGATAAACACAAGCTCTTGGCGCATGTCCCCAAAGGGTTCCACCCAGAGACTTTCGATATGCGCCAGTGTCTCTTCGTCCGTCGGCCAGTGTTTCTTCGGTACGGATTTCCAAAACATGCCCGCAAATCCGTAGTGCGCAATGCCTCCTGCCTGGCTCCATTGCCCGGCGTACTCTGGGCGGGAAGCAAGCCAGAAGTAGCCCTTAGAGCGAAGTAGTTTTCCGTACTTCTCGATGTCGTGTAGGAACCGATGAAAACGCTGTGGATGAAACGGTCGTCTCGCGGCGAAGCTGAAGCTGCCGATGCCGTATTCCTCAGTTTCCGGTACGTGTTCGCCACGCATCTCCTTGAGCCAGCCCGGCGCCTGCCGGGCACGGTCAAAGTCAAACAAGCGCGTGTTCAGAACCTCGTCCAAGTCGACTTTTCCCTTAGCGATCGGAATGATCTTTGCGTGGGTGTTGAGACTTTTCAATATAGCTTCAAGGCGTTCCACATCCTCTTTAGTCGCTAGATCGGTTTTACTGACAAGAATCACGTCTGCAAACTCCACTTGATCTGTAAGCAGGTCGGTGACGCTGCGCTGATCTTCATCACCGAGGGATTCGCCTGTTTCACGCAAATATTTAGCTTCGTCAAAGTCCTTCAGAAAATTGACCGCATCAACCACCGTGACCATGGTGTCCAGATCAGCCACGTCCGAGAGTGACGTGCCGCTTTCATCTGCAAATGTGAAGGTTTCTGCTACGGGCAGCGGCTCGGATATACCCGTCGACTCAATCACCAAATAGTCGAAACGCCCCTCGCGAGCGAGCTTGGTCACCTCCTCGAGCAGATCTTCGCGCAGCGTGCAGCAGATGCAGCCATTGGACATCTCGACAAGCTTTTCTTCGCTGCGATTGAGTGACACTTCGCTCTGCACAATTGCTGAATCAATGTTGATCTCACTCATATCATTAACGATAACAGCCACCTTTTGGCCGCTTCGATTATTGAGAATATGGCTAAGTACCGTGGTTTTACCCGCGCCTAAGAAACCGGAGAGTACGGTTACGGGTAATTTTTCATTGTCGACGGCGTGCATGGGTCAAACACCTCTTGGACCAAAACCGCGGGATACGTTACAACATATCACGCATTTTAGGAATGGTTATTGGAAGTGTCCCTCTGTGATTGCCGAGGGCCGTCGAGAGATTTGTCTACGTGATGTCACTCCCTGATAGTGTTGCTATAGTTCGGAGGCCGCCGTCGGTGTGCTCCGCGGTGATTACAGGATCGTTTATTCTCCAGTTATGAAAGTGTTATTGCTTCTTATTGCTGCAGCCCTGGGTTTTGGTGCGGCTCTTTTTGTTCAGGACCGCGGTTTACTTGGTGAACCCGTTCAGGTCGCAAAGCTAGTAGACGGAGGGCGCTATACCGGTGAAATTATAGATGGCGTACTGCAGGGCGCGGGCACCTTGGAGTGGCCGCAGGGAGCAAGCTACGTCGGCGAATTCAAGGATGGTTTAATGCATGGTGAAGGTGAATACGTAGACGCGTTGGGGAATCGTTATCAAGGTCAGTTTGTCGATGGCCAGTTTACGGGCAGCGGCGAGATTTACAGTATCGATGGTGATGTCTATAAGGGCGAGACTCAGGACTGGATCATGCATGGCGATGGCGAATTTGAGCGAGATGGGGCGCTCTACCGTGGCCGCTTTAATGATGGCCAATTCTCAGGCGAGGGTTCGTATTTTCAGGATGATGATCTCGTCTATGAGGGTATGTTCGAGGATTGGGTATTCCACGGAGAAGGCAAGTTGGTCGAAGACGACGGCTATCTTACGGGCGAATTTGAAGACGGGATGCCGGTATCCGGAACTCGAGTGACGGAACAAGGTGATCGTTACAGTGGCGAGTTCTTCTACCTAAATTATCACGGCGAAGGACATCTGACGCTTGCAAACGGCGACATCTACATAGGGCAGTTTCACTATGGACAATACCATGGTGAAGGCACTATGCAGCTGGCTGAGCCTATTGATGGTGTGCAGGAGTACAGTGGCACCTGGCGCAGGGGGCGTTTGGTGGAATCCAGCGAAACACAATTCGTTGAGAACTACGAAGCTGATCTCGAAGCCGCGCTCTATCGAGAGAGGACGATGCTGGATACTGCTCTGGCTAACGTGCCTCAGGGCGATCCCAACACAACGGAAGTCTTCTTCCTCGGCATTGCTGGTGACGGTACGGAAAGAGTGTTCAGTCGCGAGGTAACCGCGTTCCGTGATTACTTTGACCAGATAACACCACTTTCTACCAGGCAGATCAACTTGATCAATGATCGCAGCACGATCGCAAAGAAACCGATGGCCACGATGACGAGTATTGCTGAGGCCTTAGACACACTCGGTAAGCGCATGGATAAGGAACAAGACCTGCTGGTGTTGTACATCACCAGTCATGGCAGCAAAGATCACTATATCTCTTTGAAAAACAGGCGTCTCGAGCTGGTCGATTTATCATCGGATACGCTCGCTGAGCTGCTGGACGATAGTGGCATTCAGTGGCAGGTCATTCTTGTCTCGGCATGTTTCTCCGGTGGTTTTATCGAGCCCCTTAAAGGTGAGAACCGACTGATCATGACTGCAGCGGCGGCGGACAAAACGTCTTTTGGCTGCTCAGATGCGGCGACTTTGACTTACTTTGGCCGGGCACTCTTGGAAAGTCTTGACGAGGCCAATTCATTTGAGGAGGCATATAGCCACTTACAAACGAAAATTACATCGCGCGAAGCGGAGGAAGACCTGCCCGCCTCAGAGCCACAGCTATTTGTTGGCGACAAAATCGCGCAAAAGTTACGGGAAACGCCTGGGCTGTTCAAAGGGCAACCCGCGATATAGTTGTTAGCCTCTAATCCATGAATCCCTATATAGCCGGTGGCATAATTCTCGTATTTACGGCCATCGTCCATGCTCAATCAGTGCAGTCCGAATTGTTCTCTGCCATCGGCGAGAGACTCAGCTATATGCAGGATGTCGCGCTCTATAAATCGCTGAATGGGCTGCCAGTTGACGACCCCGCGCGCGAGGCAGTTGTGTTGGAGCAAGCACTCGAAGATGCCCAGTCTGCCGGTCTGGATCCAGTGACGGTGGAGGCATTCTTTCAGACGCAAATCGCCTTGGCGAAGGTCATACAGTATCGATATCTTGCAGATTTGCAGACCCAGAGTCTTGATCGGCCGCCCGTTGATCTGCACACGGACATCAGGCCCAGGCTTATTACTTTAGGTGCGGTGATCATAGAGGGCATCGCTGCCAGTTTGCATACCTCAGGGCCAATTACCGATGCGCAGGTTGGTACGTTTGAAGCTGAGCTGAATCTCCAATACGTGAACGCGCAGGAGCGGCAACTCTTATTTGACGCATTGAAAGAAGTGCGATTGAGCCAGCAAGAGAATTCGGATTGATTGCATGCCCTCGAGGCTGATACTGCTGTAGCTTTGCGTTTCTCCGCGTGCCTATTTGCGAGCGCTTCTAGAAAAATAGATATCCCGTAGAACAACTCAGCGAATGATCTAGCGATAGAATAGGTGCCTAGTTGGCAAGGCTCTGCATACTGGCGAGTTTTCTAGCTGAGGGGCTCCGGTGGTTTACGGGGATTAAGGGGTGAGGCCCTTGAGGATAAAGTACAGGTTTTCACCCTCCTCAGATAAACCAGGACTACCGCCGACCTATCACAGCATCCGCCCTATACTACACCCTTGTGGCGCCGAATGATAACGATTATCATCCTCGCCTTTTGAGGCCTGGCCAACGAACTATGATTTATCCGCACTCAGCAGCCGTAGCGCTCCTCTTAGCTTGTAGTCTCTCACTCGCCCAAACACCCCAGACTGATGAAGACCCCGACGCTGCCGCCGAAGCCCAACGTATTGAAGAAATCCTTGTCTTTGGCAAGCTGTCGGAGTTTTCAGCCCTAAAGAGCGCGGTCCCGATTATGGAGACGGCGCGCTCGGTGAGCATTGAGACTGAGCAGCAGATTCTTGATAAAGGTGCCTTAGATCTTGGCGATATTGCAAGCTACGCCGCAGGCGTAACGGCTAACCCATTCGGTTTATCTACCCGCGTGGATACAATTTTCGTACGTGGTCTGGAAGTTCCTCAGTATCGAGACAGTTTGCAATCTCTGTTCGGCAACTTCAACAATGCGCGTCCGGATGTATACACCGTAGAGCAGGTTGAGATTCTCAAAGGTCCTGCGTCAGTGTTATTTGGCAAGGGCTCACCTGGGGGTCTGGTAAACATTATCAGTAAGCGCCCACGAGATGACTCTCGCCATGAGATTGTGGCGGAATACGGCAACTTTGATCGCAAACAACTCGCTGTGGATTCGACAGGGCCTCTTACAGAAACCGGGAACTGGCTGTATCGTGCGGTGGCCCTCTATCGTGATACTGATACGCAGGTCGACGAAGTATTTGATAAAACGCTGGTTCTGTTTCCGTCCGTCACCTGGCGCCCCACAGACGACACCGAACTGACTTTGATAGGGAACTATACCGACACAGAAGGTGACACCGCTTCGCAGTTCCTACCTGTAGAAGGAACACTGTTACCCGCGCCCAATGGTGAGCGCATCGATTTCGATGCCTATCTGGGCGACCCCAATTTCAACCGGTTTGATACCAAGACCACAGCGGTTACCTTACTCGCCGAACATGCGTTTAGCGAAAATTGGCGCGGAGAACTGACCAGCCGCTATACCGATGGTAAGGCAGATTATCAGCAGGCATGGCCATCCTTCATTGTCAATTTCCCTACTCGATACGTCTTTAATGCAGACGGTTCCCTGTACAAAGATGGAACGGTACCCAGAGAGTGGTTTCGCGGTGATGCTACCTCAGAACAGTGGGCGGTAGATGTTCGCCTAAACGGCACTTTCTCTATCGGCCCCCTAGATCATCAATTAATGATCGGCGCGCAGTACCAAGACATCACTAACAGTGATGAGGGCTTCAACGTGTTTGCCTACGGCTATGATTTTTTTACCGGCCAGCCCAACAACACCGTTGGTGACACCTTTTGGATCAATGTGTTTGACCCGCAATACGGAAACGTCCCAAGCGTTCAAGAATTAGGCCCGGTCATAAAGGAGCCCGACACAAAGAGCGAGGATCTCGGTGTTTACATCAGCGATCAAATCAGCATAAACAACTGGAATATCACCCTAGGGTTGCGATACGACGACACGGAAACTGATGCAGCAGAAGGGAAGCAAAGCGATGATGAAGTGAGCGCTGGCGCTGGTCTCTTGTACTACTTCGACAATGGGTTAGCACCCTACATCAGTTACTCTGAATCATTCAGTCCCGTGATAGGCGATAATGGCAACGGGGAGCCGCTGAAACCGCAGAAGGGTGAACAGCTCGAAATCGGCCTGAAATACGAGCCGCCTAACTTCCCAGCTCTAATCACCTTAGCATGGTTTGATATAGAAGAGTCCAACCTACCTGATCCCCAGTCGGTACCCGGATTTTTTGAACAGCAATCCGGTGTATCTAAAATAACCGGTGGTGAATTCGAAGCGTTGATGCGGCTGGGAGACTTCACTGTCGAACTCAACGCGAGCCTTTTGGATACCGAGGATCCTAACGGTTTTAAACTCGCAAGCGTACCAGAGGAGCAAGCTTCAAGCTGGATAGGTTGGCGTCCGCAAGGGGCTCTGCAGGGCTTTAAATCGGGTGCAGGCGTACGCTATACCAGTAGTTCTCAAAATGGTATTGATACACTGAAAACGCCTTCCTACACCTTAGGAGACGCGATGATAGGCTGGGAATTTCAGCGCTGGGATTTACAGCTCAACGTGCGCAATATCACCGATAAAGAGTTCTACGCGACATGTCTTGCTCGTGCCGATTGTTTCGTAGGCAAATCCAGGACGATCGTCGCCAGCGTGAAGTATGTGATTGAATAAAGCAGGCTTTGCGCCATCGCAGTACCCCGAAAAAATCTGCGGCTTTGCCACGCAACGCCTGCCCAAATTGAACGCATCCCGAACCACATTGATTGAACCTAAGCCCTTCACGACTGTCTGCCTTTAGACAAGCCGGTGTAGGCTCCTTGACTTTTCATTCTGCAGCACCGACAACGCTAACGATTGGGTAGGGAAAAATTTTGAAATTATCGAACACGTTCGGGCGTGTCTCATTTATATTTGGGCTGCTGTTTTCAGTGCTTTTCTCTCTGAATTTGCTGGCAACAACGAGTGAAACCAAACCAGCCGGCCTACAGAAATCGAGCAGCACCAGCTTGAGCACCCAGTCTCATGAAAGGGTCGAGGCTCTAAGCTACGACTTCTTCATCAACTTGCTCACTCTGTCCGATCCAGAGGCTGTTCGCGCAGCGTTTGACCAGATCGAGAAGCACTGGGATCTAAGCTATGTTCCGATGCTTATCGAGGTCAGCATTTTTGCAGGCAGTGACTATACCTCTGACAGCGTTTTCTCGACGTTAACGAAAATGACGGGAAACAGCTTTGGCCCCCATACTCGCATTTGGCAGGACTGGTTGTGGAATCGCGCTGAAATCGTCAGCCCCGAGTACGCGGAGTTTAAAGCAGACTTATATAGGCAGATTGATCCCCGGTTTGAGCGCTATTTCAGGGCAAGGGGCGAAGACAGCACAATTAGGTTTGATGAAATTCAGTGGGGCGGTGTCGCGCAAGATGGGATTCCGCCGTTGCGAAATCCCGAGATGATTGCGGCGGAGGAAGCAAGATATCTGGAAGACGATAACATCGTATTTGGTATCGAGATCAATGGCGATGCCCGCGCCTACCCCAAGCGGATTCTGGCCTGGCATGAAATGTTTACCGACACGATAGGCGGTGTCGATATCGCGGGTGTCTACTGTACGCTCTGCGGCACGGTGATCCCCTATGAGACCTCGGTAGATGGTGAGGACTTCCAACTTGGAACCAGCGGATTCCTGTATCGGTCGAACAAGCTCATGTACGACAAAAAGACGCAGTCGCTTTGGAACACGATACGCGGTGAACCCGTTGTCGGCCCACTGGCTGATAGCGGCATTCAACTCCCCTTCACGAGTGTCGTCACGACAACCTGGGGTGAGTGGAAAAAGCGACACCCCGAGACGACAGTGCTCTCGCTGAATACAGGACATCGTCGGGATTACGGTGAAGGCGCGGCCTATCGCGACTACTTCGCCACTGATCGCTTAATGTTTCAAACACCTTTTCACGATGATCGCCTGGCGAACAAACAGGAGGTGCTCGCGCTGCGATTTATGGCTTCGCCGAAAGAGCAACTTGCCATTGATACTGCGTTTCTCGGAGAGAATCCACTGTATCTGGATCGCGTGGGGAATCAATCAGTGCTGGTGTTGACTGATTCTACCGGCGCTAACCGCGTTTATGATCCAAAAGCCGTGCAATTTAAGTCATACGACGGCGACTCTAAGCTGATCGATAGTCGGGGTATGGAGTGGACTCTTGATGAAGAGCAACTCACCTCATCCGATGACCGCACCTTGCCACGACTCCCCTACCACCGGGCGTTTTGGTTCGGCTGGTATGCGACTTTTCCGGAGACGCGGCTTGTCAAGTAATCGAGTTTGCGCGACACATGCTTTCCCTGTCTTCCTTCACGTAGCTGGTTGAATCGTGATCGGCTTAGTCTTGCAACAACTTATACAAGCTTCAAATAGTACGAAATTCTGCTAGTAGACAGGTATTTCTCCGGTAAGGAAGACAATAAGGCAGTTGTACTATCTAGTAATCCAGACGAGCCAGATGTGAATGGGTGCCCCAGATCCAGCGCTCTCTTGCTCACAATGCATGATGGGCTCGATACAATAGGAATGTTCTAGGAAAGCGGGAAAAGACTTGTAGGTTACCCTTCGAGATGCCAGAGGACTTATTCCAAGTAACATAGCACTAAATCATCGGTGCACATACATGGTTAATTATGGTCAAACATCCCCTCCAGAAACTTGAAATTCACACGCCGGTAATGTGTGGAAAAGCTCAAACTGAGTAGTGCTTTCTGCAGATTGCAGTATCGCTTTTGCCGGCCGTTCTGAATCTGGACCGTCTACTTTCCATTGCTCAAAAAACCAGTTCGGCTGTTCTGCTGTTACGGATTGTTCGGGGACAGCTAGCTCAATTTGAACCTCTTCCATGCCTGAATACTCCCCGTCCGAATTATTGAGCGCGACATAAAGTGTATATATGAGCGACTTGTGCTCCTCGCCCTTTACTCCAAATAATTCGATCGCTATACCTATATCGAAGACAGGGGCCTCGCACTCGCGTTCCATCTGAAGGAACGTTTCTGAAAATACTGGCCACAACGCTTTCGGCGAAATACGACTGACGTTATTTGTAGTGAGTCGTTCCTTAAATGCGGTTTCGATTTCTTTATGGGATTTCATCGTGAAGAAACTCCGACTAACAAAGATCAACTACTTCAGGAAAATCTCATTACGAGATGACAGTGTCAACGACAGATATGCTACGAATACAACTACTGAACCATGAAATCCCACGATTGTCTCTTGGTAGCAGATCATTTGCTGTAACCGCGCAGACTGCCGGCTGACTCGGTATTTGAACAGTACACAAATATCTAATTCAGTGATCTCCTAACCTTCAAGAAACTCCTCAAAAAAATAGGCACTTGAGTGTGAGCGAAAGCGATAGTACCGAGAATTAGGACCGACATTCGAGTAATGAAAACATTAACAGCTAGGTTGACTTAGCACCCTCGTGGCGTAGGCTACTCTCAACAAGGCCAAACTGAACGAGGTGCTTCGAGTGAGCCAAGAGCAGAAGCCAGAGACTAGACCTGAGCCCCCACCAACGGGCAATACCGGGACCAAGGACGAGAAGCCGCCAAAACCACCGGAAGTCGAAATTACTCACAGGTGAAAAACAGCGAGCTCTGGGCTCAATATAGCGATTACACAGAGCAGTTCTCGACTTTCTCACGGCAGCTAGCATTCGCTGCAGTTGCTGTTTGTTGGCTATTCAAGACCCCCGAACTATCGTTTCCCCGGGATATTCTGGTGTCGTTGATCTTCGTCGTGGCCTTCTTCACCGCAGATGTGCTCCAGTTCTTCACTTCAGCACACCTTTTGCGTTGGTGGACCCGAAGAGAAGAAACGCGAAAGTGGGAAGAGACCAAGACGATAGAGGGTGAATACGACAAGCCTTGGTATCTTGATACACCCGCGTTCGTGTTCTTCAACGTCAAAGCAATTTGTCTAGTCGTCGCCTTCCTTTTTATCGCCTTCGAGTTTTGGTCTCGGATTAACCTAAATCCTGGAGACGCGGGTTGAGCGCACGCCTCACACAAGAAGAGATTCGCGAAATCACTGGCTACAAGCTACCTGGGAAGCAAGAGGACAAGCTGCGGGAGTTGGGTTATTCGTATTGGGCAGGAATGCCGCAAACCGCGTACAGGCCTTAGCAATGCATCCAGACGACCCTGCTTTAAGAGCGTTACCTGAAGAGCAGCGGGAAGTAGCCAGGCTTTACTTTGATGACTAAACCTCAAGAGCCTGAGGACTTCTCTTCTTCTTGCTTTTTCTTTTGTTCTAGCTCGTACGTTTCTTCTGCTTCACGGTACCACTGCTCGCCGTAGATCTCGAAAAGCAGCGATTTATTGATGATTGACGCCATATCATGCACCCAGTGGGTAGGCATCACTTCGCGACCTTTCAAACCGGCTTGCATACCGACCACAATGCCCGCGATCAACTCATGGTGTCTCTTATTTGTAATGCTGTACGCTTTCATTTCAGCGTGTTTGACGATATCGGCTCGCCTCTCTTCGAGAGATGCCCGCGTGCCTGAAACTTCTTTGGAGAATCTGCCAGTTTCGGAAAGGCTGGCAGCCTCTTCATAGGTCTTGAGATCGTTCGTGATCTCATCGTATTCCATAGCCAATTGGTAAAACTCGATTAACGCTGTTTTGTCGGCCTGCCGCTGAAACTGCCATTGGCTAACTTTATAGGTAACGAAGGCGGTAAGGAGTATTAGCAAGATCTCACTCCCGAGGCTAGAGAGTGCATCTACCATTTCGAATCCTGAATCAACAGAGACGCCTTAAGAAATGGGCAAATGTGCATGGTATGTGCATGATCGTATTTTGGCTGTTTGTGTTAAATTCGGCTAATTCCCCGAAAGCATTGATTTTATTGGTGCCCGAGGCCGGAATCGAACCGGCACGGCCGCTATGGCCGGGAGATTTTAAGTCTCCTGTGTCTACCAATTTCACCACCCGGGCATAGTTGCAAAGGCTATCAGCAGACTGCTGA
>JBCCNJ010000082.1:0-19895 GCA_039025905.1 Pseudomonadota bacterium | reverse complement strand
GGAAGTCGGAAGTCGGAAGTCGGAAGTCGGAAGTCGGAAGTCGGAAGTCGGAAGTCGGAAGTCGGAAGTCGGAAGTCGGAAGTCGGAAGTCGGAAGTCGGAAGTCGGAAGTCGGAAGTCGGAAGTCGCAGCTATGGATTTGGCGTTACTGGATTAGAAGCGAATCTGGGCGCGAAACATGGGGAGCGCTGCGTTTTGCTGCTTAGGACTTCAGCGAGGCATAGGCCGCCAGGGCAGATTCGCGCGCGGACTTGTGGTCGACGATGGGATACGGGTAGTGCTCTCCCAATTGGATATTGGCCGCGGCCAAGACCTCGGCCGGTGCTTCCCAGGGCCGGTTCAGGTAGCGATCAGGGAGTTCAGCTAGCTCGGGTACCCAACGACGAATATAAATACCATTTTTGTCAAACTTCTCGCCCTGGATGATCGGATTGAATATACGAAAGTAGGGAGAAGCATCCGCGCCGCTGCCTGCGACCCACTGCCAGCCGCAGGTATTGTTGGCAAGATCGGCGTCCAGCAAGGTATCCCAGAACCAGCGCGCGCCGCTGCGCCAATCGACCAGCAAATGCTTGGTGAGAAAAGAAGCGACCACCATACGAATACGGTTGTGCATGTAGCCGGTCTGCCAGAGCTCTCGCATACCGGCGTCGACGATCGGGTAGCCGGTGACGCCGCGCTGCCAGGCGTGCAGCGCTGTTTCGTCGCCGAGCCATGGGAACTGTGCGAACTGTGATTTAAACGGCTCGTTTACGATGTGCGGAAAGTGAAAGAGCAAATGATGCGAGAATTCGCGCCAGCCCAACTCGCTGAGGACCTTGTCAATCTGGTCCTGCAGCTCCGGTCGTTGCTGTGCGACATGCATGGTGGCATGCCAGATTGCTCTGGGCGATAGTTCACCAAAGTGCAGGTGCGGCGATAATCGGGTTGTTGCTTCTTGCGCGGGATGGTTTCGCCCGTCTGCGTAATTGCCGACCGCACCCGATAGGAAATCGGCCATGCGCTGCTTCGCGCCTGTTTGTCCCGGTTGCCAGAGTGTGAGCCACCGCGACGCCCAGTCGGGTGACTGCGGTGTGAGTTCCCAGGTCGTGATGTCGTCGCTGGCGCAGCCCTCGGTGTACCAGTGTACGTCCTCGGGTGGAGGGTGTGCAGGTGCCGGTGGTGCTGCGCTCCGACAGCGACGCCAGAAAGGCGTGAATACTTTAAATGGGGCGTTGCTTCCGGTGAGGATTTGATCCGGCTCGAACAGGAGAGACCCAGGATAGCGCTTAAAGGTAACACCGAGTGCCTCAAATCTGTCATAAAGCTGCTTTTCAATCCTATCAGCCCAGGGCTCATACACGCGCGAGCAGTAGATCGTTTGTGCACCGGTCTCAGCGAGCAATTCCTCCAGCACCGCGAGCGTCTGGCCCCGCCGTAAAACCAGGGTTCCTCCCAATTCTTCGATGTCGCTGGCTAACGAGACGAGGCTGTGATGCAGCCACCAGCGACTGGCCGCGCCCAGAGCACTTTCTTCCGGTGCTTCGTCATCTAATATGTAGCACGGTATCACCGGCATGCCAGTGGCTGCCGCTGCACGCAGGCCCGCCAGGTCGTGCGTCCGCAGATCTTGGCGGTACCAGTAGATGATTGCTTGTGTCATGCGCATGATACGAACCCTATCGATAGAGAGATCAAACCGTCACAAGCCTGGATTGTTGGCGGGACTCTCAGGATAATTTAGCTTTTGCTTACAACGGTGAGATTGTAGATGACGGTACCGCGCAAAGGGCCCTGGTCGCAAACGCAGATCGAGCAGTTTTTCGCAGAAACTCGATTTCCCCTGCGTCTTGCCTGCGTTGGAGAAGATGGTTATCCGCGAGTCGTGTCGCTATGGTTTTTGTATCAGGAGGGCAAGCTCTACTGCGCCTCTCATCGCTCATCACAGCTGGTTTCTATGTTGCGAGCCAACACCCGTGTCGGGTTCGAGCTGGGGCCGAATGAACCTCCCTATTATGGCGTGCGTGGCCAGGGCGATGCCGGCTTGTCGGAAGAGGGAGGAGCAGACATGCTCAAACAGCTGCTCGAGCGTTACCTGGATGGAGTGAACTCACCACTGGCGAAATGGTTGTTGTCACGCAGCGCTGATGAAACTCTCATCACCGTCACCCCAACTCGCTGGTTCAGTTGGGATTACCGACAGCGCATGTAGCTGCCTCATTCTTTGCACCGACAAGACGTGTGAGCAGTGCGTCAAGCAGTGGCCCACAGTGAGTGGAAAGCTTTAGATCGGCGATGGCGTCAGCCCGGGTTATCCCGGGATTAATAACGGCTAGGGGCTTGTCCAACTCCTTAGCCAGACGGCAGAAGCGAAATCCGGAGAACACTTGCAGCGAGCTGCCTACGACTAATAGTGCATCTGCAGCTGCCACCGCCTCCTTGCATTGCTCGACGCGCGCCTTTGGTACTGATCCACCGAAAAATACCACATCGGGCATCAGCATACCCCCGCACTGCTCACACGTAGGGCTAGTTATGGCAGCAATTTGCTCATCGCTGACATCCGCATCGCCGTCCGGGCGCGCGCTTTGAACCGCAGAAGTTGTGCCAGGTGTTTGTCTCGTGAGTTGCTGCTGAATGTGCTCTCGGGAACAGGCCCAGCCGCAATTCAGGCAGTTAACCTGGTCCACCCGGCCATGCAAATCAATCACCTTAACGCTACCAGCGCGCTGATGTAATCGATCTACATTCTGGGTAATGATGAGTTCAATATAGCCCAGTTGCTCCAGGCGGCTTAGCGCCCTGTGAGCGGAGTTCGGCCTCGCATCTCGAATCAGTGGCCAGCCTTGCAGTGAGCGAGCCCAATAGCGTTGCCGGCGGGCTGGCTCGGCAGTGAACTCCTGATGGGTGATCGGGGTGCTGTGTTGCCAGCTGCCGGTGCTATCGCGATAGGTGGGTATGCCCGAGTCCGCGCTAATACCTGCCCCGGTCAACACCGTCAATCTCGGGTAGCTGACTACAAATTCATGTAGCCTGTCTAAGGTGTCGGATGATTCAGTCATGACTTAACTATACGCGACTTGCCTAACTGAAGATGACTATGGCATATGATCCAAAGTAAGCGCGCGATGGTAAGTTTTTGAATACAGGATCGGGAGAATATAATGCACTACCTGATAACCGGTGGTACCGGCTTCATTGGCTCCGCACTCATACCCGTATTGATCGACAACGGCCATTCGGTCACGGTTCTTAGCCGTCAGGCTAAATCGAGCAGCAAACAGCTGCGATTTGTGCAGAGTCTGGACGATGTGGATGACGGCGAAACTTTAGATAGTGTAATCAACCTTGCCGGAGCTTCACTTGCAGGTAAGCGCTGGAGCAGTGCCTATAAACAGGAAATTATTGATAGCCGGTTATCAACGACAGTCGCACTCTATGAACTTATATCAAGGCTGAAAGCGCCTCCCAAGGTACTGCTCAGTGCAAGTGCTATCGGCTTTTATGGCCACCATGGGGACGAACGTCTGTCTGAGGACGCAGATGTCTCACCTGGATTTTCACAGGATCTCTGTCAAAGATGGGAGACAGCAGCGCTGAGTTGCGCAAGTCTCGGAGTCCGAGTGTGCTTGCTGCGCTTCGGTGTTGTGCTTGACAGAGACGGCGGCGCATTCACGGAAATGGCGCGGCCTTTTCAAATGGGCGTGGCTAACTGGATGGGCTCGGGCAGGCAGTGGTTAAGCTGGGTGCACAGGCAAGACGTGATTACGGCTATGTTGTTCTTGCTGGAGCAGCCTGAGCTGGAGGGGGCGTTTAACGTTACTGCGCCCGAGCCGGTAACGAGTAAGGAATTTTGTGATGGAATGAAAAAGCACGTGCGGACTTTTATTACCGCGCCTATGCCGGGTATAGCCATGCGACTTTTGGTTGGCGAAATGGCGGATGAACTTCTTTTACAGGGGCAGCGTGTGGTTCCATCACGTCTTTTGGCAGCGGGATTCGAATTTGCAATGCCGACCTTGGACGATGCGTTGCTTGCCATCTATGGGGATAGATCGAAACGTTGAAGCTCGTTGCCTTTAGGGTTCGCCCGCGACGCTTACGCCCTCACTGGGCGACAAAGTGTATTTTGATGGCATTTAGCGGCGTCTTAGGTTCTCCGATGTGATACCGTCTCTGCTCGATCAATTGCCAGTTGATCTGTTGATTCGCAGCTATAGTCATTCTCGGGCGACAGGTCGAAAAGTGTCCGTCAATACACGCTATCAAGCACCGATGCCCTGATACCTGCGCGTTACAGGAATCGGACAAAAAGTCGATCGTCGATCCATTTTTCAAAGGGTTTTAAAACATGAGTGCACGCGTTTATCCACTAGGTGCTATCCTCGCGGTTAGTTTTGCACTAAGCACTGGGCTGGCTTTCGCGGCAGCCAATGAAAGCTGGTTGCTACTGGAACAGGCCGATAGGGCTGAGTTTCGAGACGGGCGAATTACCCTTACCGGGATGGATGATAGTGTAATCATGTTCAGCGAGCGGCCATTTCGAAACACAAAACGGCTTCCACTCACGCAACTCATAGAGAACTGGGGTCGGGGCAGTGATAGCTTTATAACGAATCCACCCAATGCCGCCTTAACGGGTTTACGCGATGGCAAACAAATGGCTGTTGTTTTAGAGCTATCCGATCCAGCTTTCTCGGAAGGTGAATTGAGCTTTAGTTATGTTCCGATAG
Organism: Pseudomonadota bacterium; assembly: GCA_039025905.1. GTDB lineage: Bacteria > Pseudomonadota > Gammaproteobacteria > Pseudomonadales > Halieaceae > JARRPM01. Next base: position 15,184 of record JBCCNJ010000082.1, on the reverse strand, counting down.
AGGGTGAGGAGGTAAGCGCGCTCTCGCACGTAACGCTATTAATCGATAACCCATGCTGGATGCCCGGAGCTTGTTCGTAGCCTTTGTAGACCCCAAAAGTGAATAATGCCGGCTAACTTCGCAGCTGAATCGAAGCAAGCTGTAAGGCGTTTTCAAAACAGGGTAGGGTAGTCTCGCCAGTAATACTGTAAGTCATCCGAACGCCAGTTGCGATAAACAGCCTGCCAGTTAAGACCCTCGATACGCCAGCCATGATGGGGCTCCAGGTTGGTCGAAAACACGGGTGCGCCGTAATCACAAAAGCGGGTATCTACGCTCATCCTCACTCGTTGCTCTGTTAGGTTAGGTTCCGCTTTGTGGATGGTCGCTGAGTGAAAAATAAGGACATCACCGGCATGGGAGTCGGACACGTGCCAGCAAGTTTCATGCGGATAGATCTCACACTGCACTCCGCCCACGCCGTCCGCTTCGAAGACCTTGCGCACACCATTCTTGTGTGAACCCGGAAGGACTTTCACACGACCGAGTTCGGCATCGATGCTATGCAGAGCGACCCAGATGCCCGCCATGGTTGGCCCCGCGTGATGCGAGAACGCGTCTTGGTGTGGGGGGGTTTCGTACCCGACCTTGCCGGGCGTTGAGATTCGCGCCATTTTCATGGGGTAAACGAATACGTCGTCATCGACGACTAATTGCATGATCTTCAGCATACGCTGTGTGTGAAAAAAACTGTGGAATTGCTCGAGTGCCTGTATGTCTGGATAGATGCTATCCCAGCCCGCGTCAGCCTCTACAAACGGATCTCCCGTGAGCATTGGTGTGCCCGCATTTTCCTCAAGACTGACTCGGCTTTGGGTTTGTTTAACGAGGGCAGCCAATAGCGCGTTACACTCTGTTGTGGGCACGTAGCCTCTAAAAAAGAGGTACCCCAATTCCTGGAAGCGATCCCGCAGTGTGGTCGGCGGCTCGTCAGTGTTTGAACAGACAAAGGCCTGAGTGTCAGCTGCTGTCACGTTGTTTTAAAGTCTCCTGAATATCGCGTTGCGTCTGCCGGTCGAGTTTGATTTTAAACGCCAGCCAAGTGGGGATGATTAATAGCACCGCAAGCCCAGGCCCGGTGATCAAGCCCAGCCCCCAAATCACGCTCGCGGGTGCTTCACCCGGCTGCATTCCCGCTTCCAGCCCAATTAAATCGAGGAAGGGGCCACCTATAAGGTAACCTAAGCCGGTGATGAATTTTGATGCAAAAAAAGCCGCGGCGAACATCACGCCTTCCTGCCTTTTCCCCGTCGCCAAGTCCTGCTCGTCAGCGATGTCGGCCAGCAGTGCATGGCTGGAAATGGTACGCCAAATGGTAAAGGCGGTGTTCAGTGTATAGTTGATAAAAATGAGCGCAAAGACAAAGCCGCTGTTTTCCGGCAACAAGCCGGCCAGCTTGAGAGGCGTAAGCCAAAGCAGGTTAAGAGCGCCCAACAGACAGCTCATTTGCAAAACTTGCTGTTTTTCCAGTCGTTTGTTTAGCCAGCCACCAGATGTGGTTACTAACAGCACCGCGAGCAGCGGTGGTCCTGCAAACAGAAGGGACGTGGTCCCCGTATCCAACTCCCAAAAGTAGGTATACGTCACCATCAATAGCGTGGCGATGATGCCACCCATACCTCCTAGTACTGTCTCCAATAGTACGACAATGCGAAAATTGCGGATGCGGAAGGTGGAGGCGATGTCGCGCAGCAGATTGGTCTGCTCATCCGACTCATTTGCGCGCAGAGAGGGAATATAGCTGCGGGTACCGAAAAGACAGATAGCACTGGCTATCACAACGCCGATGCCGCAGAGAATACCGTAGACATGGTAGTGCTCGACGATAAAGCGGCCGTCGGTACCCGCGTCAGGCGTGAAGATAATTGCTAAGGAGATTGAAGGAACCAACACACCGAGAAACCAACCCAGATTAGTGCGCACGCTGGCAAGTCGTGTTCGTTCGTTGTAATCAGTCGATATTTCAGCGCCCAAGGCCAAGAACGGCACCATAAAAAAGGTGAGCGCGGTGCGTAGCAGTAAAACGGATCCCAACAGCCAATAGAACAAAGCCAGCTGCGTGTTGAGAACAAAGTCCGGTGGCCAGAACATGCCAATAAAACCGAGGCCCAGCGGTATGACTGCGAGTGCCATCAACGGGTGTCTGCGTCCCCAGCGGGTGCGCAGTTTATCTGACCAGGCCCCTACCAGCGGATCAGAAATGGCGTCCCATACAATCGATAGAGCGACTGCTAAACCGGTAAGCGTACCGCTGAGCCCGAGTACCTGCTTGTAATAAAATAAAACGAAGACTGCGAAGGCAGCATCTTTTAACGCATAGTTGAAAACGCCCGAGCTATAGATCAGTCGCTGAGAGAAGCTAGTCGCTTGCATCAAAATCCTCAGGCGCCGATGACGACTGAACTAGGTGGCCTCGTTTTTTTCCAGGTCTTTGAGCAAGTGTTTGCCTGCCAGCGCAAACATCAAGCCGGAAAGTAGCATCAATTGCGTGGTTATCAGCATCGAATAGCGCAGCGATTCCTCGCCGTAGGTTGAAGCCAGAATATCGCTGATTAAACCGGTCAAAAAGGGTCCCAGGCCCAGCCCTATCATATTGAGAATGAAGAACAGGACAGCAGATATCATGGCTCGCATACTGGGTCGCACCAGCGCATGCGACATCGCAATGCACGGTCCAAGATAGAAGCTGGTCGCTATGCCGGCGAAAAACAGGATAGTCAGCGCAGACGGAGTGTGGTCGGTAATCAAAACGTAGCAATAAGGCAGATAAGCTACCAGTACGCCGAGCATTGGCACCCACACGTACCAGCGCCGATCCCGCTTGCCAAAGCGATCGCTCAGATAGCCGCCAGCGAAGGTGCCGATGGCGCCGGATACGCCCGAGACCAGTGCCAGCGCAGTACCGACTTGCGCCAGGCTCAAGTCATGATTGCGGATCAGAAATGAAGGAATAAAATTACCGTTTCCATAAGCGACATAGGACACGAATGCGCTACCAAGAGCCAGGTACCAGAAGGATGGTCTATGCTTGAGTAACTGTATCGTCTCGCGCAGCGAAGACTTTTTCGCTTGACCTGAGTCGGGTTCCCAGCGCCCTCGAAGGGGTTCCTTGAGCATAAACTTGAGTGCGATGCCAAATACCACCCCCGGCAGTCCCACTACCAGGAACGCAGTGCGCCAGCCGAATGCCTGTGCGATGACACCACCGAACAGAAACCCAAAAAGGATACCCACATAAATTCCAGTGGAGTAGATAGATAGGGCCGTTGCCCGCTGTTCGGGCGGATAGTAGTCGCTGATCATGGAGTGCGCAGGCGGACTGCCCCCCGCTTCACCGATGCCGACTCCGATCCTGGCTAACAGTAGCTGTGTATAGTTCTGAGCATATCCAGAGACTGCTGTCATACCGCTCCAAACGACGACAGCCAGTGAGATGATGTTTTTCCGATTGCCCCGATCTGCCCAATAGGCGATGGGAATCCCGGCCGTAACATAAACCACTGCGAAGGCAAAGCCGCTGAGCAATCCAAGCTGGGCATCGCTGAGAGCCATTTCGGCTTTGATCGGCTCTTGCAAGATGACGAGAATCTGGCGGTCGATGAAATTCAGCGCATAGACTGCAGTCAGCATTGCCAGCGCGAAGCGTTTGTAGCCAGGCGAAAAATCTGCAGGGACGTCCGTTCGGTCGTCTGCCATAGAGGGTTTCCTTATTGTTTTTCTGAGTGCGGGGCTACCGCTCGTCGCGCTTAACCCGTCACAGCACCCACTGTGCCATATTACGCAGCAAAGGGATATCGCCGTGTATCAGCAGCGTTGTGACCGGTGACTGCTCCCAGTCTTTAAGTCGTTCGCGAATGCGATCTTCTGGTCCAGACAGAGACACTTCGTCGGCGAACTGATCTGGCACTGCCTCGATTGCTTTTTCGCGCTCGCCTTGGAGAAACAAATGCTGTATCTCCTCGGCCTCATTCGAGAAGCCCATGCGCGCCATCAGTTCTTTATGGAAGTTGCGTTTACTGGCTCCCATTCCCCCTACATAAAAGCCCAGCATGGCTTTTACGGGCTGCAGAGCCTGGCTGAGATCATCGTTGACGTTGACCAGTGCTAGCGCGGCGATCTCAAAGTCCTCTTTCGCGTCGACCAGCTGATCGGCATAGACCTCTTGCCGGTATGGCGAGTAGTAGAGGGGTAGCCAGCCATCTGCGATTCTGGCGGTCTGGGTGACGTTTTTGGGGCCTTCAGCGCCAACAAAAATGGGTATATCGGCGCGCAGCGGGTGCGTAATACTCTTAATGGATTTACCCATACCCCATGAGCCGGGCCCGGTATAGGGCAGCGTATAAAACTCGCTATCGCTAGTAACGGGGGCCTCCCGCGCCAGCACCATGCGGATAATGTCGATGTAATCGCGCGTACGCGTTAGCGGTTTGGTGTAGGGTTGGCCGTACCAGCCTTCAACCACCTGCGGGCCAGACACGCCAAGTCCCAAGATCATCCTGCCGCCCGATAAATGATCGAGCGCCAGCGCGGCCATCGCGCAGGCCGTGGGAGTGCGGGCCGATAATTGAGCAACAGAGGTGCCGAGGCGAATGCGGGACGTCTGCGCCCCAATCCACGCCAGTGGGGTAAAGCAATCGTTGCCGTAGGACTCTGCTGTCCACACCGAGTCGAAGCCGAGACGTTCGGCCTCCTGTGCCATGTCGACGTGGTTGGACGGTGGCAGAGCACCCCAATAACCCAGCTGCAGCCCCAAAGATAAATTTGCCATGTGTAATTCCTCGCTTTTCTCTTACTTTACGGTAACCGTCGCTTTAGGCAAACGTTAGCAGCCGGCCAGATTGACTGACATTGGCGTTCAGCGCAGTGTCATTTCGCCATGCCTTTGGATAGACTCGACTTCCCACGATGCCAGATAGTCTCCGTCTGTGCATTCGATGTAGAGACAGAAATAGGGATCGGCGGCAACATAATGACTCGCTTGACGCACATAGATGATGATGGTGCTGCCCATATGGTAGATGTGGGCAATAAATCTGCGACTGAACGCCTGGCCGTTGCCGGGGCGGTTGTGCGGATGTCGCCCAAGGCATTTTCCCTGCTGCAGCAAGGTGCCCACAAGAAAGGCGATGTTCTAGCGGTGGCGCGTGTGGCCGGTATTCAGGCCGCTAAAAAGTGTGCAGACCTGATTCCGCTCTGTCATCCGCTTATGTTGGCGTCAGTTTCTGTCGATTTTCAATTGCGCGAAGAAGAAACGAGCGTATATGTGGAGACGCGCTGCAAGCTGAACGGCCAGACGGGTGTCGAGATGGAGGCGCTCACCGCAGCCAGCGTCGCGGCGCTTACGATTTACGATATGTGCAAGGCGGTAGATAAAGGTATGGTAATCGAGTCTGTTGCCCTTATGCAAAAATCAGGTGGCAAATCGGGCGATTGGATTCGCTCCCCTGGGGACGCTGATTGATGCTAAAAGTACTGTTTTTTGCCAGCGTAAAGGAAGAGCTCGATTGCAGCGCCCTGGAAATTCCATGGGATCAGAGCATCGACAGCCTTGATCGTTTGCAAGCACGTTTGATTCGTGACGGCGGACCCAGTTGGCGGGTTGCACTAGAACGCAAAAATATGATCAGGGCTGTTAACCACGATATGGTTACGGACAACAGCCCTCTTAAAGATGGCGATGAGGTTGCTTTTTTCCCGCCTGTCACTGGCGGTTAGGTTTTGTGATGAATAACTTAAATGTCAGTGTGCAAACCGAGGATTTTGATGCGGCCTGCCTGCAGCGAGAGCTGCTGTCAGCATCCAATAAAGAAGGCGCTGTAGTAACATTCACCGGCTATGTACGCTCAGAAAATGCCGGCCAGTGCATCAGCGGCCTGCTGTTAGAGCACTACTCCGGCATGACGGAGCGCAGTATCTTGCACATTTTGAACCAGGCGGCCGAGCGCTGGCCGATTGCCGCAGCGTCAGTGGTACATCGTGTAGGACTTCTAGGTGTTGGCGATCAGATTGTGTGGGTAGGCGTATCTTCTGCGCATCGAGAGGCGGCGTTCAGCGCTTGCGAGTTTGTGATGGATTATCTAAAGAACGAAGCACCGTTCTGGAAAAAGGAAAGTACTGCTAAGGGTGACAGATGGGTCGAAGCTCGCGCCACGGATGAGGAAAGAGCCCGACGTTGGACAGGTCAAACTGGCAATTGAAGAAGATGTTTGACAACAGATGTATACACTCGTTTTTTCGATAATGCTCTTTAGGGATAAACATGAACGTTGATAGCCGCGAGTTTCGCAATGCACTGGGGCGGTTTGCCACAGGAGTCTGCGTCATCAGCACCGTGGCGGAAAGCGGCGATCCGCTCGGTCTCACGGCTAATTCGTTTACGTCGGTATCTCTAGATCCCCCTCTGGTGCTGTGGAATTTGCAAAACAATTCAGAGGTATTCGATATCTTCTCTAGGCCTGCTCATTACGCAATCAATATTCTGTCCTCGGACCATCACGAGCACTCCAATCGTTATGCGAAAAAAGGTGACCATCTGCTGGATTCCAATCACTTCAGCCTGGGCGAGTTGGGTACACCCATAGTAGAAGAAGCGCTGGTGAGTTTCGAATGCGAACTCTATTCGACCCACGAAGGGGGAGATCACCTGATTATTATCGGTCAGGTGAAACATGTGCATGTTCGTGAAGAAGGTGATCCGCTTTTATTTTACTCCGGTAAATACCACCGGCTTGCGGAAGGTTGATGCCCCGCTATCGCCCAAAAATTGTTGACGTTTTATACTGCTGTGTTAGCACTACTGATGATACTTGATTCATGAAGCACTGTACCAGTTGCGGCAATTTAGTCACGCTCAAAATACCTGAGGGCGATGATCGCGAGCGCTATGTGTGCACGGTCTGCGGGCAAATTCACTATACCAATCCTCGGGTAATTGTAGGTTGTTTGCCCATGTATGAAGGGCGCGTCTTGTTGTGCAAGCGCGCGATTGAACCGCGTAAGAACTACTGGACACTTCCGGCCGGATTTATGGAGAACGGAGAAACCACTCAAGAGGGTGCGGCCCGCGAGACCTGGGAGGAGGCGCGTGCACGAGTCACCGATCTTGATTTATATCGCATATTTGACGTGCCCTATATCAGCCAGGTTTATATGTTCTACCGCTGTACCATCATAGATGGTGAATACGGTGTTGGTCCTGAGAGTTTGGAATCAAACTTATATAAACAATCCGAGATTCCCTGGGATGACATTGCGTTTCCAGTGGTGCGCGAAACCTTGGAGCAGTACTACCCCGATGCCGAGGCTAATCATTTTCCCGTGCGCGTATCCACGGTGGCGCGCCATCTGCGGCGCGCTAAGTAAATTCTATAGCCCAGCATTCGATTAACCCCAACGCAGGAGTAGCAGTATGGCATTTCCCAAGGTCGGCAATATGGCGCCGGCATTTTCATTGCAGGATCAAGATGACAAGACAGTCAGCCTGAAGCAGTTCAAGGGCGATAAGAACGTGGTGCTGTATTTCTACCCGAAAGCTATGACCCCGGGTTGCACTGTTCAAGCCTGTGGCATTCGCGATAGCAAGAAAGAGTTGGCGAAGTTGAAAACAGTGGTGTTAGGGGTAAGCCCTGATCCAGTCAACAAACTGGGTAAGTTCATTGAAAAGCAGGATCTAAATTTTACGCTACTTTCGGATGAAGACCGCGTCGTGACCGAAAAATATGGCGCGTGGGGGCTGAAAAAGTTTATGGGCAAAGAGTTTATGGGCGTGCTGCGAACCACCTTCATCATTGGCAAAGACGGCAGGCTCAAGCACGTAATGGATAAGGTAAAGACCAAATCGCATCATGACGATGTCATTGCGCTCATCAAGGAGCTGGACCTGTAGGTGCAGAAGCCGCTGAAACCGCCGCTTGAATATCATTTTGAAGATGTCCCCGAATTTGGCGACCCGAGAGAAGTAGCGCCTGGTATTTTCTGGCTGCGCCTGCCTCTGCCCATGGCGCTGGACCATATCAATGTCTACCTGCTCGAGGACGACGACGGTTGGTGGATTATTGATACGGGCATCGCGCTGGGTGCGACTGAGCAGCACTGGCTAGACGTTTTCGACTCGCATCTCAACAACAAACCGGTGAAGGCGGTATTGGCTACCCACTACCATCCAGATCACCTCGGCCTCGCAGGTTGGTTATGTGAGCGATGGCAGGCGCCATTTTTCATGACGCAGACGGAGTATCTCAGTGGTTTGTCATTCAGCAGAATGGAGCAAAAACACTTTAGCTGGACGAGCGAACTGCACCTCAAGCGGGCCGGTTTTAGCGATGATGAAATCGATCAGGCGCGACAACGCTTTTCGGGGTTTGGTGCTTACATCACGCCTATGCCGACAGCCTACCGTCGCTTAGCTGACGGCATGACGCTGTGTATTAATGGCCATGACTGGCAGGTCATTATCGGTCGCGGTCACTGTCCCGAACATGCCTGTCTTTACAGTAGGGACCATGGTGTGTTGATCTCTGGTGACCAGGTGATTCCCAGAATCACCTCCAATATCAGCGTTATGGCAAGCGAGCCGGAAGCCAATCCACTTAAAGACTGGCTGGCATCCCATGTGCACTTCGTTGAGACACTGCCGGACGACGTGGTTGTGCTACCGGCCCATGATGCACCCTTTAGAGGTCTGCATGATCGCTTGCAGCACCTGAACGACCACCACCACGAACATCTGGTGACCCTATGGGAGGCCTGTCTGGACGCCAGCCCAAATGCGCTGGAGCTGCTGCCCGTGCTGTTTAAGCGCAAGCTCGATGATAGTTCGGTTCCCCTCGCTTTGGGGGAATGCATTGCCCATCTCAACTATCTATACCATGCCGGTCACGTGGAGCGGGAAATCAATGCCGTGGGACAGTACACTTATCGAGCGTGTGATGATACTCCGCCGCAGGCGTCTTATGCACTACTGAAATCTTAATTGAATTTCCATAAAATCATTTAAAACAATATCTTAATAAAATAATCTCTAGTGATTTCTATTATTTGAGTGGGAGACAAAGCAACGATGCCAATGCCTAACGCCGTCGGAGTTATTGATCTCATGCTGGCCGTGCCCGGTGACGACACCAGCCACTTCTACGAGTGGATCAAACCGATGCTCATGGATAAAGAAAGTCATGAGATGTTCACTATGCCGGCGCAATATATGTTCAAAGACATTCCTCGCACCGGCAAGCAGGACGATTACATCGCCTACACCATCGAGCAAATGGACCGTCACGGGATAGAGCGTGCCATGCTGGGCGTGGGTGAGAGTAGCGATGTACATATTGAGGCCTTGCGATTGCACCCGGACCGATTTTTTGCTGCGTACGAGGCCAATCCCAATCGGGGAATGGAGGAGGTCCGCACTATCGTTGCGATGAAAGAGCAATACGATATCAAGGCGGTCACCGCGTCGCCGGCGATGATTTGCCCGCCAGTGCCAGTAAATGACAAGAAGTGGTATCCCATCTACGGCAAGCTGGTAGAGCTGAACCTCCCGTTCTGTCCCTGCATGGGGGTACCTGGCCCCCGCGTTCCCTTTGGTCCCCAGAAAGTGGAGCTGTTAGATGAGGTACTTTGGTTTTTTCCCGAGCTCAGGGTGGTCACACGGCATGGCTGTGAACCCTGGACCGAGCTGGCCTGTAAGATGATGCTCAAGTATCCAAACCTTCATTACATGACCAGTGCTTTTGCACCGAAACACTATCCTCAAGAGATCATTGATTTCGCCAACAAGCGTGGCTCAGATCAGATTATGTACGCGGGTTATTTCCCAATGGGCCTTTCCCTTGAACGGATATTTAAGGAGTTGCCCGGGGTAAAATTCAGGGACGAAGTCTGGCCAAAATTCCTGCGCGAAAACGCTTTGCGCGTCTTTAATCTCTAGCCTTAGCGCGAATCAACAGAGCTAAGAGAATAGGTAAGAGAGATGATCTCGCAACAGGAAATGTCTGATCGATTCGAGATTCAAGACCTGCTGTATCGATACGCAGAACTGTTGGATGCAAAGGCCATCGCGCAGTTGCGCGGTGTGTTTACCGCCGACGCCTACATTGATTACACCGCCATGGGTGGCACGGCGGGTGATTTAGAGGAAACGCTGGCGTTTCTGGAATCCGCTATGACGGACTCACTGTTTCCGAACACGCAACACCTGAATGCGAACATACAGATCCAACTGAGCGGTGATACTGCCAGCGGCCGCGTGATGTGCTTCAACCCCATGGAGATGGTAACTGGAGAGGGTGAAACACAGGTCTTCTTTCTTGGGCTATGGTATCGCGATGAATACCGCCGAACCGAGGACGGTTGGCGTATTAGTCGACGCGAAGAAGAAAAGAGCTGGGTATTCAATACGCCGCCGGGCATGGGTTTCTGAAGGTAGGGTTTTGTACAAACAGGCACCGATAACAACCCGGCGACGTCGGTTCACTTCCAGTTATCAGGCAAGCTCTCGTTCTGTCTCTGCCCAAAGCTCTGGTAAATAGCTCAGATCGAGCTTCGATGCCGCATCACGCAGGCAACGCTCCAACTCTTGAAGCTCGTGCATACCGATTTTGGAGGCGTATTCTCGACGGGTGTCTTCGATACATTCGATAGCATCCCGGACAAGAATCTGCCCTTTTTCGGTCAAGCTGATCGCCTTTGCGCGGCGGTCGCGTTGATCAATGGCGCGCTGCAAGTAACCAAGATTCTCCAGTTCTCGCAGGGTCTTGCCCATGGCCTGCTGTGTCACCTGAGCTTGATCGGCTAATTCTGTCACCCGCGTTGCACCCAGTCCTAGATTTGAAAACACGACTTGATGCGACTGACTGATAGACGCGTGACCCTTGGCATGGAGGCGATCGGTCACACGACGGTCAAAGTCTTTGGAGAATTCTCGCAGCACCCTCGGCAAGGTCGAGGAAAGGCGCTTGGCGGCAGGCTGATGACTGTGTTCCGGATTCGATGTCATCACAGGACGATCTCCTGGGCAGAGGCCTAAGTATAGGTCAAGTCTCGCGATGCTGCTGAGCCCGGCTTCACGTCGTGGTGTGCACGATTGCTGTGAACTTCAAAGCCGGTTTGAACCTGTTTCTGGGATTCCGTTACACTGCTGCGCTCAATCGCTAACAAGCACCGAATCGATGACCAAAATTATTAGCTGTAATACCAATGGCATACGCGCGGCATCTCGCAAGGGCTTTTTCGAGTGGCTGACGCGAGAGCAGGCCGACGTTATTTGCATACAGGAAACCAAGGCGCAGGTACATCAGTTGACCGATCCGGTGTTTCAACCCGAGGGCTATCACTGTTTCTACAACGATGCACAGAAACCCGGTTACAGCGGTACCGCTTTGTATTCCCGAGTGAAACCAAATCTGGTCACTAGCAGATTAGGTTGGGATCCCGCGGATTCGGAGGGGCGCTATATTCAGGCGGACTATAAAGGCATTAGCGTGATCTCTCTTTACATGCCATCAGGTTCCAGTAGTGACGCCGCTCAGCAGAAGAAATACCAGTTTATGGATATCTTCATGCAGCATTTGCGAGTGCTGCGACGCAAACGGCGCCAATTCATCATCTGTGCCGATTGGAACATCTGCCACAAAGAAATCGATCTGAAAAACTGGCGTGCCAATCGCAAAAACTCTGGGTTTCTTCCTGAAGAACGAGCCTGGCTAGATGTGCTGTATGATGAGGTCGGATATGTCGACTCCTTTCGTTTAGTCAACCAGGAACCGGATCAGTACACCTGGTGGTCAAATCGCGGCCAGGCCTGGGCAAAGAACGTGGGTTGGCGGCTGGATTATCAGGTCATCACACCCGCACTGGCCGACAGTGTCGTGGCCGCCGATATCTACAAAGACGAACGATTTTCGGATCATGCCCCCCAAATTATGGATTACGATCTTACCTTGTCCTAGGTCGCGCATGACCATAATGGAGTGCTTTTGCGCTTGAATTGCGGCCCAAGTTGAAACCCTGTACATTAGCCCCGCTTCAAATGACAGTCTAACGATTAGCCAACTACAGGAATCTTTCAATGAGTCTCTTTATTGCCAGCGCCCATGCACAAGCAGAAGGTGCGCCCGCCGGTGGCGGTGAGCTATTCCAGATACTGTTTCTGGTGGGATTATTTGTCCTGTTTTATTTCATTGCGATCCGTCCGCAACGTAAACGGCAAAAGGAACATCAACAACTAGTCGCAAGTATGAATAAGGGCGACGAAGTGGTGACCTCTTCGGGGATATTAGGCAAGATTACGTCTCTGGATGAAAACTACATGGTGTTGAATGTGGCGAACAATGTGGACATGAAGTTCCAAAGGGTGCACGTTCATGCTGTGCTGCCAAAAGGCACGCTAAAGTCCATCGGCTAGATAAGCCAAGCGGTCAGGATGGCTCTGCATTACCCGCGAAGAAACACCCTGGCCCAAACGCCAACTCCCCTACAGTACCTTCAACGTGCCTCTGACAAATGGGGTCGTGGACACCGCCTGTGGATTAAGCGAGACGACCTCACAGGCTGCTTGCTTAGCGGCAACAAAGTACGCAAGTTAGAGTTCATCACTGCCCACGCCCAGGACGAGGGTTACGATACGCTGATTACCTGCGGCGGAGTGCAAAGTAATCACTGTCGCGCAACGGCTTTTGCCGGTGCGCAACTCGGACTCCAAGTGCACCTGCTGTTGCGCGGCGAACAACCCGGTGACTTTGAGGGCAACTTGCTGTTGGACCGTTTGGCGGGGGCAGCAATCAGCTATTACCCCAAAAAACAGTTTTTTGCCGAGCTGCCCACGCTGTTCGATTACTGGGCAGAACATTACAAATCTCGTGGACAACGCGCGCTGCAGGTGCCCACCGGCGGCAGTGATGGCCTTGGTATATGGGGCTACATCGCTGCCTGCGAAGAGTTAAAGCACGACTTCGACGCCAATCAGATAAACGCAGCTCACCTTATAATTGCCACCGGATCCGGTGGCACCCAGGCGGGTCTGACTCTGGGCGCGGCGCTGCATGAATTGCCCGCCGATGTATGGGGGATCAATGTTTGCGATGATGAGCAGTACTTTTTAGATAAAGTTGCGGCAGATGCGCTCGATTGGCAACGGCGCTTTCAGATTGATACGCTGCCGGTGCTAGCAACCCGCGTGATCGATGGCTACGTCGGGCGCGGCTACGGAATCGCGGACCAAGCGGTATTCGACACGATCGCCGAACTTGCTCAACTTGAAGGGATAGTGCTAGACCCTGTTTACACCGGCAAGGCGTTCAGCGGTATGCTGTCAGAAATAGCTGCTGGTCGTTTTGAAGGGAAGCGGGATATCGTCTTTGTACACACCGGCGGAATATTTGGTTTATTCCCGCAACGCGCCGGATTCCGTAGCTGATTGCAGCAGCCTCTAGGCTGCGGTAAATGCGACAAAGCGCTGCCAGGGGGCGCGCAACAGGGAGTCACCATGGAAGAGTTTATCATCACCCTCAATGGTTGGGCGTGGGGCCCCGCCATGCTGGTGCTGCTACTGGGAACAGGTCTGTACCTCAGCCTCGGTTTGCGCTTTTTGACTCTGCGCAAGATAGGCTTTGCGTTCAGACTGCTGCTCGGTGGTGTGAAAGGAGACGGCAAGGGCGATATTCCGCCATTTGGCGCCTTGATGACATCGCTATCTGCAACCATCGGTACTGGCAATATCGCCGGTGTCGCAACCGCGGTTGCTTTGGGTGGGCCCGGTGCTCTGTTCTGGATGTGGATCACCGCGCTGGTTGGCATGGCAACTAAATTCGCAGAGGCCACGCTGGCTGTGCGCTTTCGCGAGCAGGACGAACGCGGCGTCTACAGCGGTGGACCCATGTACTACATTCGAAACGGCTTGGGTCGTCGCTGGCACTGGCTGGGCTTTCTATTCGCAGTTTTTGGCGCTCTCGCTGGATTTGGACTTGCCAACACCGTTCAGTCGAACACGGTGTCACAGGTATTGAGCGATAACTATGCTTTTGATCCTGTGATCACTGGCTTGATACTTATGGTACTGGTGGCAACGGTACTGCTGGGAGGCATTAAGCGCATTGCCAATGTCGCCAGTTTTCTGGTGCCCTTTATGGCGATTAGCTACATGTTGATGAGCTTTGTGGTCATTGTTATGCACCTTGATGAGCTACCCTCGGCCTTTGTAACGATTATCGACAGTGCGCTGAATGGCACCGCCGCGACTGGCGGCTTCGCCGGCGCGACCGTGTGGGCTGCCCTTCGGTTCGGGGTTGCCAGAGGTATATTCTCGAATGAGGCCGGTTTGGGGAGTGCGCCCATTGCGCACGCCGCGGCGCAGACGAAAGAACCTGTACAGCAAGGCATGATTGCGATGCTGGGCACATTTATTGATACCCTTATCGTTTGTACCATGACCGGCCTTGTCATCGTAATCACCGGTGTATGGGAAACAGGCGTAAACGGCGCTAGCCTTACCGCCATGGCATTTGATAGAGCGTTTCCCGGTGGCGATCATGTGGTTGCTATTGGCTTGTGCCTGTTTGCTTTCAGCACGATTATTGGCTGGTCTTTCTATGGTGAGCGCTGCGCGGTGTATCTATTTGGCTCGAAAATCACAACGCCCTTTCGGGTCGCGTGGGTGATAGCGATTCCGGTGGGAACAATTGTTGAGCTGGAGTTGATTTGGCTGATCGCCGATACGCTAAATGCGTTTATGGCGCTACCTAATCTAATCGCCTTGTTGTTGTTGAGCCCCGTCGTGTTTAAACTCACTCGCGACTATTTAGACAGAAGAGCAGCGGCACTGGCCCAGTAGCGTTTTAGGTCGAAGATCGGGCTCTCTGGCACCGACGCGAACAACTGGGTATTCTTGCCTTATGCCGGCGAGTCTTGACGACAGATTGGTCATTGCCATTTCCTCACGGGCCCTCTTTAACCTCGATGCCAGCCATCAGGTCTATCAGAATGAAGGGGTAGAGGCGTTTTCAGCGTATCAAATTGCGCGTGAAGATGAGCCCTTGGAGCCCGGTGAGGCTTTTCCGCTTGTGCATAAGCTGTTGCGGCTGAATGATAGGCTGGGTGGGGAGACGCAGGTCGAGGTCGTACTGCTATCAAGAAATAGTGCCGATACCGGGTT
>JBCCNJ010000081.1:0-19948 GCA_039025905.1 Pseudomonadota bacterium | reverse complement strand
ATGGGCGCCACCAAAATCCGCTTCCCAACGAATGTTGGAATTGGCATCAAGCCTGTGTCAGCCGAAGGCACAAAACGCCTGGTGCGCAAAGCCATTCAATACGCGATCGATCAAGATTTGCCTTCTGTGACGCTAGTGCACAAAGGCAATATCATGAAGTTCACCGAAGGTGCTTTCCGCGACTGGGGTTACGAACTGGCCCAGGAAGAGTTCGGTGGCGAGCTGCTAGACGGGGGACCATGGGTCTCGCTGAAAAACCCTAACACGGGTAAGGAAATTATAATCAAGGATGTGATCGCCGACGCTATGTTGCAGCAGGTACTCACTCGACCCAAAGAGTACAGCGTGGTTGCGACGCTGAATCTGAACGGAGACTACCTGTCCGACGCGCTGGCAGCACAGGTTGGGGGTATAGGTATCGCACCCGGTGCGAACCTGTCTGATGATATCGCGCTGTTTGAGGCCACCCATGGCACCGCGCCCAAGTATGCAGGTCAAGACAAAGTGAATCCTGGCTCTCTCATCCTTTCAGCAGAGATGATGCTGCGTCACATGGGTTGGAACGAAGCGGCAGATCTAATCATTGACGGTATGAACGGCGCCATACAGAAGGGCACGGTGACCTATGATTTTGAACGCCTGATGGAAGGCGCTACCTTGTTGTCTTGCTCTGAGTTTGGCAAGGCCATCGTCGAGTCGATGTAACGCGAGGCGCAAGGCGAGTCAGCCCAGTCTTACCTATGACGCGCCTGGCCGAAGGCCGGGCGAGCTTAAACCGGCGACCCTGCAATGGGGTCGCCGCATGGTCTCCACACTGACACACCCCTAAATACGCTTTACGAAACCCGTCGCGCCCCTGCGTTGCGGAGATCCGCCAGACTCGGGTAGCCGTTGACCGCCATAATCAGATCTGCTTCCGCCAGCAGGCAGCGCAACACATGGGCCGCACCGGAAGCGCCGTCGACGGCGAGGCCATAGGAGTAGGGTCGGCCTATGCCGACGGCGGTAGCGCCCATTGCGATTGCCGTTAAGATATCAGCGCCTGAACGAATGCCGGAGTCAAACAGCACAGGGGTATCGCCTGCACCTTCGACCACTTCCGGGAGCATATCAATTGCAGCGATACCGCTATTGGCCTGACGGCCACCGTGATTCGAGCAATAGATTGCGTCGACCCCCATATCGGCCGCGCGGCGCGCATCCTCGCCATGGCAGATACCTTTTAGAACGATTGGGAGCTTGGTGACCTCTCTGAGCCATGCAACATGATCCCAGGTCAATGCCTCACCAAATAGCCTCCTAAACGCCTTGACAGCTAAGGTGACATTCTCTTCTGGGGTATGTGACAGCGAATCGCGAAACACAGGGTCGGAAAAATAATTCTGTAACCAGACGTCCTCTTGATCTGGGAAGTGCCCGGCGCGGATGTCACAGGGTCGCCAGCCATGCACCCACATATCTAGAGTGATGACGAGCGCACGATAACCTGATTGTTCTGCTCGCTGTATGAAGCTTTCCGCGAGTTCGCGGCTGCGTGGGACGTAGAGTTGGAACCAGGCGGGTACATCACCGCAGTGTTGAATGACGGTCTCCATTGGATCATTCGCTAGCGTCGATGCGACAAACGGCACACCGGAAATAGCCGACGCCTTTGCAGCCGCAATGTCCCCGTGTCCGTCGGAGGTGCAGAAAGCATTCGCGCCAATAGGGCTCATAAAAAGCGGGTTAGGCTGTGTGTAGCCGAACAGCTCCACAGATAGATCACGATTCGTACAGTCCACCAGCATACGCGGAACGATTCCCCACTCAGAAAATGCCTGGACGTTGCGGTGTTGGGTGCGCCCGTCGCCACTACCTGACTCTATATAGTTCAACACGGATGGCGGCAGCACTTTCTCAGCGCGCTGCAGTAGCTCGGTGTAATCAATGGGGTAGCTCGGGGGCACCCCTTTTAGCAGGATCTTACCTTGCAAATCGCCGTAATGTGGCTTGCGTTTTTCGTGGTTGAAAATGCTCATGCCGGGGCCTCCCGCTCCTTGGCAAAATGGTTACACACCGAGCTTCAGTGAAGAAGCCTCTTTACTCTATATCGTTGCGCTCGCCATGTCCGTTATAGTGTTTTAGTAAGCTACTTAGCCAGGCGTTAATGCACTATCGTGTTGTGAACCGTCGCAGAAAGGATCGGTATTGATTGCGCTTTGATAAAGTGACCGTCGGCCGGCGACGCCTCGCTGGACTAACTAAGTATCTGCTCTTGAAAAAACAACACAGGTATTCTCTCCACCAAAACCGAAACTGTTGCTCAAGATGCGTGTCACAGAAGCTTCTCTGGATGCGTTGGGGACATAATCGAGGTCACACTCGGGATCGTTTTCACCGTAGTTAATAGTCGGTGCTACTTTCTGATTACGCAACATCAGGACACTGGCAACTGCGTCAAAAACGCCGGCTGCAATCATCGAATGCCCCATTTGCGACTTCAGCGAACTGACGGGTATTTGGTAAGCGTAATCGCCAAAAACGCCCTTGATTTCCATGGTTTCCAGGCGATCATTGAGCGCAGTCCCCGTGCCGTGGGCACTAATATAGTCGATGTCGCTCGTGCTTAGGCCGGCATTCGAGATAGCTCTTTTCATAGCCTCTATAGCACTGGCACCGTCCTCCCGACCATGGGTTAGTCGAAAGGCATCGCTGGTACATCCGTATCCTGAAACCAAGGCCAGGATTTCGGCACCGCGAAGTTCGGCGGCTTCGCGGCTTTCCATCACGAGTGCTGCTGCCCCTTCACCATTTACGAGGCCGGAGCGGTCTTTGGAAAAAGGTCTGCTGGCGGTTTCAGGTGGCACATCAGCTGATGCGGCTGCGCCCAGGGCGTAAAAATTGAGAAACTTGCTAAATTCGCACCTTGCATCAACGCCACCCACAATACAGCGGGTCCAGCGGCCCGATTGGATCCCCTGATAGGCGATACCGATCGCCTGATTGCCGGTGGCGCAGGCACTATTTAGGCATATTCGGTCTTCAGGCGGAACGCGGTTCAAGCCTTTCAGCTCCAGGTACTGCGCGATAACATCGACGGGCGCCTCTGATCTAAGTGCGGCGTAGTTGTAGTCCGGTCCAAATGAGTTTTCCAGCACGTCGGTGACAGTTTGAAACGACTTTTCATCGGCGATACCAAACACGATCGCGTCAACTGTATTATCGGGGCTCATGTCTACCACCGCCTGTTTCGTGACGCTCTCGCACATTAGCCAGGAACCCGGTGCCGTCGAAGCCTCAAGGTTCAGTTCAGAGGGTTGAATAGCCTCTCGATCAACCCACGCGGCATAAGGCACGGGAAACTCATCATCACAGAACTTACCGCGCGTACTTCTGACGCTAGACTCGCCAGCGAACATACGTCGGCCAAACTCGTCTACTGTCTGGCCCAATGGTGAGACGACGCCCATCGCGGTGATGACGACATCGTTCTTGCGTAGGGATTTTTGAGTCATGATGACGTTTTGCTTAACAGGAAGTCATTCATGTGCCTGACGCGCAACTGCTGCATGTTCACCGCCGCACCGTCTTGTGCGCTGGCAAACCTTGCGACTTCTTCGAAATCGAGCTCTATATCGGTGATGTCTTCGAGCACGCTGCATAAGTCAACTAAATCGATACTTTCCAGGCCAATGTCAGAGACAAGAAAGTTGTCCGCATCCACGTCCAGTTGAGGATTATTGGTCACCTCTCGAATGGCGGGGATGACTATATCGAGCAGGTTATTATCCTTCATACTGTTCGTTCGCTAAAAATTGAGTAAGCTGATCTGATATTCCATAATAAATATCATCGTTGCGCGGCAATATCTCACGCCATGGCGTGAAACTGCCGTCGGGTTCCAGGAATAGGGCGGCGGCGCCTTCAGAGATTGTTCTGTCATCATCGTATCGGGTCCGCTTCAGGTTCAGGTGATCATCGAACGCGTGCGCGGTGCAGACGAGCGCTGCCTCGACCGCACCGGTCTTCAGGTCCCACTCCGCCTGCTCCAGGGCTTGAAGACAGCCCATTGTGTCGTGCGTGTACACCTGTAGCGGCCCCATTATTCCGAGTGATATGCCCATTTGTGCTGGCGCGAGGTTGGCAAGGCGTTTTAGGTAGGCCTTGGGCTTGGTGTATTTTAAATAGGCTTTGCTCAGTGACATACTATCGTCTCGATTGACGATTTTGACGGTGGATATAGGATCCATCGGGCCGTTTTCGACAGCTGCATAGACCCCGATCGAGTAAGGAGATTCGGCCAAGAAAGGCGCATATATATCCCGTCCTTTAGCGCAAACGTGAGACAGAAAAAGACTGGCGCGGCTCATGGATCGCATAGCTTTCGGGTCGGGAATACTGATATCGCGGTCCTGTATCGGAAGCCTCCGCATATTGTCGATGACTGAGCGATACTCATCCTGTGTTTCGCGCGAGGTGGGCGTCGAGGCGTCGGGTATCAGCAGCGAGCTCCAGGTGACCTTGCTCATGCGCTTATTTCTCGCGGACAAAAAAACAGTGTAGTTTGCTGCATTATATCGTGGCTTCTAGGGTTGCGGCGCTGCTTCCAAGGTGATCGATGTAAACTGTTAGGTGCCTGCCAGTTAGCTATGAAAGACAGTCTTACTGGTTAAAGTCGTCTTCTGTTGGCTTGACGATGAGAGGCGTCGTTATGACCTGATTTCCGGTCGTTTGTTCCTTTATTAGAACCTTGCCACAGCGCGTGTTTGTAAGTAAACAGCCCCGTATGGCCAAGCATTATATGTGGTTTTTTAGACTTCGCAGTGTATACCACGGTCAGAAGCTGGCAGCGTGAAGTGTGCCGCCTCTGCGATCATCAAGCAGGCCGATAGGCTGATGCTGGGTCGAGGCTGCTACTAGCCAGTCGGCTAAGTTGATGGATAGAGCTGCAGGCTGAGTGGTGTGTGTTGTTCGCGACTTATCTGCGGCGAGCCCGCGTACACTGCTTTCAGCTTCTGCAAAGACACCTTGCCGTTGCCTGTACGGGGAAACTGCTGTAGCACCGCGACTTCTTTAGGAAAGAAGCTCAGTCTTTGGCTTCGGGCCCACAGGTTCGCTTCCAGATCTGTCAGTTCCGCGTCAGTTACAGCGCCTGACGGCCCCGTGGACAGCTCCAGGAACAGAATCATCTTGCTGCTGTGCAAACGCTCGTTTTCTACCACGATAGCTTTAGCCCCCTTTATAAGATCATGGGCATCCATTGCTAGCTTTTCCAATTCGAAACCGGATATTCGATGGCCGTTGACTTTCATGACGCTGTCCTTTCGGCCCTTTATCACCAGATGTCCGTTGTCTGTCCACTGGCCAAAATCTCCAGTCGGCAGATAGCCGTCTTCTCCAACGGGATACAGCCCCGGTCCAGTCGATCCCACGTAAACGTTGGGTCCCTTGACGAAGATTTCACCGATTTCATCGGTCGAAATTGTCAAGCCCGCGTCGTCGCGAATCTGAACATCGACGAACGGCAGTGGCGCGCCGACAGAAGAGGAGTAAAACCTTTCGTCTGAGCTCGGAATCATGGTGACCCGAATGGCCTCGGTTAAGCCATAACCCTTGTGCAGCGTGGCATTGGGAAACAACGCGCTAGCCATTTCCAGGTGTTTCGACGTAATCAGCCCTCCAGCTAACTGTATGTCTGTTACTGAGGTAGCGGGCTCCAGCTTTCGGCGTTCCTTCTCTTCCCAGCACAGTGTCAGTACCTCGCCAATCATGGCAAGAAAAGATGATTCGCGAGCCAGTATTCGCCTATAGATTCGGCTCAAACTCAGGCGAGAGTTCATGAAGTCACATCGACCACCTGCCAGCAGTGTTGGTATAAACTGCGTATTGAGCGCCATACTGTGGAAGATGGGCAGAACGATGGCAGCTGACGTCTGCTCAATCAGTCCAAAGTAATCGGTCAAAAAGTCTGATGTTTTCAGCAGGCCGAGAGAGGGTACGAGAACGCCCCGGGGGTTACCCGTGGATCCCGATGTAAAGATGACGTGGGCGATCTCGTCCGTTCGCGCCGGTATTACGGTGTCGACCATATCGCCGGATACCGTGGCGACCTGACCTTGCTCATCTAGCTGAATGCTATTAACAGTGAGCTGCATCTCAACCTCGGAGGATAAAAAAGTTGAGCACTGGGATCTCGCGATCCAGGTGTCCTGGTCGTTCAGCATATCGATCTGGTTGAGGATAACTGGGATTCTTCCTGACACTAAAGTGGCGATGATGGCGATGCCCTGGACGGCTCCCTCAGGGAAACTAATGCCGATAAAGGCTCCCGGCGGGCTGAGGCGATTAAGCGAGGTTTCGATTGCATGGCAGCAGGCCAGAATGTCGCCACCGCTCCAGTTGCCCTCCTGACTATCCGTTATCAGCGGTTGATCGGTGTGGGCGTCTAAAGACAGCTTGAGCCTATTGATGAGACTTTGTCGCGGCGTTTCCATATGTAGGGTTCTAAGCAGGCGTCAATTGTTGAGCCCGATCCTCAAGACGTGGCGGACACTATCATGTCTGACCGTTTTCCCGCTAGAGAAGTTCGGCGAATAGCTTGTATGGATGGTGCAGAGCGAGGTGATGCCAACTGGTTCAGGTGTTGGATAGTAGAATTGACTTATGGGGACACAGGCTGAAGGTATCAGCGCTAGCGTTGGTTTTTTGATGTCTCCACCGCCTAGTCACACTGTCAGCGAAGTGGCTAAAACAGCCGCGCTGCTTTGTTACTCACTCGCCATCGCTCTACTCATCGATTGGTTCCAACCCCGCAGCACCAATTGTTCATTTGCATGATTAACCTCAGGGTTAGGCAGTACCCGATCCTGGCCGCTGTAAAGCTGCACCAACACCGATTTGCGAGTGTTGTCAGATCGATTAGGAGTGGAACCATGGAGAAGAAAGTAGCTGAAGAAAAACACGTCGCCTCGGCTGGCGTTGATGGGTGTCGCGTCTTCCAGGGGGTAGTCGCGCAGGGTTTCTGATTCATACAGGCCGGATGAATTGTCCATACGCCCCAATCGATGTGAACCGGGATAGACGCGAAACCCTCCGCAGTCGTCATTGGCATCGCCAAGAAAGATGACGGCAGCAATCATTGAATCCCGTTCCGTTGGGAAATACCACCAATCCTGGTGTATGGGAAAGGGCGAACCTTCTCTGGGGGGCTTTTCAAAAAGCTTGTTGTGGTGCAATACAATGTCGGGGCCAACGATTTGCTCCACATGGTCGAGAAAGTGATTGTCGGTAATAGCCCCAAGCCAGGTCGCACAATAGCGATGGACATTATGCGTATGAATCACCTGCGACGATCCGCCGTCTAAGGCATCGGTAGTGGTGCTACTCCAGCGGGCGTCGATATCTTCTCCGCTCGTTTTCAGTTGGCTGACAATGCGGTCGAAAGCCGATTCCATCTGCTCAAGATCAGATTCCTTGAATATATCGTGAGCAAGGTAGAACCCATTTTGCTCAAATTCAGCGCTGATATTACTAGCCATGCGATTATGGAGCTCCCTACCCGAGTTTTTGAGATCAACACTTCCATAATACGGTGCTACACTGAAAGCTGGTAGCTGAGATCCGGTCATGTAATTGACTATTTCGGCCAAATTGATAAAGTTGCCGGGTGTCTAAAAGAAGCTTCTTTCGCGTCAGTTTCAGCCGATGTAGGCGAATTTCCTTTGCAAAATCCCATCGCAATCAGTTTCACAGGCACTCCTTTTATGAGCCCTGCCTTGTCGTTTCTGGCCACGGTGAGTTTGAGCATAACGGCTCTGTGCATGCCCTGGAGCCAGCGGATCTGTTTTTAGCGGATCCGGATGCCGTACACGAAATACGTTCCCTGGATTCTCGAGATCTGTGCATCTATTTTTTCGGCTTTTATGTTACGCAACACCCGCTGGGGAAGCGGGTAAACGCTCAGCCGCAGCTCATGCAGGCTGCGATGGCCGACTTTCTGCTCGAGCATAGCCAACACCTGCCGGGTCAATGGCATCTTATCCCACTGTTCGACCACGCTCTGCGTTTAGCACGGGGCAAACAGCAGCCACTTGAGAGCCCGTTTTATCGCGATGCGTCGTTACTGCTGGTGAATCAAATACTGGTTGCGCTCGCAGGTTTCAGGGAGCCTGTCGTTGACGACCAGCATTTACGGTTGCGACAGTGCGCGGTCCAACATATGGAAGAGAGGCTTCACGAGCGGCTAAGGGTTTCCAGCATCGCCGACGCCTGCGGTATTTCGGAGAGGCACTTGAGAAGAAAGTGGAAGGCATGGACAGGTCGCACAATCGTAGAAGAGATCAATATCCGGCGGATAGACCGCGCCTGTGAACTACTGTTGGTCCCTGACCTCTCCATAACCGAAATCGCGTTTCAGGTCGGGATCAGGGATCCCGCACAATTTTCGCGACTGTTTCGTAGGCTTCGTCAGGAAACGCCGGGCGCGTTTCGTCGCCAGTATTTGCTAGGCAATCAGACTATCGGTGAAAGCAACAGACCTTTTCGTACGGATTTTGTGGGTGTAGATACAGCGATGAGGGTGGATTAGAAGCGAGCGGTTTCAGGTAATGGGTGTCATTCTACGAACATCCCACGAGAGCGGCAACTTTGCCAGCAATTGAATTACCGTATAATGTAGATCGTAACGCAATCAGAGGCAGTGAGATTTACCCAGTGGGCGACATTCGGCACAGTGTACTGGTGCGCATGAGCAAAGAAGATAGCGATTCCGATGGTGGTTTGGCCCTGCAGGAATCAAAACCCGAGCTCAAGCGGCCGCCGTTGTTTAAGGTGGTTCTGATGAACGATGACTACACCCCCATGGAATTTGTCGTTGAAGTATTGGAAACCTTCTTCCGCATGAATCGGGAGCAGGCAACCCACGTTATGTTGACTGTGCATACGCAAGGGAAGGGTGTTTGCGGAATATTTACCCGCGATATCGCCGAAACGAAGGCAGCCCAGGTCAACCAGTACGCGAGGGAAAATGAACATCCCTTGCTGTGTGAAATCGAGGCATCGGAGGGCTGAGGCCCTGGGAGCATTACATGCTGAGTAAAGACCTGGAACAAACCCTGAACGAAGCCTTCAGAGGCGCCAGGAGTAAGAGACACGAGTTCATGACCGTTGAGCACCTGCTGCTCGCGCTATTGGATAACAACGATGCAATACGTGTTCTGAAAGCCTGTGGTGCCGATATCAGCGGTTTGCGGGGTGATCTAGTTGAATTTGTTGACGCGACCACACCGCTTATTCCCGCCGATGAAGAAGAGCGGGACACTCAGCCCACCCTGGGCTTTCAGCGTGTATTACAGCGAGCCGTCTTCCATGTGCAGTCCTCAGGCAAGAGTGAGGTGACGGGCGCTAACGTACTGGTAGCGATCTTTAGTGAACAGGAAAGCCAGGCTGTCTTCTTTCTGAAGACTCAGAGCATCGCTCGTCTTGATGTTGTCAATTACATCACTCATGGGATATCCAAGGTGGCCAATGACAGCGATCCAGTGGATTCGGGCGGTGCAGGGAGTGCTGATATAGGCGCGGAGGAGGGCGAGGCTAATCCTCTAGATAGCTTCGCTACCAACCTTAATGAGGAAGCGGCTTCGGGTCACATTGATCCTCTGATAGGTCGGATAGCAGAGGTAGAGCGGGTTGCCCAGATACTCGCACGACGACGTAAAAACAACCCGCTATTGGTGGGTGAGTCAGGCGTTGGCAAGACTGCAATTGTAGAGGGTCTCGCGAAGAAAATTGTCGACGGTGATGTGCCCGATATATTGAAGGACAGTGTGGTCTATTCCCTCGATCTAGGTTCGCTCTTAGCCGGGACGAAATATCGAGGTGACTTTGAGAAGCGCTTCAAGGGGCTGCTCGCAGAATTGAAGCAGCGAGATCATGCGATTTTGTTCATCGATGAGGTACACACTATCATTGGCGCAGGTGCAGCCTCGGGTGGTGTTATGGATGCCAGCAATCTGCTAAAGCCGCTTTTGAGTTCCGGCAAACTGCGCTGTATAGGCTCAACGACGTTTCACGAATATCGCGGCATTTTTGACAAAGACAGGGCGCTGAGTCGTCGTTTCCAGAAAATAGACGTTCTCGAGCCGAGCGCAGATGACGCCTACCGCATCCTGAAAGGACTTAAATCCCGCTTTGAAGAACATCATGGGCTGCGTTATACGGATAAAGCGCTGCGCGTGGCCACCGACTTATCCGCGCGCTATATCACTGATCGATTTTTGCCCGATAAAGCGATCGACGTGATAGATGAGGCCGGCGCTTACCAGCAACTGGTTGCACCCTCCAAGCGCAAGAAAGTGATCGGTGTAGGCGATATCGAAAACGTCATCGCTAAGATTGCACGCATCCCGCCGAAAACGGTTAGCACGGATGATAAGGAAACGCTGCAAAAGTTGGAGACGAACCTGCAGATGGTGGTGTTTGGGCAAGATCAGGCAATCACCAGTCTGGCGACCTCAATCAAACTGGCTCGGGCAGGGCTGAAAACGGGCGACAAGCCGATTGGCTCGTTCCTGCTAGCTGGGCCTACCGGTGTTGGCAAGACGGAGGTGACCAGGCAGCTGGCGCGGATACTGGGCTTAGAGCTGATCCGCTTCGATATGTCTGAATACATGGAACGCCATACCGTTTCCCGCTTGATAGGCGCCCCTCCAGGCTATGTTGGATTCGATCAGGGTGGTTTGCTAACAGACGCGGTAACGAAACATCCTCACGCAGTGGTGCTGCTAGATGAGGTAGAAAAGGCTCACCCTGAAGTATTCAATCTGCTACTGCAGGTAATGGACCACGGCACGTTAACTGACAACAATGGCCGCAAGGCGGACTTTCGCAATGTCATATTGGTGATGACGACGAATGCCGGGGCGGAAACTATCAGTCGGCGCACCATCGGTTTCACGACCCAGGATCACAGTTCGGATGGTTTAGAAGCGATTAATAAAATGTTCAGCCCAGAGTTTCGCAACCGACTCGACAGCATCGTGCAATTCCAGCCGCTGGCAGAAGACGTGATTCTGACGGTGGTGGATAAATTCCTAACCGAGCTTCAGGGTCAGCTCGATGAGAAGCGAGTGACGATTGACGTTGATGAAGACGCGCGGCTCTGGCTCGTCGAAAAAGGCTATGACATCCATATGGGCGCGAGGCCCATGTCCCGAGTGATACAAGAGCACATCAAAAAACCATTGGCTGAAATGGTACTGTTTGGTCCACTGGCGCGTAACGGTGGCACTGCCGAAGTTCGGCTAAACAAGGCAGAGGGGAAACTCGAGGTAACGGTGAAAGAGGAAGAAGCCGAGTTAGAGGAAGAAGCGTAGCGCGAGCCGATCAACGCTCCCGGTATGTAATCCTGCCCTTTGATAGGTCGTAAGGTGTGAGCTCAACGCGAACTTTGTCGCCGGTCAAAATGCGAATGTAATTCTTCCGCATTTTGCCAGAGATGTGAGCCGTCACAACGTGTCCATTTTCAAGCTGAACACGAAACGTTGTGTTGGGCAGGGTGTCGACCACCTCACCTTCCATTTCAATCTGGTCTTCTTTTGCCAACGGGCAACCCTCATAAAAAAACAGTCGCGCATTTTGCCTGAAACATAGCGCTAAAGCCACTGTAAAAAATGCTTAGCAGAGCCTTATGAGAAAGCAGTGATAGGGTGTGTAATGTGGCGTCAGTCGATCACTGACCACTTATTTTTTATATAAAGTTCCAGGGGCTTATAGTCGGATTTATAGGCCATTTTCTTGCAGCCTTTAATCCAATAGCCGAGGTAAAGATAGTCCAGTCCCAGCGCACGAGTGCGTTCGATTTGCCAGAGAATGGCAAATGCGCCCAGGCTGCGTTTATCGCATTCCGGGTCAAAAAAGGTATAGATGGCCGACAGGCCGTCCTGCAGTTCGTCTACCACGGCCAGGGCAATCAGTTTTGGGCCGTCGTAAAAACGGTAGTAGTGCGTGCAGTCCCAGGCGTCGTTGAGAAACGATTCGTACTGCTCGCGATCGGGTGGGTACATATCGCCGTCATAATGACGCAGCTCGATATACCGGCAATAAAGCTCGAACGCTTCTGCGTCACGCAGGTGATCGCTGCGCCTGACGCGTAAGTCCTGATTGCGCTTCCAGGTTCGTTTTTGGCCCCTCCTGGGTTCGAATTCGGCGACGGGGATGCGCGCGGGAATACAGGCTTCACAATTTGTGCAGTGCGGTCTGTATATGTGGCTGCCACTGCGACGAAATCCGAGTAGCGATAGATTGCTATACAACAGTTTGTCGACGGGTTGCCGAGGATCGACAAACAGAGTCGTAGCTTCTTTGTCTTCTAAGTAGCTACAGCTGTGCGGATAGGTGGTGTATACCTTTAAATCCCGCATTGATGAGGTCACAGCAACTCTCCACAAGTGCCCGGCAACGACCAGATGTCGGGCTCAGTTTCCATACCTATAGTGTGAGCAAGCCGGGCTTCGAAGTCCAGCCTATCTATATCGCGAGCACCCATAGACGCCATGTGGTTATTACCAACCTGACAGTCGATTAACTCAAATTGACCTTTCTGCAGAATGTTCACCAATCCCACAAGCGCTATCTTGGAGGTATCGGGCCGAATGCTGAACATGGATTCTCCGAAAAACACGCCGCCCAATGCCACGCCGTAGAGACCACCTGTGAGTGAGCGATTTTTATCAAATACCTCAATCGAGTGGGCCAAGCCCATTTTGTGTAGGCGCATGTAGGCTGCCGTCATGTCGCTGCCGATCCAGGTGCCATTGCTATATTGCCTGGGGGCAGCACAGGCGCGAATAACGCGTTCGAATACAGAATCAACCCGCAACGTGTAGGCATCGCGTTTCAAAACTTTGCGCAAGGAGCGCGAGATATGGAGTTCAGAGGGGAATAGCACTGAGCGCGGGTTAGGGCTCCACCACAAAATAGGTTGAGGTGCTTCATACCAGGGAAATATGCCACGCCGGTAGGCATCAAGCAGACGCCCCGGCGACAGATCACCGCCGGCGGCGAGCAGCCCATTCGGTTCTTCTAGTGCTGTGCCGGTCGGCGGAAAGCCTTCGTCTGGGCCCAGGAAGTGGATGCGACGAGACAAGTTGCTGCGCCGCGGCGCTTACAAGCTATCGAGATATTTTTCTGCGTCCAACGCGGCCATGCAGCCAAAGCCAGCGGAGGTTACCGCCTGGCGGTAGATATGATCGCCCACATCACCGGCGGCGAACACTCCCTCAGTGCTGGTCGCAGTGGCATTGCCTTCAGTGCCGCTGTGAATCTTGATGTAGCCATCTTTCATATCAAGTTGACCGGCAAAGATATCGGTGTTGGGTTTGTGGCCGATCGCGATAAATACACCGCCGAGATCAAGCTCAGTTGTTGTGCCATCTTTTACTGATTTTACGCGAATACCTGTCACGCCACTGTCATCGCCCAACACTTCGTCAAGTGTGTGGTCCCAGTGAATCTTGACCTTGCCTTCTTTCTCTCTTGCGAAAAGGCGATCTTGCAGTATTTTCTCTGCTCGCAGGGCGTCGCGTCGATGAACTAGCGTCACCTCTGACGCGATATTGGCGAGGTAGAGCGCTTCTTCAACCGCAGTGTTGCCGCCGCCGATAACTGCAACTTTCTGGTTGCGGTAGAAAAACCCATCACAGGTAGCGCAAGCGCTCACGCCCTTGCCCATGAACGCCTCTTCGCTGGGTAAGCCCAAATACTGCGCGGTCGCGCCGGTCGCTATCACCAACGAATCACAGGTATAGGTCGACGAGCCGGTGAGTGTGAAAGGTCGGGAGGATAGGTCAACCTGTTCGATGTGATCAAACTGAATTGACGCGTCCAGCCGCTCGACATGGGCCTGCATCTCTTGCATCAATTGCGGACCCTGAAGATCGTGTGGCCCCCCGGGCCAGTTTTCCACCTCAGTCGTGGTCGTTAGTTGACCCCCCTGCTGCATGCCGGTAATGACCAGGGGTTTCAAATTAGCGCGTGCAGCATAAACTGCGGCGGTATAGCCCGCAGGTCCACTTCCCAAAATGATTAATTTATGATGCGCAGCGTTGCTCATGTCGTCCAATCTCATCGTCTGTGGAAATAGTGCAGCTGCTTTTGTGACTTAGTAAAGCACTGCTACCCCCTTCATGGGGGCGGACTATGGTACTTTAAAGACTGGAAACCATCAAAGAAGAAGTCATTTCTAAGTAACGTCTATAAACCTTTGAAATTTATGACAAAGTTAGTCACAATATATAAGATGAAAAAAACCGGGGCTGCCGCTATTTCGACTGAAGATTTACTGTCATGAGCAGGGCTAGGACGCCGACCGCCGAAGCTTCAAAAAAGGAGTCGGTCTGGGGGCCCCGTCTGCGCGAGGGCGCCTTCATCGGGGTCAGCGCGATGTGTCTGTATCTATTGCTCGCCCTCTTTACCTACTATCCAGGAGATCCAAGCTGGTCAGGCACTGGCAGTGGCGGTGCAATTCGCAACCTCGGCGGACCGACGGGCGCTTGGCTAGCAGATGCCTTTTTCTCACTGGTAGGGTACGCGGCCTACCTGTTTCCTCTGCTGCTTGCCTATCGCGCTGTGGTGATTCTGCTGGAACGTTATGACAGCAAGGGCTTTGATTGGATAACGTTTGGCATTCGAGCACTGGGGCTGGTATTGGTCATGATTGCCGGTACAGCATTAGCGGCGATGAATGATCAAGGTGGTTCCAATTTACCCCAGGGCGCGGGTGGCATCTTAGGTCAGGCGATCAGTGCCAACTTTACCGTCGCATTCAGTGCGGTCGGCAGCCGACTGATCTTACTCGCAGTCTTCCTGTTTGGCATGACCATATTCACCGACCTGAGTTGGCTAAAGTTGATGGAGCAGGTGGGTGCAGGGAGCATTGCGCTGATTAATACGACGCGACAATGGGTCGTGAAGAGTTTTGATACCGTTCGCGATCGACGCGCTCGAGATAAAGCAGTCGAAGCGCGCAAAATGGTGATCACCGAACATGTAGAGCGCGAGAAGAAACGCACGCCGCCAAAAATAAAGCCACCGAAGGCCAAATCGGAGAAAAGCGAACGCGAGGAAAAGGAAAAGCAGCGGCCGCTTTTCGATGCGCCAGTAACGGGGTCCCTACCACCGCTGGAGCTACTTGATCCCAATGTGAATGATCCCGATGCGGGATACTCGAAAGAGGCGCTGGAGGGTCTGTCCAAGCTGCTGGAGCTAAAATTGGCTGATTTTGGTATTTCAGCCGAGGTGACGGCCGTTTACCCCGGTCCGGTAGTGACAAGATTCGAAATTCAGCCGGCTCCTGGCGTAAAAGTCTCGCGCATCTCGAATCTTGCCAAAGATCTGGCTCGCTCGCTGGCGGTTATCAGCGTGAGAGTGGTAGAGGTGATACCTGGTAAATCGGTGGTCGGCATTGAGATTCCGAATGAGCATCGGGAGATCGTCAACTTTCGCGACGTGCTCGCATCCAAATCTTTCGATCAGAGTAAATCACCACTGACCCTTGCCCTGGGACATGATATTTCCGGTCTTCCCGTGGTCGCCGATCTCGCCAAGATGCCTCACTTGCTGGTTGCAGGCACCACCGGTTCGGGCAAGTCTGTAGGGGTGAATGCGATGCTGCTCAGTCTGCTTTACAAGGCGAGTCCAGCGGATGTGCGCTTGATTCTCGTGGATCCCAAAATGTTGGAGCTGTCGGTCTACGACGGTATTCCGCATTTGCTGACGCCCGTGATCACCGATATGAAAGACGCGGCAAACGGACTGCGCTGGTGTGTGGCGGAGATGGAGCGACGCTACAAGCTGATGGCAGCATTGGGCGTGCGCAATCTGGCGGGCTTTAATCGCAAGGTTATCGACGCCGAAAAAGCGGGTAAGCCTATCGAGGATCCGCTATGGACACCCGACCCACTATTGGAAATCACTGACGAAGAGCAAACAGTACCTGCGCTGGAGAAACTGCCCTCGGTCGTCGTCGTAATCGACGAGTTTGCAGACATGATGATGGTCGTCGGCAAAAAGGTAGAAGAGTTGATCGCGCGCATCGCACAAAAGGCGAGGGCGGCGGGCATTCATCTGGTGCTGGCGACACAGCGGCCTTCGGTGGATGTTATCACCGGGTTGATCAAGGCCAATATTCCCACGCGCATTGCCTTCCAGGTGTCGTCCAAGGTTGATTCGCGTACGATTCTCGATCAGGGCGGCGCGGAGCAGCTTTTGGGTCATGGTGACATGCTGTATTTGCCGCCCGGTAGCGGTGTCCCTACGCGAGTACACGGTGCTTTTTGCTCAGACGATGAAGTTCATCGCGTGGTCGCGGATTGGAAGCGTAGGGGGGAACCTCTTTACATTGATGGACTCTTAGATGAAGGCTCTAGCACGCCTGTCACCGCTGGCGAAATGCAGGCTAGCGCCTCAGACGAGTCCGATGAAAGCGACGCCCTTTATGATGAGGCGGTGCATTACGTTCTCCAGAGTCGGCGTGCGTCCATATCCAGTGTGCAGCGCAAACTACGCATTGGCTATAACCGCGCCGCGCGATTAATCGAGACCATGGAGGCAGCGGGCGTAGTCTCCAGCATGGGCAGCAACGGACAGCGTGAGGTGTTAGCGCCCCCGCCACAGGAGGAATAAGATTGAAGTCGATAGTCCTCAGACTGCTGACGCTGTTCGCAGCCGTCGTGATTTTTCCCGCGAGCGCACAGGTCGATGATGCAACTGCAGAGTTGCTGGAAAAGCTCGCACCCATCCAGCAATTGCAGGGACGTTTCATTCAAGAACAGTTCGATGAGCAAGGCGAGGTATTGTTGGAGTCGGCAGGTAGCTTCAAGCTGCTGCGCCCTGTGTACTTTAAATGGCAGATCGAGTCCCCCGACCGACAGCTGATCATCGCTGACACAGAGTTCCTTTGGCACTACGACATGGATTTGGAGACGGTGACGCGCCGACCCGTTGATGACAGCGTGGAAGCCTCTCCGCTACAAGTTCTGGCAGGCGATGCCACTGGCTTAAGTTCAAGCTACGAGGTAACGCGTGCGACAGATGATAGTTTTGTATTGGTTCCGACAAGTAGCACTGCAGGATTTCGGGAACTGACGGTGCATTTCGCCGAAGATGGGTTGAGCCGACTCGATATCGTGGATCGCCTGGGCCAGCAGATCAAGGTGACGCTGCTCGATTTGGATGATGCGTCGGCGTTGACACCTGAGGCGTTTGTGTTCACGCCACCTGATGGCGATGTCGACGTGTTTTATTATGACAACTGAGCCAGCTCAGGATGGCCTTTTCGCCGAAGATCCGGCACCGCCCGTGGCGTCAGAGAGTAGTCCATCCAAGGCGCTTGCCTACCAACCACTGGCGTCTCGCTTAAGACCTCAGTCTCTAGACCAATATGCCGGCCAGGCGCATCTGCTATCAGCGGGAAAACCCCTGCGCATTGCGATAGACAGCGGTCAGCTTCACTCTATGATCTTTTGGGGTCCGCCAGGTGTCGGCAAGACCACGCTGGCACGCATCGCTGCGCAGCATGCGAATGCACATTTTCTGCAGCTATCCGCGGTGCTCGCTGGAGTGAAAGAAATTCGGGCGGCGATAGCAGAGGCAAAAGCGCAGCGCCATGCAGGCCGTGATACCGTGCTATTTATCGATGAAGCGCATCGATTCAATAAATCCCAGCAAGACGCGTTTCTTCCTTTTGTGGAGGACGGCACAGTCATTTTTATCGGTGCAACCACCGAGAACCCCTCCTTTGAGCTAAACAACGCATTGTTATCGCGCTCGCGCATTTACAAGCTGCGACCACTTGATGTCGAAGCCGTTGTCGGCGTGATGGAGCGAGCGCTGCAGGTACTGGCCGCAAGCAGAGACGTCGACAGCCTTCAGGTCGAACCAAGGCAGCTGCGGGCAATAGCGCAGCAGAGCGATGGTGACGCGCGTCGGGCGTTGAATTTGTTGGAGCTGGCTGCTGATCTTGCGATCGATAACGTGATTTCCGATGCCACGCTCGAAGAGGTATTACAAGCGTCCCTGCAGCGCTTCGATAAAGGTGGTGATCTTTTTTACGATCAGATCAGCGCGCTGCATAAGGCCGTGCGCGGCAGTTCACCGGATGCGGCACTGTACTGGCTGTGCCGTATGCTGGAAGGTGGTTGCGACCCACTGTACATAGCGCGTCGCGTCGTACGCATGGCCAGCGAAGATATCGGCAATGCCGATCCGCGCGCCCTGAGTGTGTGCCTGGATGCCTGGCAGGTGCAAGAGCGCTTAGGCAGCCCCGAAGGAGAGCTTGCGATTGCGCAGGCAGTGGTCTATCTCGCCTCCGCTGCCAAGAGTAATGCGCTATATAAGGCGTTTAGTGCAGCTCGCGAAGATGCGTCGCAGTGCGGAAGTCTGGAAGTACCGCTACATCTTCGCAATGCGCCTACAGAGTTACTAAAGGATATGGAACATGGTGCCGATTACCGGTACGCCCACGACGAGGAGGGCGCTTATGCAGCCGGCGAGAATTACTTCCCGGAGACCCTCAAAGGCCGGCGCTATTACGAGCCGGTAGATCGGGGCTTGGAGAGCAAAATACTAGAAAAGTTTAAGTACCTGCGCGAGCTGGACAGGATCAGTTCGCGCCAGCGATATCCGGATCCTAAAGCATGAATAAAGCCGTCCTGGTTACCGGCGGAGCCGGTTACATTGGCTCTCACGTATGTGTAGAGCTGTTACAGCAGAACTACACTGTGGTGGTTTTGGATAATCTGTGCAACGGTAGCCCAGTCGCTCTGGAGCGCGTACAGGCCATCACCGGCAAGTCGCTAACCTTTGAGCGTGGCGATGTGCGTGACAAACCGTTGGTGAGCCGACTACTGAAGAGCCACGGTATCGACGCCGTGATTCACTTCGCAGGCCTAAAAGCCGTGGGTGAATCAGTGACTATCCCGTTGGAGTATTACGATTGCAATCTGATAGGGGCTCTAAACTTGCTGCAGGCCATGCGCGAGGAGGGGGTTAAGAACCTTGTGTTTTCGTCCTCTGCGACTGTCTACGGCGATCCCGCCTCTAACCCGATAGACGAGTCGTTTCCGCTCAGTGCAACCAACCCCTACGGTCGTAGCAAATTAATGATAGAAGAAATTTTGCGCGATCTTGCCGTTTCTGATGCCAGCTGGAACCTCTCAATTCTCCGCTATTTTAACCCTGTGGGAGCGCACCACAGCGGTATGATCGGAGAGCACCCCAGCGGCGTGCCCAATAATCTCATGCCCTATGTCGCACAAACCGCCACAGGATTACGGCAGCAACTATCCGTGTTTGGAGACGACTATCCAACACGCGACGGTACCGGCGTGAGAGACTATATCCACGTCACTGATCTGGCACTGGGGCATGTCAAAGCGTTGGAAAAGCTGGCGTTGGATCCAGGCTGCATGATTCATAATCTGGGAACAGGCACGGGTTACTCAGTGCTGGAAATGGTGAGCGCCTTCGAAGCAGCCAGCGGGCAAAAAATACCCTACCAGGTTGTCTCCCGTCGCACAGGCGATATTGCAGAGTGTTATGCAAATCCAGCGCGCGCTGCCACCGAGCTGGGTTGGCACGCTGAGCGCGACCTGGCGGCGATGTGTGAAGATGCCTGGCGCTGGCAACGGCAAAATCCCCAGGGTTATCCCGATTAGGCTATTCAAGAAAGCGCTGCGTAGGTGCAGTAAAACCAGTACAATGCCGCCTCTTTGGCGCAAGCACGAAGCACAATGAAATTCCTAATATTCATAGCGCTTGGCGGTGCGTCCGGTGCGGTAGCGCGCTACCTGCTTGGTAACTGGGTGCATCGATTGTGGGAGGGGCATTTCCCGCTGGGCACGCTACTCGTTAACATCGTCGGCTCATTCGCTATCGGCGTGGTCTACGTTTTGCTGGTGGAGCGAGAGTTGAT